>NZ_JBFBEE010000018.1:0-201295 GCF_040683555.1 Streptomyces sp. NPDC093510
GTGCCGAACACATCAGCACCCAGATGACGCGCCACATGCACCGCCGCCATCCCCACACCACCGGACGCGGCATGCACCAGCACCGACTCACCCGCGCTCAGACCCGCCAGATCCACCAACGCGTAGTACGCCGTCAAATACGCCACCGGAGCCGCCGCCGCCTCAGCAAACGACCAACCCCTCGGAACCGGCGCGATGTGCCGTCGGTCCACGACGGCCCGGGGGCCGAACGCCCCGGAGAACAAGCCCATGACCCGGTCGCCGGGTACGAGGCCCTCCACGTCGGGGCCGGTCTCGATGACCACACCGGCCGCCTCAAGACCCAACAGCCCCGCATCGCCCGGATACATACCGAGCACATTCAGCACATCACGGAAGTTCATACCGGCCGCACGGATCGCCACCCGCACCTCACCCGGCCCCAACTCCGCCGACGCCTGCGGAAACTCCGCCACCCGGAAACTGTCCAACGTCCCCGTCGCGGCGAAATCGACACGCCACGGCGTTTTGTCGGCGTCGACACCCGACGTCTCGGGAACGTGCAGGACCGCGTCGGTGGCCCGCGCGAGCCGGGCCGCGAACGCCCGTCCGGCTCGGATCGCCAACTGCGGCTCCTGGTCACCGTGTTGGACGACCACAGCGCGAGCCGACTCCTCGACCTCAGGGGAGTCCACCGGCCCGTCGGTGTCCACCAGCACGATCCGACCCGGATGCTCGGCCTGCGCAGAACGCACCAGACCACGCACAGCAGCAGCCGCCACGTCCGGCACCCCATCACCCGCGACAGCAGCCACCGCACCACAGGTCACGACCACCAGCCGCGCACCATCCCCGTGCCCGGCCGCCAGCCACTCCTGCACAACCTCCAACGCACGCCCAGCAACGGCGCCCACGCAGACTGCCTCACCATCGACGTCACCGTCACCGTCACCGGAGAAGGACACCACCGTCAGATCAGCGCCCCGCTCCTCCGAGCCCTGCCCTTCCGGCACCTCGCTCCCCGAAGCAGCCAACTCCCGCCACTCCACCCGGAACAACGAATCAAAACCACGACCGGCAGCCGCCGAAGCCAACTGCCCCTCCGACACCGCCCGCAACACCAACGACCCCACCGACGCCACCGCAAGACCGGCCCTGTCAGCCACCTGAAGCCGCACCCCACCGGCACCCTCGGACCCTGATATCCGTACGCGCAGCTCGGCGGCTCCGTGCGCGTACACCGTGACGTCCGACCAAGCGAACGGCAGCAGCGCGCGCCCGTCGTCACCGACGAACTCACCGAGCCCGATGCCGTGCAGGGCGGCGTCCAAGAGGGCCGGGTGCAGCCCGAACCCGTCGGACTCCACTCCATCGGGCAGGACGACCTCGGCGTAGACGTCCTCGCCCGCGCGCCAGGCCGCTTTCAGCCCCTGGAAGACAGGCCCGTACTCCAAACCGGACGCCGCGAGATCCCCATACAGCGAGTCCACCGCGACCGGCTCCGCACCGGCCGGCGGCCACACCGCCAGATCGAAGTCCGCCTCCGGAACCCCGGCCACCAGCACACCCTCGGCATGCCGGACCCACGGCACGTCCGCCGCGTCATCCGGACGCGAGTGCACAGTGACAGCCCGCCGCGCGTTCTCATCGGCCTCACCGACCTGGACCCGCAACACCACCGCACCACGCTCATCCACGACCAGCGGAGCATGCAGCGTCAGATCCTCGACCGTGCCACAACCGACCTCATCACCGGCCCGCACCACCATCTCCACGACCGCCGCACCCGGCACCACAACCACGCCACCCACCGCGTGATCCGCAAGCCACCCATGCGACGCCAGCGACAGACGCCCAGTGAACAACGCGCCATCGGTGTCGGGCATCGCCACAGCCGCCCCGAGCAACGGGTGCCCGGCGTTGACCAGCCCGGCTGCCTGGACATCACCGGCGCCGAGGGCCTTCTTGGGCCAGTAGTGCTCGTGCTGGAAGGCGTACGTCGGCAGGTCCACCGGCGTGGCACCCGTACCGTCGAAGAAGGCCCGCCAGTCGACGGCCACGCCGTGCGCGTACAGCCGGGTCACCGCCTCGACGACGGCCTGAGCCTCGGCCCGGTCCCGGCGCAGGGCCGGCACCAGCACGACGTCCGTGTCCGTGTCCGTGTCCGTGTCGGTGAGGGTCTCAGCGGCCATCGCGGTCAGCACCGCCTCCGGACCCACCTCCAGGAAGGCGCTCACACCCTGCCCGGCGAGGGTGCTCACGGCGTCGGCGAACCGGACGGTGCCGCGCACGTGACGCACCCAGTACTCGGGGTCCGACAGTTCCTCGTACGAGAGCGCCTGACCCGTCAGCGTCGACACCAACGCCATCTGCGGCCGCCCATACGTCAGCCCCGCAGCGACCTCACCGAACTCGGCCAGCATCGGCTCCATCAGCGAGGAGTGGAAGGCGTGGCTGACCGACAGCCGCTTCACCTTGCGGCCCGACTCAGCGAAGTGCGCAGCGACTTCGTTTACGGCCGCCTCAGTGCCGGAGATCACCAGGGAGGCGGGCCCGTTCACGGCAGCGATGTCGACCCCGTCGACCAGGGCGGCGCGCACCTCGTCCTCACCGGCCTGCACCGCACACATCGCCCCGCCAGAAGGCAGGCCCTGCATCAGCCGGCCCCGAGCGCAGACCAGCCGTGCCGCATCCTCCAACGACCACACACCAGCGACATACGCGGCCGCCAGCTCACCTATGGAATGCCCGGCCAGCACATCAGCGCGCACACCCCACGACTCGACCAACCGGAACAACGCCACCTCGAACGCGAACAACGCAGGCTGCGTGAACGCGGTCTCATCCAAGACCGCAGCCTCAGAACCGAAGACGACCTCAGCAAGCGGCCCATCCAAGTGCACGTCGAGCGCGGCACACACCTCGTCCCACACAGCAGCAAACACCGGGAAAGCGCCATACAACTCACGCCCCATCCCCAACCGCTGACTGCCCTGACCCGTCAGCAGCACAGCCAGTCGGCCACCGGCCGCCACACCCCGCAACGGCGCGTCACCATCCACAACCGCCTGAAGGCCAGCGAGGAACGACTCCCTGTCCCCGGCCACCACACCGGCCCGATGAGCGAACGCAGACCGAGCCGTCAGGAGCGTCAGCCCCACTCCGGACAGGTCACGCTCGGGCTCCGCCAGCACGAACTCGCGCAGCCGCACAGCCTGACTCCGTACGGCCTCCGCGGTCTTCCCGGACAGCACCCACGGCACCACCGGCAACTCACGGTCGGCAGAGGCAGCTTCACCGTCCAGCGCGGGAGCTTCCTCGACGATCACGTGGGCGTTGGTGCCGCTGATACCGAACGACGAGACACCAGCCCGCCTCACCCGCTCCCCCGCACGCCACTCCCGCGCCTCCGTCAGCAGCCGCACCTCACCCGCAGCCCAATCCACCTGCGAACTCGGCGCATCCACATGCAATGTCGCCGGAAGAACCTCGTGCTGCATCGCCAGAACCATCTTCATGATCCCCGCGACACCAGCAGCGGCCTGCGTATGACCCAGATTCGACTTCACCGAACCCAGCCACAACGGCTCATCGGCGGTCCTCGCCTGTCCGTACGTCGCCAGGAGCGCCTGCACCTCAATGGGGTCACCCAGGCGCGTCCCGGTCCCATGTCCTTCGACCACGTCCACGTCACCGGCGGACACGCCACCCGCCGCCAACGCCTTTTCGATCAGACGCTGTTGCGAGGGTCCGTTGGGCGCTGTGAGGCCATTGCTCGCGCCGTCCTGATTGACGGCCGAGGCCCGCACCACGGCCAGCACGCGGTGGCCGTTCTTCCGCGCGTCGGAGAGCTTCTCCAGGACGAGTACGCCGACGCCCTCGCCCCAGCCAGTGCCGTCCGCGCCCTCCGCGTACGCCTTGCACCGGCCATCCGCCGCGAGGCCCCGCTGACGGCTGAACTCGATGAACGTCTCCGGAGTCGACATCACCGTCACGCCACCCGCAAGGGCCAGCGAACACTCACCACTCCGCAGCGCCTGCGCAGCCAAGTGCACCGACACCAGCGATGACGAACACGCCGTGTCCACCGACACAGCAGGACCCTCAAGACCCAACGTGTACGACACACGGCCCGACGCGAGACTGCCGCCCACGCCCATGAAGCCCTCGGTGTCCCGCTGCGCGGAACGAGCGAGCACCTCGCTGTAGTCGTGGTACATGATCCCGGGGAAGACACCGGTCGAACTGCCACGCAGCGAACCCGGCTCGATGCCGGCCCGCTCAAGGGCCTCCCACGACGTCTCCAGGAGGATCCGGTGCTGCGGGTCCATGGCCAGCGCCTCGCGCGGGCTGATCCCGAAGAACTCCGCGTCGAAGTCCGCGGCACGGTCCAGGAAGCCGCCGTGCCTGGCATAGGTCTTGCCCGGGGCGTCCGGATCGGGATCGTAGATGCCCTCCACGTCCCAGTCCCGGTCGGCCGGGAACGCGCTGACCGCGTCCTTGCCCGTGGAGAGCAGCTTCCACAGGTCCTCCGGCGAGGAGACCCCGCCCGGGAAGCGGCACGCCATCCCGACGATCGCGACCGGCTCGTCGACCGCGCCCTTCGATGCCGCCGACGTCGTGGAGGCCGCCGCGGTGTCCGTGCCGGCGGCCGTCTCGCCGAGCAGCTCCTCGTGGAGGAGGAGGGCGAGGGCGGTGGCGTTCGGGTAGTCGAAGACGAGCGTGGCGGGCAGGCGCAGGCCGGTGACCGCCGCCAGACGGTTGCGGAACTCGACGCCCGTCAGCGAGTCGAAGCCGAGATCCTTGAACGGCAGGCCCGGGTCGATGGAATGCCCGGCCGCGTGGCCGAGGACCGTGGCCGCGGCCTCGCGGACGAGGTCGAGGAGGTGTTCGTGCCGGGCGACGGCCCCGAGGCTCGCCAGCCGCGCGGCGAGACCCTGTTCGCCTTCGCCGTGGCCGTGCCCGGCGGTGGTACGCGCCGTGCGCCGGGCGGCCCCTCGGACCAGAGCCCGCAGCAGCGGCTCGGGGCCGGTGCCGGACCGCCGCGCCTTGACCGCGTCGAAACGCATCGGCACCAGCACTGCCTCGCCCGAGCCGGCGTCGTCGTCCGAACCGGCATCGTCGCCCGAACCGGCATCACCGCCCGAAGCCGATCGGCTCAGGCCCACCGCCGCGTCGAACAGTGCCAGGCCATCCTCCGCCGAGAGCGCGCCATGCCCGCTGTCTTCCATACGGGACAGCTCGGCCGCGCCGACAGCACCGCCCATGCCACCGGACTCCAGGGTCCACAGGCCCCAGCCCAGGGAGAGGCCGGGCAGCCCAGCGGCCCGGCGCCGGGTCGCGAGGGCGTCCAAGTAGGCATTGGCAGCCGCATAGTTGGCCTGGCCCGCACTGCCCAGCGTCGCCGCAGCGGATGAGAACAGCACGAACAGAGACAGTTCCGCGCCCCGCTCCCGCGTCAGCTCGTCCAAGTGCCGGGCCGCCTCCGCCTTCGGAGCCAGCACGGCGTGCAGCCGCTCCGGGGTGAGCTTCTCCAGCAGACCGTCGTCCAGGACACCCGCCGCGTGCACCACACCCGTCAACGGGTACTCAGCCGGAACGGCCTCCAGGACGTCGGCCAACGCCTGCCGGTCAGAGACATCACAGGCCGCCCAGGACACGCGCGCGCCCAACTGGTCCAGCTCAGCCGCGAGTTCGTCGGCTCCTGGTGCCGCGTCGCCCCGACGGGAGACGAGGAGCAGGTGACGTACGCCGTAGTCGGACACAAGGTGCTTGGCGAAGAGGCCACCCAGCGCACCTGAGGCCCCGGTCACCAGGACGGTGCCCTCCGCGAGGCGGAGGGGGGCGGCAGAGCGCTCGGCACCGAGCGGCGCACGCACCAGCCGCGGCGCGTACACGCGGCCTTCGCGCACGGCCAACTCCGGCTCGGCGTAGCCGTACTGGGCCACCAGCGACAAGAACTCGGCCCGTCGCCCGGTGCCAGCACCGGCACCACCCTCATCGACCTCACCGTCGGCATTGACATCGACATCGACATCGACCAGGACGATGCGTCCCGGGTGCTCCGACTGCGCGGAGCGGACGAGGCCGTGCACTGCGGCAGCGGACGCATCGGGCACCTTGTCACCCGCGGCGGCGGCGACCGCACCGGAGGTGACGACCGCGAGCCGCGCACCATCCGCATGCTCGGCCGCCAGCCACTCCTGCACGGCCTCCAACGCACGTTCGGCCACCGCGCCCGGCCCCCGCCCGACACCGGAGAAGGACATGACCGACAGATCAGCGCCCTTGCCATCCGGCACCGCGTTCCCGGAAGCGGGCAGCTCCTGCCACTCCACCCGGAACAAGGAATCACGCCCACGCCCGGCCGTCGACGCACCATCCATGTGCTCCGCCGACACGGCCCGCAGTGCGAGCGAGCCGATCGTGGCCACGGGGGCGCCCGCACTGTCGGCAAGCCGCAGCACCCACCCGGAGGTCCCCGGCGTGATCCGCACCCGCAACGCACCCGCCTGAGCCGCGTGCAAGGTGACATCGCTCCAGGAGAAGGGCAGTTCGGCTTCCTCACCCGCCTGCGGGCTCAGCCCGATGCCGTGCAGGGCGGCGTCGAGGAGCGCCGGGTGCAGCCCGAACCCGTCGGTCGCGGTGCCCTCCGGCAGGACGACCTCGGCGTAGACGTCCTCGCCCGCGCGCCAGGCCACTTTCAGGCCCTGGAAGACAGGCCCGTACTCCAAACCGGACGCCGCGAGATCCCCATACAGCGAGCCCACCGCGACCGGCTCCGCACCGGCCGGCGGCCACACCCCCAGATCGAAGTCCGCCTCCGGAACCCCGGCCACCAGCACACCCTCGGCATGCCGGGTCCACGGCACATCCGCCGCGTCATCCGGACGCGAGTGCACAGTGACAGCCCGCCGTGCGCTCTCATCGGCCTCACCGACCTGGACCCGCAGCACCACCGCACCACGCTCATCCAGAACCAGCGGGGCATGCAGCGTCAGATCCTCGACAGTGCCACAACCGACCTCGTCGCCGGCCCGCACCACCATCTCCACGACCGCCGCACCCGGCACCACGACCGTGCCACCGACCGCGTGATCCGCAAGCCACGCATGCGACGCCAGCGACAGACGCCCGGTGAGCAGCGCACCGTCGAAGTCCGGCAGCTCGACTGCCGCGCCCAGCAACGGGTGCTCTGCGTCCACGAGGCCGACCACCGACACGTCGCCCGCATAGGACTCACCGGCGTCCAGCCAGTAGCGCTGCCGCTGGAAGGCATACGTCGGGAGGTCCACTGGCGTGGCACCCGTACCGTCGAAGAAGGCCCGCCAGTCGACGGCCACGCCGTGCGCGTACAGCCGGGTCACCGCCTCGACAACGGCCTGAGCCTCGGTCCGGCCCCGACGCAAAGCCGGAACCAGCACGGCGTCGCTGTCGGTGAGGGTCTCAGCGGCCATCGCGGTCAGTACCGCGTCCGGTCCCACCTCCAGGAAGGTGCTCACACCCTGCCCGGCGAGCGTGTTCACCGCGTCGGCGAACCGGACGGTGCCGCGCACGTGACGCACCCAGTACTCGGGGTCCGACAGTTCCTCATACGAGAGGGCCTGACCCGTCAGCGTCGACACCAACGCCAAATGCGGCCGCTCATACGTCAGCCCCGCCGCAACCTCACCGAACTCGGCCAGCATCGACTCCACCAACGCCGAGTGGAAGGCATGGCTGACCGAAAGACGCTTCACCTTCCGGCCCAACCCAGCGAAATACGCGGCGACGTCGTCCACAGCAGCCTCGCCACCGGAAACCACCACGGAGGCAGGCCCGTTCACCGCGGCGATGTCGGCCCCGTCAACCAGAGCCGCCCGCACCTCATCCTCACCGGCCTGCACCGCACACATCGCTCCACCGGCCGGAAGGTCCTGCATCAGCCGGCCCCGAGCGCACACCAGCCGAGCCGCATCCTCCAACGACCACACACCAGCCACATACGCGGCCGCCAACTCACCTATGGAATGACCCGCCAAAACATCAGCACGCACACCCCACGACTCAACGAGCCGGAACAACGCCACTTCGAAAGCGAACAGCGCGGGCTGCGTGAACCCAGTCGCGTCCAAGACCGCAGCATCAGCACCGAAGACGACCTCAGCAAGCGGCCGATCCAAGTGCACGTCGAGCGCGGCACACACCTCGTCCCAAGCAGCGGCGAACACCGGGAAGGCGCCATACAGCTCACGGCCCATCCCCAACCGCTGACTGCCCTGGCCCGTCAGCAGAAGGCCAACCCGGCCACCACCGACGGCCGTCCCCTGCAACGACGCCCCGCCATTAACAACCGCCCGCAGCCCGTCCAGCAGCGCCTCCCGGCCGCCGGCCACCACACCGGCCCGATGCGCGAACGCAGACCGAGCCGTCGCCAGCGTGAAACCGCCCGCCACGAGATCCATGCCGGGGCGCTCCTCGACGTACGAGAGCAACCGTGCCGCCTGATCCCGAACCGCTTCCGCCGTCTTCCCCGACAGCACCCACGGAACAGCCCCCAACTCCCGTAGGACGGACGCATCGTCACCCGACGCGAGCGCCGGAGCCTCCTCGACGATCACATGCGCATTGGTGCCACTGATACCGAACGACGACACACCAGCCCGCCGCACCCGCTCCCCCGCACGCCCGGCCCGCCCGGCAGGCCACTCCCGCGCCTCCGTCAGCAGCCGCACCTCACCCGCAGCCCAGTCCACCTGCGAACTCGGCGCATCCACATGCAACGTCGCCGGAAGAACCTCGTGCTGCATCGCCAGCACCATCTTCATGATCCCCGCGACACCAGCAGCAGCCTGCGTATGACCAAGGTTCGACTTCACCGAACCCAGCCACAACGGCTCACCCTCCGCCCGACCCTGCCCATACGTCGCCAGCAACGCCTGCGCCTCGATCGGGTCCCCGAGCCGCGTGCCGGTCCCGTGCCCCTCGACCACATCCACATCACCGGCAGACACACCCGCCGCCGCCAGCGCCTGACGAATCACCCGCTGCTGCGAAGGACCATTCGGCGCCGTCAACTGGCTGCTCGCACCGTCCTGATTGACCGCCGAACCCCGCACCACCGCCAGCACCCGATGCCCGTTGCGCCGCGCATCCGACAACTTCTCCAGGACCAGGACACCCACACCCTCGCCCCAACCCGTACCGTCCGCACCCTCCGCATACGCCTTGCACCGGCCATCCGCCGCAAGACCCCGCTGACGACTGAACTCGATGAAGGTGTCGGGCGTCGACATCACGGTCACGCCGCCCGCCAGGGCCAGCGAGCACTCTCCGCCCCGCAGCGCCTGCGCCGCCAGATGCACCGTCACCAGCGAGGACGAGCACGCCGTGTCCACCGAAACCGCGGGGCCCTCAAGACCCAGCGTGTACGACACACGGCCCGAAACGACGCTCGCCGCGCTGCCGTTGCCGAGGAAGCCGCTGACATCGTCGGGGACGTCGTGCAGGCGTGAGCCGTAGTCGTGGTACATGACGCCCGCGAACACGCCGGTCCGGGTGCCACGCAGGGCACCCGGGTCGATCCCGGCCCGCTCCAGAGCCTCCCACGACGTCTCCAGGAGCAGCCGCTGCTGCGGGTCCGTCGCCAGCGCCTCGCGCGGGCTGATCCCGAAGAAGTCCGCGTCGAACTCGGCAGCGCCGTCGAGGAATCCGCCCTCGTTCGAGTACGTCCTGCCCGCCCGGCCCATGGCCTCCGGGTCCGGGTCGTAGATGCCCTCCACATCCCAGCCACGGTCGTCCGGGAACTCCGCCACCGCGTCGCTGCCCGTGGAGAGCAGCTTCCACAGGTCCTCCGGCGAGGAGACTCCGCCCGGGTACCGGCACGCCATTCCGACGATGGCGATCGGTTCCCGCTGCTTGTCCTCCTCGTCGCGCAGCCGCCGACGAGTGTCCTGCAGCTCTGCGGTGGCCCGCTTGAGGTAGTCGAGGAGCTTCTGTTCGTTCGACTCGTACGGCTGGTTCGACACGTGGTTCACCTATCGGGATGTGAAAGAGAGAAGAGAGATCAGCGCGCTTCGGCGGTGCGCTTCAGTTCGGAGATGGTGCGCCACAGCGAATCCGCAGTGGCGAAGGTCTCCATGTCGAGTGCGGAATCGGTGAACTTGACGTCATAGCTGTTCTCGACGGAGAACAGCAGGTCCACCGTGCCCAGCGAATCCAGCCCCGCGTCACGCAGGTTCAGGTCGGCGGTGATCGGCGTCTCTTCGGGAAGGAAAGGAAGCCAGGCGCGGAGAATGTATTCGAATTGCGCGTCCCACATGATGTTCTCGTTCCTGTACATCGCAGTGTCTGTTTCCGTCAGTCCCGGGCCAGGCGGCATTCGATGACGCTGTGTTCTGTGCCCAGGTTCTTGATGGAGCGGATCTCGAGTCCCGCGCTCGCCACCTGGCTTCGCAGGTCTTCCTCCGAGCGGATGCGGGTGCCTTCCTCGCACACGACCATCTGGAAGAGCGCCCGGATCGACGACACGTTGTCGTGGCCGAGGAGCGGTTCGATGATGAAGAGCGTGGGCTCGACACCGACCCCTTCGTGTTCCTCGACGGTGCCCACCATCGCGCGGCGGATCGTCTTCAGAATGCGGATGCTGCTTTCGGGGCTCCAGTTGTGCAGCACGTTCTTCAGGAAGTACGCGTCGCCGCCGCTCGGCACCTTCTCGAAGAAGTCGACCGGGGTGAAGGAGAGCCGCCGGGAGAGGTCGTCGTCGCCCTCCTCGGCAAGGGACTTGGCGCCGCGTTCTGCGACGTCGGCGCGCTCGGCGACCACGCCTTCCATCGTGGGGTGGGCTGCCAGAATCGTCTTCAGCAGATGGCCGCTGCCGCCGCCGACGTCGATGGACTTGTTGACCCACGAGAAATCGAAGTCGCGCGCGATCTCGGCGGCGGCGGGGCGGGCGATGTCGACCATCGCCTTGTCGTAGACCTCGCCGGCGTCGCTGTCCTTGTCCATGTAGGCGTAGATGGAACTGCCGTATTCCGAGCGGGAAGCGGGCTTGCCGGTCTGCACCGTCGTCAGCAGGTCACGCCATACGTCGTAGTACATCTCGCCGCCGAGCACGCACCAGTGGCGCATCGACTGCGGATGGTCGTCGCGCAGCTGCTGCGAGATCTCGGTGTGCTGGAAGGTGCCGTCCTCGTTCTCGTGGAACACGCCCACGACGCCGAGCACGCGCAGCAGATAGCGGATGCCGTCCGGATCGGCGTCGCAGAGCTCGGCGATCTCCTCCGGCGTCTTCGGGCCGTCAACGAGGCGTGAGGCGATGTCGAGGCGGGCGGCGACGCTGAGCGACCGGGATATCCATCCCATTCCTGCCAACTGCAAGAGCTGCATGTGTTCTTGTCTCCTCAGAAGTTCGCGAGTTCGGGTTTCGGGAGTTCGGGTTTCGGACGTTCGGGAATTGAGGGGTGTGCCGGTTCTCAGTGGACGGCCTCCGCGAGGCGTCGCACCGTCCGGTGGTCGAGTACGTCCCGGAGGCTGAAGCGGACGCCGCCGCGGCGGGCCTTGCTCGCGATCTGGGCGGCGCCGAGGCTCGTGCCGCCGAGCGCGAAGAAGTCGTCGTCGAGGCCGACCCGCTCGGCGCCGGAGAATTCGGCGAACAGGCCGCACAGCAGCGTCTGCACCTCGGTGGCGGGCGCGCGGAACGCGGTGAGCGCGGCGAAGCGGGGGGCGGGGAGTTCCCTCGTCTCCAGCTTGCCGTTGGCGTTCAACGGGAGTTCGTCCAGCGTGACGAAGGCACTGGGGACCATGTAGTCGGGCAGGTGCCCGGCGGCGTACGCGCGCAGCCCGCTCCCGTCGTACGGGGGCGCGCCCGTCCCCGGCCGAGGGCTTCGGGGGACGACGTACGCCACCAGGTGCGCGCCGTGCGTGCCCTCGCGGAACACGGTGACCGCCACCCGGGCCACGTCCTCGTGGCGCAGCAGCACGGACTCGATCTCGCCCAGTTCGATGCGGTAGCCGCGGATCTTGACCTGGGCGTCGAAACGGCCGAGGTATTCGAGGTCGCCTTCGGCGTTCTGGCGTACGCGGTCGCCGGTGCGGTACATGCGGGTGCCGGGCGGGCCGTACGGGTCGGTGACGAAACGGTCGGCGGTCAGGTCGGGGCGGTGCAGGTAGCCGCGGGCCAGCTGGTCGCCCGCGATGTACAGCTCGCCCGTCTCGCCCGGCGCGACCGGAGTCAGCTTCTCGTCCAGTACGTAGAGCGTGGTCGCGGTCGTCGGGCGGCCGATGGGGACCGCCCCGGGCGGCAGCGTGTCGCCGGGGCGGACGATGTGCACGCAGCAGCCGACGGCGGCCTCGGTCGGCCCGTACTCGTTGACGACGGTGACGTGCGGGTGGTTCTCACGGAACGCCTCCACGACCTCCGGCAGGAGCAGCTCGCCGCCGACCACCAGTTCCCGGCTCGGTGCCGCCTCGGGCGGCAGCGTGGCCAGGAGTGCCAGGTGGGAGGGGGTGACCTTGAGGAAGGTCGGCCGGACGCCGGGGTCATCGAGGGGGTTGATGACGAGCGTGCCGCCCGTCGTCAGGGGTGCGTACAGGGTCGTCACCGTCATGTCGAAGGCGACGGACGAGTGCAGCAGCGCCGTGCCGGACACGCTCGGGTAGGCGGTGCGCGCGTAGGCGAGGTAGGCGGCGAGCGCGTGGTGCGTGACGACGACGCCCTTGGGCGTGCCCGTCGAGCCGGAGGTGTAGATGACGTACGCGGCGTGGTCGGGGCGCAGAGGGGCTTCGCGGTCGGCGTCGGAGGGGTTCGCCCCGGAGGCGTCCGCCAGCTCGCGCGCCGTCCCGGGGGCGTCCACGACGAGCACCGGAACCGTGTCGTCCTCTTCGTCGACGCCCGAGTCGGCGTCATCGATGACCGAGTCGGCGTCATCGATGACCGAGTCGGCGTCGGCCGCCGTCGTCAGGAGCAGCGCGGGCCGCGCGTCCCGCTTCATGAACTGGAGCCGCTGGGAGTGGAGTTCGACGTCGAAGGGGACGTACGCCGCACCGGCCTTCAGCACCGCGAGG
This sequence comes from Streptomyces sp. NPDC093510, assembly GCF_040683555.1. Lineage (NCBI taxonomy): Bacteria > Bacillati > Actinomycetota > Actinomycetes > Kitasatosporales > Streptomycetaceae > Streptomyces > Streptomyces sp. NPDC093510. The sequence goes on from NZ_JBFBEE010000018.1 coordinate 13,024, forward strand.
AAGGCCACCACCAGCTCCGCCGAACGCCGCATGGCGACGGCGACGAGGTCGTGGGGGCCGATGCCCGCGCCGATGAGGTGGTGGGCGAGGCGGTTGGCCCGGGCGTTGAGCTCGGCGTACGTGACGCGGGTCGCATCAGCCGCACCGGCACCGGCGCCCCCGCCGGCCAGCACCGCCACCACGTCCGGGGTGAGCCGCGCCTGCTCCTCGAACCGGCCGGGCAGCAGATCTCCCGCCAGGACCTGGGGCCGGGGCTGGGTTCGGGGCTGGGGCTGGGGCTGTTGCGGCTGCTGCCGGGGCTGCGGCCCCTGGCGCTCCTCGGCGGCCACGTTCGTCATCGCAGCCCACCCGGTACCGGCACCCGCATGCCCTCGCGGATCGCGTCGCACACTTCCTTGTCCCGGCCCGGGTCGGCGAGGTAGAAGTGCCCGCCACCGGCGAAGACCCGCAGATCGCAGCCGCTCGTCGTGTGCTCGCTCCAGGCGGCGGCCTCGGCCACCGTGGTCGTCGGGTCGTCGTCGCCGACGAGGACGGTCAGAGGGCAGTCGACGCGGGCGCCGGGCTCGGGGCGGTAGGTCTCGATGGCGCGGTAGTCGTTGCGGATGGCGGGCAGCGCCATCCGCATGATCTCCTCGTTGCCAAGGACCCGCGGGTCCGTGCCGCTGAGCCGCCTGACCTGCGCGATCAGCTCGTCGTCGGTCTTGGTGTGGACGGATTCGACGCGCGGCCGCGACGGGGCCCGGCGCGCCGAGACGAACAGCCGCCGCGGCCCCCGGGAGTCCGCGGCCAGGCGGCGCGCGACCTCGAAGGCGAGTACGGCGCCAAGGCTGTGACCGAAGAACGTCAGCGGTTCACCGGGTTCACCGGATGCGCCGGGTTCACCGGGTCCGCCGGGTCCGCCGGCGAACGGGCGCAGCGCGGCCGCGATGTGGTCGGCGAGGGCCGGGACGCTGTCGACGAAGGGTTCGGCGCGGCGGTCCTGGCGGCCCGGGTACTGGACGACGAGAGCGTCGATGCCGGGCGCGAGGGCCTGGGCCAGCGGGAAGTAGAAGCTGGCGGAGCCGCCCGCGTGCGGGAAGCAGACCAGGCGCGGCGCACCGTCCTGCGAGGTGCGGTAGCGGCGTATCCAGGGGTTGTCGGTGAGGTCGTTCACATGCGCGTTCATGGCGTGTTTCCCACGGGGGTCTCGGCGAGGAAGGCGAAGAGCATGGACATGAGCTCCCACTGGCCGGTGAGCTCCTGGATCTCGTCGGGGGCGATCGACCGGCCCAGGCCGAGGCCGTCGAGCAGCACGGTGACCTGCTGCAGCGTCTCGGCCGAGCCACCGCCGCTCCGGGGCACGACGACGGCCGCCGGCTCGGGCGCGGGCGTTGGCACGGGCGTCGGCACGGGCCCGTCCGCTTCCCGCTCCCGCGGCCTGGGCGGACCGTTCAGGTGCCAGGCGGTGTGCTGTTGGTAGACGTCCGCGAGGGAGGCCAGCGCGAAGTCGGTGTCCGGGAGTCCGGCCAGCTGGAGCGAGAGCGGCAGGCCGTCGGCGCCCGGCCCCATCGGCAGGGCGATCGCCGGGAAGCCGACCGCGCTCCACAGCGCGGGCAGCCAGGAGACCGTCTGCAGCGCCTGCGCGTCGTCGAGGCGGGGAGCCGTCCCCGGCCAGGTCGGCGTGGCGACGGCGTCGAGTCCCTGGAAACGGTCGGTCAGCGCGTCCCGTGCCCAGGCCCGCACCCGCTCGGCGAGCACGCGGGTCTCGTCCGGGATCAGCCCGCCGAGCACGATGGTGCGCCGGAACGGCCGCCCGTACTCGGCCCAGCGCTCCCGCAGACCGTCCGCGTGCAGTGCGTAGCCCTCGGTCAGGAGCGTCACCAACTGAGCTGCGTAGAGCGGGTAGACCTCCGGCAGTTCTACGTCGACGATGTCCGCGCCGAGCTCCCGCAGCTGTCCGAGGGCCCGCTCGAACGCCTCCTCGCAGTCCTCCGAGCACCCGGCGGACTCCTTCAGGGCCCGCCGCGGTACGCCGACCCGCGCCCCTGCGAGCCGGTCCTTCCAGCGGCCCCCGCCGTCGGGGTGGTCCAGTTCGCCGGTACGTCCCGTCATGACCGCGAGCGCCTCGGCGCAGGCCCGCGCGGTGCGGGCCAGCGGGCCCACCACGTCGAGGGAGGGGCTGAGCGGGAGGCAGCCGTCCAGCGGCACCGCGGCGTGCGTCGGCTTGAGGCCGGTGACCCCGCACAGTGCGGCGGGGATGCGGATGGAGCCGTTGGTGTCGGTGCCGATGCCCAGGCCGAACGCGCCCGCGGCGACGCCCGCCGCGCTGCCGCCGCTCGATCCGCCCGTCCAGCGGTCCATGTCCCAGGGATTGCGGGGCACCGGGAAGCCGAGCGCCGGGTCCGGGCGGCCGAGCGCGTGCTCGGACATGAGCGTGTGGCCGAGTATCCGTGCCCCGGCGGCGCGCAGCCGCTCGACGACGACGGCGTCGCGCCCGGCCCACCACTGCGGGTCGTGGACGTGGCTCTGGCCGGTGGCGACGGCTTCGCGGGCGGCGACGGCCGCCTTGAGGCCGACGGTGGTCCCGGCGAGCGCCGCCGTGTCCACGCCCGCCTCCACTGCTGCCTCCACCTCCGCGCCTACGCCTACGCCCGCGGGGAATTCATTGAGGAAGACGTTCACTTCGGAGACGTTCACTTCAGCGCGCCTCCCCCGACAGGAAGTGGGCGAGCCGACGTGGGGTCGGGTGCGCGAAGAGGTCGGCCAGCCTGGCCTTCCGCTCGGCCCCGATGTCCTTCTTGACGCGCTTGAGGAGCTGGAGCGCGAGCAGCGAGTTGCCGCCGCTCGCGAAGAACCCGGAGTCGGCCGTCACCTCCTCGCCCTTGAGGAACTCGCGCCAGAGCGGCAGGAGTCGGGCCGTGAGAGCTTCGACGTCACCGCCCGCGGCCGCCTTCTGGGCCACCGCCTCCTGGACACCGGCGGCCTTCTCCTGCCGCCCCTCCTCCCGCCCCGCCACGCGGCCGAGCAGCTCGATGCGGCCGTCCGGCAGCCAGCGCACCAGGTCGCCCGTCCGGACGGTCCTGCCCTCGGCCGTGTGCTCCAGGCACAGCTCGCCCCGGACCAGGACCGGCAGCTCGGCGCCGTCGGGCGCGGCGACGAAGGCCCGTACGCCCGCGCCGAACTCGTGCCGGTCGCCGGCGCCGACCGCCGCCCGGTCCGCCGCGCACCACACCGAGAGCTCGCCGACGGGCCGGTCCAGGTGCTCGCCGAGCTCGACGAGCAGCGCGTCGTAGCGGGCGAGCAGCAGGTCGACCTCGGTGGCGGAGAAGGCCTGGGTGCGGAAGACCGCACGGATCTCCTCCGCCAGGAAGAAGAACTCCAGGTCGAACTTGCTGTAGCCGTTCTCGACGCGGCGCAGCCCGGCCGGGTGACCGCCGAAGGCGAACTCGGCGGACATGCCGCCGGGCACGTAGTTGAACAGGTGGTTGGTGAGCGAGTTCCGCCAGGTGCTCGCTGGCTCGCGGACCTCGTCGAGGACGGACTCGGCAGGGACGCCGGAGTTCCCGAGCCCTTCGAGGAAGACGCCACGGGCACGGTTGACGAGCCGCTTGAACGGCTTGGCCGCGTCCACGTGCACCCGCAGCGGCAGCACGTTCACGTGGTAGCCGATCGCGCCCTCGCGGCCCGCGGGCCGCACGCTCACCGGCGAGCCCGCGACTATGTCCGCTCCCGCGCCGTGCCGGGACAGGAGCAGGCAGTACGCCGCGAGCAGGATGACGGCTTCCGGCGCGCGCAGCTCCTTCTCCAGACGGCGTACGACGGCGCGCGCGTCGGCGGAGAGCCGGTGCCAGGACGTGCCGCCCGCCAGGTCGGGTTCGGGCGAGGGCGGGCTGCCGATCCACAAGCTGTCCGGTGCGTGGAATCCGCGCAGTTGATCGCGCCAGAACCGCACGCTCTCGGCGGAGGGCTCGGGCTCCACGGCCGGCGGCACGGGCGTCGTGTCGTACCGGTCCGGGGCCTCGTACGCGCCGATCAGCTCGGCGAGCAGGCTCGGCGTCGACATGGCGTCGAAGATCAGGTGGTGCAGCGCGACGCAGACGATGTCGCGGTCCGCGCCGTCGATCCGGAACACCGCGCCGCGGACGAGCAGGCCGCCGTCGAGCGCGAAGGGCACACCGACGAACTCCTCGACCGCCCGCTGCGCGTCCGCCTCTCCGACCGTCGCCTCGACCACGTCGACGACGGTGTGGGCCGGGTCGAGGACGCTGCTGGTGAGGTCCGTGTCGGAGCTGTGGAAGACGGTGCGGAGGATCTCGTGCCTGCGGACGACGAGGCGTATCGCGTGGGCGAGCGCCTCCCGGTCGACGGGGCCTTCCACGTCGAGGGTCAGCGAGAGGTTGTTGACGCCCGACCCGGGCACGAGACCCTCGAGCAGCCACAGGTCGGTCTCCTTGCGCGTCCCCGGTCTGCGCGTGGCGGGCGGCACGGCGTCCGCCGTGGACGTCAGTGCCTGTCCTGCGCTCACGTCCGCGCTCACGTCCGCGTCCGCGTTCGCGTTCGCGCCCATGTCCGCGTCCACGTTCGGGACCACGTCCGCGTTCGCGTTCGCGTCGGCGACGGTTCCGGCTGTTCCGGACATTCCTGCGCTCCTCATTCGTAGCGTCGTCGTCATAGGTGTCATCACTCGCGCCCGAACTCGCCGTCGAGAATCCCGAAGAGCTCGTCGGCGTCCGCGGCGGCCAACCGGTCGGCGCCGGCGTCGGTGCGGGCTTCGTCCGCGCCACCGGCGGCGGTCCAGTCCGAGGCCAGGGCACGCAGGCTCCCGCCGATCCGGGCACGGTCGACCGCCGCAAGCTCCGGCTCACCGGCCACCGCCGCGAGACGTGCCTTGAGTCCGGCGAGTTCGGTCTCGATCGCGCGAAGCGCCGCCGCACCGGTCTCCCGCGGCGCCAGCTGCTCACGGATGTGCTCCGCGAGCACCTCGCACGTGGGGTAGTCGAAGATCAGCGTCGCGGGCAGCCGCAGCCCCGTGGCCGGGTTCAGCCGGTTGCGCAGCTCCACGGCCGCCAGCGAGTCGAAGCCGAGGCCGCCGAACCCGCGCTCGGGGTCGACCGCTTCGGGCCCCGCGTGCCCGAGGACGGCTGCGACGTGCGTGCGCACGAGCTCGAGCACGACCGGAGTCCGCTCGCCGGGGGCGAGTTCGAGCAGCCGCTCCTTGAGGCCGGTGGCCGGTCCGGACGCGGCGCCCTCGGGGGTGGGGGCGCCGCGCCGGGCCTGTGGTGCGCGGACCAGGCCGCGCAGGATCGCGGGCAGCCGGCCGGCCGCGGACCGCTCCTGGAGGGCGCGTGCGTCGAACGGCACCGGCAGCACGTGGGCCGCCCCCGTGCCGAGCGCCGCGTCGAACAACTCCATGCCGTGTCCGGCCGCGAGCGCCTGCGGTCCGGTCCGCGCCACCCGCGCCACGTCGGCGCGGGTGAGGCCCGCCCCCATGCCGCCCGCCGACGGGTCCCACAGCCCCCAGGCGAGCGAGACGCCGGGCAGCCCGTGGGCCCGGCGATGCGCCGCGAGGGCGTCCAAGTAGGCGTTGGCGGCCGCGTAGTTGCCCTGGCCGGCACCGTCGAAGGTGGCCGCCGTCGAGGAGAACAGCACGAACGCGTCGAGCTGCCGGTCAGCGGTGAGCTCGTGCAGGTGACGGGCCGCGTCGGCCTTCACCGCGAGGACGGTCCGCAGGCGCTCCGGCGTGAGCGACGCGACGGTCGCGTCGTCGAGCACGCCCGCCGTGTGGACGACGGCGGTCACCGGGTCCGGGTGCCGCGCGAGCAGTCCGGCGAGCGCCTCGCGATCGCTCACGTCACAGGCGACGATGGCGACCTCCGCGCCCGACTCCTTGAGCTCGGCGGCGAGTTCACCGGCGCCGGGGGCGGCGGGGCCACCACGGCTGACGAGGAGCAGGCTGCGTACGCCGTGTACGGCCACCAGGTGGCGAGCGGTGAGCCCGCCCAGGGCTCCGGTGCCGCCGGTGATGAGGACTGTGCCTCCGGTGGACCAGGGGGCGGCCGGGGCGGCGGCCGCCGAGGTGGCGGCTGTCGGGGCGGCGGCTGTCGGGGCGGGGACACGGGCCAGCCGGGGTGCCGAGAACTCTCCGTCGCGCAGGGCGAGCTCGGGCTCGTCAGCGGCGAGGATCGCCCGCACGGGAAGGAGGTCAGCGGCATCAGCATCGACGTCAACATCGGCATCGGCGACCGTGTCCGTGTCCGTGTCCGTGTCCGTGTCCGTGTCCGTGTCCACCAGGACGATGCGGCCGGGGTTCTCGTCCTGCGCCGCCCGCACCAGACCGCGCACGGCGGCCTGCCCCGGATGGCTCACGTCCTCCCCGGGCCGCACGGCCACCGCCCCGCGCGTCACGACCACCAGCCGCTCCTCATCGGCATCGCCGGACTCGGCGAGCCACTTCTGAAGGCGTACGAGGGTGTCGCTGACGGAGTCGTAGGGCTCGGCGTGCGGCTCCGCGCCGGGGAAGCACCGTAGGACCGTGACCCGGCCGGCGCTGTCGCCGCTGTCGCCGCCATCGGTGCTCTCGGGGAGCGCCAAAGGCGTCCATTCGACGTGGTAGAGATCCCGCGTCGCGGTCGCCCGGAGGTCCTGCGCGTTCACGGGCCGCAGTGCGAGCGAGCCGATCGTGGCCACGGGTGCGCCCGCACTGTCGGCAAGCCGCAGCACCCACCCCGAACCACCGGGCGTGATCCGCACCCGCAACGCACCCGCCTGAGCCGCGTGCAAGGTGACATCGCTCCAGGAGAAGGGCAGTTCGGCTTCCTCACCCGCCTGCGGGCTCAGCCCGATGCCGTGCAGGGCGGCGTCGAGGAGCGCCGGATGCAGCCCAAAGCCGTCGGTCGCGGTGCCCTCCGGCAGGACGACCTCGGCGTAGACGTCGTCACCCGCACGCCAGGCAGCCTTCAGGCCCTGGAAGACAGGCCCGTACTCCAAACCGGACACCGCGAGATCCCCATACAGCGAGTCCACCGCGACCGGCTCCGCACCGGCCGGCGGCCACACCCCCAGATCGAAGTCCGCCTCCGGAACCCCGGCCACCAGCACACCCTCGGCATGCCGGGTCCACGGCACGTCCGCCGCGTCATCCGGACGCGAGTGGACACTCACGGCCCTGCGCCCGGCCTCATCGGCCTCGCCGACCTGGACCCGCAGCACCACCGCACCACGCTCGTCCACGACCAGCGGGGCATGGAGCGTCAGGTCCTCGACCGTTCCGCAGCCGACCTCGTCGCCGGCCCGCACCACCATCTCCACGACCGCCGCACCCGGCACCACAACCACGCCACCCACCGCATGATCCGCAAGCCACCCATGCGACATCAGCGACAGACGCCCGGTGAACAGCACCGCATCGGAGTCCGGAAGCTCAACCGCCGCCCCCAGCAAGGGATGACCGGTGGCGGCCTGGCCTGCCACCGACACATCGGCCCCACGGGGCTCACCGGCGTCCAGCCAGTAGCACTGCCGCTGGAAGGCGTACGTCGGCAGGTCCACCGGCGTGGCACCCGTACCGTCGAAGAAGGCCCGCCAGTCGACGGAGGCGCCGTGCAGGTGGAGACGAGTGATCGCTTCGGTCAGCGCCTGAGTCTCGGCCCGGTCCCGGCGCAGGGCCGGAACCAACGCGGCGTCGCTGTCGGTGAGGGTCTCGGCGGCCATCGCGGTCAGTACCGCGTCCGGGCCCACCTCCAGGAAGGCGCTCACACCCTGCCCAGTGAGGGTGTTCACCGCGTCGGCGAACCGGACCGTGCCGCGCACCTGCCGCACCCAGTACTCGGGGTCCGACAGTTCCTCGTACGAGAGGGCCTGACCCGTCAGCGTCGATACGAGCGACAGGCGCGGCCGCTCGTACGTGAGACCGGCAGCGACCTCACCGAACTCGGCCAGCATCGGCTCCATCAGGGATGAGTGGAAGGCGTGGCTGACCGTCAGCCGCTTCGCCTTGCGGCCCAACCCAGCGAAGTGCGCGGCCACTTGATCGACGGCAGACTCGACTCCCGAGATCACCAGGGAGGTGGGCCCGTTCACGGCGGCGATGTCGACCCCGTCGACCAGGGCGGCGCGCACCTCGTCCTCGGTGGCCTGCACGGCACACATCGCCCCGCCGGCCGGAAGGTCCTGCATCAGCCGGCCCCGAGCGCAGACCAGCCGGGCAGCGTCGTCCAGTGACCAGACCCCGGCAACGTAGGCGGCCGCCAGCTCACCTATGGAATGCCCGGCCAGCACATCAGCGCGCACGCCCCACGACTCGATGAGCCGAAACAGCGCCACCTCGAACGCGAACAGTGCGGGCTGCGTGAACCCGGTCTGATCCAAGACCTGCGCGTCCGCACCGAACACGACCTCGGCAAGCGGACGATCCAGGTGCACGTCCAGCGCGGCACACACCTCGTCCCACGCGGCAGCGAACACCGGGAAGGCGTCACACAACTCACGCCCCATCCCCAGACGCTGACTGCCCTGACCCGTCAGGACGATCCCCAACCGGCCGTCCGGATCAGCGATGTGCGAGTCCGCACGACCGTCTGCAATCGCCCGAAGCCCGTCCAGCAGACCATCCCGGTCCCCGGCCACCACACCGGCACGATGAGCGAACGCCGCCCGCTCAGTCGCCAACGACAACCCAACACCAGCCGGATCAACCTCCGACCGCTCACCCACGTACGACAGAAGCCGCGCCGCCTGATCCCCAACCGCCTCCGCCGTCTTCCCCGACAGCACCCAAGGAACAGCCACCAACTTCCGTCCCACAGAGGCCACTTCGTCCTCCAGGGGCGGAGCTTCCTCGACGACCACGTGGGCGTTGGTGCCGCTGATACCGAACGACGACACACCAGCCCGCCGCACCCGCTCCCCCGCACGCCCGGCCCGCCCGGCAGGCCACTCCCGCGCCTCTGTCAGCAGCCGCACCTCACCCGCAGCCCAGTCCACCTGCGAACTCGGCGCATCCACATGCAACGTCGCCGGAAGAACCTCATGCTGCATCGCCAGAACCATCTTCATGATCCCCGCGACACCAGCAGCAGCCTGCGTATGACCCAGATTCGACTTCACCGAACCCAGCCACAACGGCTCACCCCCCGACCGACCCTGCCCATACGTCGCCAGCAACGCCTGCGCCTCGATCGGGTCCCCGAGCCGCGTCCCGGTCCCATGGCCCTCGACCACATCCACATCACCGGCAGACACACCAGCCGCCGCCAGCGCCTGACGAATCACCCGCTGCTGCGAAGGACCATTCGGCGCCGTCAACTGGCTGCTCGCACCGTCCTGATTGACCGCCGAACCCCGCACCACCGCCAGCACCCGATGCCCGTTACGCCGCGCATCCGACAACCTCTCCAGGACCAGGACACCCACACCCTCGCCCCAACCCGTACCGTCCGCACCCTCCGCATACGCCTTGCACCGGCCATCCGCCGCAAGACCCCGCTGACGGCTGAAGTCCACGAAGGTGTCAGGGGTCGTCATCACCGTCACGCCGCCCGCCAGGGCCAGCGAGCACTCGCCACCCCTCAGCGCCTGCGCCGCCAAGTGCACCGACACCAGCGATGACGAACACGCCGTGTCCACCGACACCGCGGGACCCTCAAGACCCAACGCGTAGGCGACGCGGCCGGAGACGACGCTGCCGAGGCCGCCGTTGCCGAGGTAGCCCGCAAGCTCCTCCGGGACGTCGTGGAGCCGGGTGGCGAAGTCGTGGTACATGACGCCGGCGAAGACACCGGTGGCGCTGCCACGCACCGCGTCCGGGTCGATCCCGGCCCGCTCCAGAGCCTCCCACGACGTCTCCAGGAGCAGCCGCTGCTGCGGGTCCGTCGCCAGCGCCTCGCGCGGGCTGATCCCGAAGAAGTCCGCGTCGAACTCGGCAGCGCCGTCGAGGAATCCGCCCTCGTCGGAGTACGTCTTGCCGACGGCGTCCCGGTCGGGGTCGTAGGCCGCTCGCCAGGCCGGCCCACGGTCCTCGGGGAAGGCGGAGATCGCGTCGCCGCCCGTCGCGAGGAGGTCCCACAGACCTTCCGGCGAGGAGACCCCACCGGGGAAGCGGCACGCCATCCCGACGATCGCGACCGCCGCGTCGTCGTCGGCGGCGGCGGACACGGCCGCTCCGGGAGCCGCTCCCGGAGCCGCTCCGGCGGCCGGGTCCGAAGTCTGCGGCCCGTCCACCAGCTGCTCCCGCAGATAGCCGGCAAGGGCCTGGGTGTTCGGGTAGTCGAAGGTGAGCGTCGCCGGGAGGCGCAGGCCGGTGGCGACGCCGAGACGGTTGCGGAGTTCGACCGCGGCGAGCGAGTCGAACCCGAGCGTGCCGAAGCCGCGGGCCGGGTCGACCGCCTCGGGGCTCTCGTGGCCGAGGGCGGTCGCGACGTGCGTACGGACCACGGCCAGGAGGTGGCGTTCACGCTCGGCCTCGGGCAACACGGCAAGCTGCGCGCGGAGTTCGTGCGCGCCGCCGCCCGAGGTGCCGCTCGCGGCCGCGGCGCGCCGCGCCACGGAGGGGCGGGTGAGGCCGCGCAGGACGGCAGGCACACCGGACGATTCGGCCCTGCGGCCCAGCGCGTTCGTGTCAAGGCGCAGGCCCAGCAGGTGTGCCCGCTCCTCACGCAGGGCGGTGTCGAACATCGCGAGGCCCTGTGCCTCGGTGTGGGCGGGGGTTCCGGCGCGTGCCACGCGCGCCAGGTCCGCCTCGCTCAGCCCGGCTCCCATGCCGCCCGCCGACGGGTCCCACAGGCCCCAGGCCAGGGAGAGGCCCGGGAGGCCGAGGCCGCGGCGGTGCTGGGCGAGGGCGTCCAAGTAAGCGTTGGCGGCGGCGTAGTTGGCCTGGCCCGCGCCGTCGAAGGTGGCCGCCGCGGAGGAGAACAGCACGAACGCGTCCAAGTCCCTGTCCGCCGTCAGCTCGTGCAGCAGGCGTGCCGCGTCCGCCTTCGCGGCGAAGACCGTGCGCAGCCGCTCGGGCGTCTGCGCCAGGAAGGTCGCGTCGTCCAGGGCTCCCGCCGCGTGCACGACACCGCTCAGCCGGCCGCCGGTCGCCGCCACACCGTCCAGAAGGGCCGCGAGAGCCGCGCGGTCGGTCACGTCGCAGGCCGCGATGGTGACCTCCGCACCCAACTGGCCCAGATCGCGGTGGAGTTCCTCGGCGCCAGGGGCGTCGGGGCCACGACGGCTGACGAGCAGCAGGCTGCGTACGCCGTGCTCGGTCACCAGGTGACGGGCGACCGCCGCGCCCAGCCCGCCGGTACCGCCCGTCACGAGGACCGTTCCGCCCTCACGCCCTCCGGCGAAGAAGGAGGCGGAGGCGGAGGCGGAGGGCGAGGCGGAGGCGGAGGGCGAGGGCGAGAGCCGGAACGGGGATGACTCGTCGTCCGGCACCGTGACCGTACGCACCAGGCGCGGCACGTACACGCGCCCCTCGCGCAGCGCCAGCTCCGGCTCGTCCGCGACAAGGGCGCCCACGACGCCCACGGCATCCACGACACCGGCCCCCGAGACGCCGGCCCCCGCGATGTCCACGAGCACGACTCGGTCCGGGTGTTCGGCCTGCGCGGCCCGCACCAGTCCTCGTACCGCCGCCTGTTCCAGGGCCACCGCCTCGACGCTCTCGCCGGGCAGCACGGCTGCCGCGCCCCGCGTCACCACGGCGAGGCGGCTCTCCGGAGCGCGCCCGTCGTCGTCCGCCAGCCACTGCTGTACGCGGCCGAGCACAGCGGCGAGCGGATCCTCGTCCGGCACGTCGAAGACGACGACCGCCCCCGGCGTGACCTGCATGTCCCGGGAGTCCCGAACGTCCCGGGTACCCAGGGCATCCTGCGAGACCTGCGTCCACTCCACGTGGTGGAGCGGCAGGCCGGGGCCGCCCGCGAGCTGCCGCGCGTCCAGCGGACGCAGCGCCAGTGAGCCAACGGTCGCGACCGGCGAACCCGCGGTGTCGGTCAGGTGCATCGTGACGGCGGACGATGTGCCCGGCGTCGGCGTCACCCGCACCCTCAGCTCCCGCGCGCCGGAAGCGTGGAACACAACGTCCGTCCAGGAGAACGGCAGCTCCGTGCCGCGTGCGTCCTCGTCCACGCCGATGACGTGCAGCGCCGCGTCGAGCAGCGCGGGATGCACGGCGTATCCGTCGGTGTCGACACCGTCGTCCAGCGCGACCTCGGCGTACATCTCGTCGCCGCGCCGCCAGGCCGCACGGAGTCCCTGGAAGGCGGGCCCGTAGCCGTACCCCTGGGCGCTCATGCGCTCGTACGCGTCCTCGACGGGGATGGTCTCCGCGCCCGCGGGCGGCCAGCTCCCGCCCTGCCCGGCCCCGCCCGGCCCGGTCCCGCCCTGCCCGGTCCCGCCCTGCCCGGTCCCGGCGTCGCCGTCCCGGGCCCCGCCGGCCCGCAGCGAACCCACCGCGTGCCGAGTCCATTCGGCTTCGCCCGCACGGGAGTACACGCCCAGCGCGCGCCGGCCACCGGCGTCCGGCTCCTCGACCACGATCTGGAACTCGACGCCCGCGCCGTCCGGTTCGAGCACGAGCGGCGCCTGGAGCGTCAGCTCCTCCAGTACGTCGCAGCCGACCGCGTCCCCGGCCCGCACCGCGAGCTCCACGAACCCGGTGCCGGGCAGCAGTACCGTCCCGCCCATCGCGTGATCGGCCAGCCACGGCTGCGCGGCGACCGAGAGCCGCCCGGTCAGGACGAGCCGCTCCGCACCCGGCGCGGAACCCGCCACGGTCACGACGGCACCGAGCAGCGGGTGCCCGGCGGAGGCGAGCCCGAGCGCGCCGGCATCGGCTTCGGCGTCGGCGGCAGAGGCGTCCATCCAGTAGCGCTGCCGCTGGAAGGCGTACGTCGGCAGGTCCACCGGCGTGGCACCCGTACCGTCGAAGAAGGCCCGCCAGTCGACGGCCACACCGTGCGCGTACAGCCGGGTCACCGCTTCGGTCAGCGTCCGGGCCTCACCGCGGTCCTTCCGCAGCCCCGGTACCACCACGGCTTCCATTCCGGTGAGGGTCTCGGCGGCCATCGCGGTCAGCACCGCGTCCGGGCCCACCTCCAGAAGAGTGCTGACGCCCGTCGCGGCGATCGTCCCGACGGCGTCGCCGAACCGCACGGCACCGCGCGCGTGCCGCACCCAGTACTCGGGGTCCGACAGCTCCTCGTACGTCAGCACCTGCCCGGTCAGCGTGGACACGAGGGTGACGGAGGGCGGCGCGTACTCGATGACCTGCGCGTACTGCCGGAACTCGGCGAGCATCGGCTCCATCAGCGAGGAGTGGAAGGCGTGGCTGACCGTCAGCCGCTTCACCTTGCGACCCAACTCGCGGAAGTACGCGGCGACTTCATTCACGGCAGCCTCGCTACCGGAAATCACTACAGAGGCGGGCCCGTTCACGGCGGCGATGTCGACCCCATCGACGAGAGCCGCCCGCACCTCGTCCTCACCGGCCTGCACCGCACACATCGCCCCGCCAGAAGGCAGGCCCTGCATCAGCCGGCCCCGCGCACACACCAGCAACGCCGCGTCGTCCAGCGACCAGACCCCGGCGACATAGGCGGCGACCAACTCGCCCACCGAGTGCCCGGCGAGCACCTCCGCCCGCACACCCCATGACTCGATGAGCCGGAACAGCGCCACCTCGAACGCGAACAGTGCGGGCTGCGTGAACCCAGTCTCATCCAACACCTGCGCGTCCGCACCGAACACGACCTCGGCAAGCGGCCGATCCAAGTGCACGTCGAGCGCGGCACACACCTCGTCCCACGCGGCAGCGAACACCGGGAAGGCGTCACACAACTCACGCCCCATCCCCAGACGCTGGCTGCCCTGACCCGTCAGGACGACCCCCAACCGGCCGTCCGCATCGGCGATGTGCGAGTCCGCACGACCGTGAGCAATCGCCCGCAGCCCGTCCAGCAGACCATCCCGGTCCCCGGCCACCACACCGGCACGATGAGCGAACGCCGCCCGCTCAGTCGCCAACGACAACCCAACACCAGCCGGATCAACCTCCGACCGCTCACCCACGTACGACAGAAGCCGCGCCGCCTGATCCCGAACCGCCTCCGCCGTCTTCCCCGACAGCACCCACGGAACGACCACCAACTCGCGCTCCACAGAAGCAACTTCGCCCTCCATGGGCGGAGCTTCCTCGACGATCACGTGGGCGTTGGTGCCGCTGATACCGAAGGACGAGACACCGGCCCGCCGCACCCGCTCCCCGGCCCGCCCGGCAGGCCACTCCCGTGCCTCCGTCAGCAGCCGCACCTCACCCGAGCCCCAGTCCACCTGCGAACTCGGCGCATCCACATGCAATGTCGCCGGAAGAGTCTCGTGCTGCATCGCCAAGACCATCTTCATGATCCCCGCGACACCAGCAGCCGCCTGCGTATGACCCAGATTCGACTTCACCGAACCCAGCCACAACGGCTCAGCCCCCGCCCGACCCTGCCCATACGTGGCCAACAGCGCCTGCGCCTCGATCGGGTCGCCAAGCCGCGTCCCGGTCCCATGCCCCTCGACCACATCCACGTCGGCCGACGTCAGCCGTGCCGACGCCAGCGCCTGTTCGATGAGGCGCCGCTGGGAAGGCCCGTTGGGGGCCGTCAGACCGTTGCTCGCGCCGTCCTGGTTGACCGCGGAGCCGCGCAGCACCGCCAGCACGCGATGCCCGTTGCGCCTCGCATCCGACAACTTCTCCAGGACCAGGACACCCACGCCCTCGCCCCAGCCCGTGCCGTCCGCACCCTCCGCGTATGCCTTGCACCGACCGTCCGCGGAGAGGCCCCGCTGCCGGCTGAAGGCCGTGAACGTACCCGGGCTCGACATCACCGAGACGCCGCCCGCCAGGGCCAGCGAGCACTCGCCGCCGCGCAGCGCCTGCGCCGCCAGGTGCAGGGCCACCAGCGACGAGGAGCAGGCCGTGTCGACGGTGAGGGTGGGGCCTTCCAGGCCGAGCGCGTAGGCGATCCGGCCTGAGATGACGCTGGTCGTGCTGCCGGTGAGGAGGTAGCCCTCGTAACCGGCGGGCGCCTGGTGGAGGAGCGGTCCGTACTCCTGCGGCTCGGCCCCGATGAAGACGCCGGTCGCGGTGGAACGCACCGTGTCCGGATCGATTCCGGCCCGCTCCAGGGCCTCCCAGGACGTCTCCAGGGTCAGCCGCTGCTGCGGGTCCATCGCGGCGGCCTCCCGCGGGCTGATCCCGAAGAAGTCCGCGTCGAACTCGGCGGCACCGTAAAGGAATCCGCCCGCGCGGGCGTACGTCTTGCCGGGCGCGTCCGGGTCCGGGTCGTACAGGCCCGCCACGTCCCAGCCGCGGTCGGCCGGCAGCGCGCCGATGGCGTCGCCGCCGGAGGCGATCAGGTCCCAGAGTTCCTCGGGCGAGGTGATGTCGCCGGGGTAGCGGCAGGCCATGCCGACGATCGCGACCGGCTCATCGGAGGCGTCGGCCCCGGACAGCGAGGGCATCGCATCCTCGCGCGTCGCGGCCCCAGGCATCGCATCCCCGCGCCTCGCGGCCCCGGAGGCCACGACCACGTGAGCCGCCTCCCGCGGGTCCACACCGAGCACCGTCCTCATCAGCTCCTGCGCGAGCGCCTGCGCCGACGGGTGGTCGAACGCCACGGACGCGGGCAGTTCGGCGCCGGTCGCCTCGGTCAGCCGCCGCTGGAGGTCGACCATCGCGAGCGAGTCGAAGCCGAGACGCAGGAAGGGCAGGGCCGGGTCGAGGGGCACGGACGGCTCGCGGTCGGCGGCACGCAGCGACGCGGCGGCCTCGCGCAGGACCAGGCCGCGCAGCCGCCGGAACTGCTCCGCCACCGGCAGACCGGCCAGCTCCGCCCGGAAGTGCTCCGGTGTCTGCGCCGCATCCCGCGCCGGGATCTGCGCCGCATCCCGCGCCGGGATCTGCGCCGCTTCCCGCCCCGGGATCTGCGCCGGGAACTCTGAGGACTCGTTCATGTCACTTGGCTCCGCTGTCGATGGCCACGCGGGACGAGGTCAGGCGGGTGGCGGAGACGACCTCGCCGCCGCGGACCAGGACCTCCGTGGGGGCCGGGCGGCCGAGGAAGTGCGTCAGGCTCGCCGTCAGGCCGTACGCGCCGACGTTCGGGACGGCGAGTACGTCGCCCGGTGCGGGCACGGGCAGCCGCGCCGACCGTGCGAGCAGATCGCCCGGGGTGCAGAGCGGGCCCGCGAGCGAGACGGCAGTCTCCGTGCCCGCGCCGCCCACGCCGCCCACGCCGCCCACGCCGCCCGCACCGCCCGCGCCTCCCGCGCCGCCCGCCACCGGTTCGACGGCGAGCGGCAGCAGCCTGCCGAGGCCCGCCATGCCGCCCAGCGTGTTGATGCCCGCGTCGAGGATCGCGAAGGTCTTGCCGCGGCTGTGCTTGACGTTGGTCACCGAGGTGAGCAGTCGGCCGCTGTCGCCGACGAGATGGCGGCCCGACTCGCAGGCGATCTCCAGGCCGCCGTCGCGCCACCGCGGCAGGTGCGTGTCGAGGGCCTTCTCCAGGGCGGCGCGCAGACCGGCGTACACGGGCCGCTCGCCGGGTACGGAGTACGGTGCGCCGAATCCGCCGCCGATGTCCAGCACGTCCAGGGGCAGGCCGAGTTCGGCCTCCAGTGCCGCGGCGGTGGCGATCGTCGCGGTGAACTCGGCGATGAGGCTGTCCTCGTCGCGGGAATTGCTCAGCGGGAAGAAGTGCGCGCCCAGGACGCGGACGCCCTCGACCTCGCGGAGTTCCGGCAGCACGCCGGGGAGCGTCTCGGCGTCGAAGCCGAACTGGGAGGCCGTGCCGGTCATACGGATGCTGGTGGTCGCGGCGGCGTCCGTCGCGTTGACGCGGATCAGCACCCGGGCCTCGACCCCGTGACGCACGGCGGTGGCGCCGAGCCTGCGCAGGTCGCCCGGCGACTCGACGGAGAAGGTCCGCACACCGCGGGTGAGCGCGTCCGTGAGCTCGTCGGAGGTCTTGCCGGGGCCCGAGTAGAGGATGGTCTCCGGCGCGTGGCCGGCCTCGACGGCGGCGGCGAGTTCACCGGTCGAGCACACCTCCGCGCGGCAGGGGCGTTCGCCCTCGCGCAGGGCCCGTACGAGGCCGGGGTGCGGGTTGGCCTTGAGCGAGTAGTACAGCGTGAAACCGTCGGGCAGCGCGGCCATGAGGTCGTCGCGGGCGGCGGCGACCCGGTCGAGGTCGTACACGTACAGCGGGGAGCCGTAGCGCTCCACCAGGTCACGGTCGGTGAGGGTCATCGCGCGGCCTGCTCCCCCGCGTCGAGCATCGCTTCGAGCTGCTGCTTGGAGTTCTTGCCGTTGGAGTTCAGCGGGAAGGAGTCGATGACGCGGCACAGCGACGGCACCTTCACCGCCTCCAGGCGGTCGGCGAGTTCGCGCAGCACGGCCTGCGGGGTCAGGCTGTCCGACTCGATGAAGATCATCAGGTCCCGGCCCTCGGCCGGCTTGAGCACGGCGGCGTTGCGCACGCCGGGTACGTCCATCGCGGCGGCCTCGATCTCGATGGTCGACACCCGCATGCCCTTGCGCTTGAACATGTCGTCGCGGCGGCCCTCGAAGTAGAGGTAGCCGTCCTCGTCGAGGTGTCCGTAGTCGCCGGTGTGCAGGCGGGTGGCGCCGGTGGCCGGGTCGGTGCGGAAGGTGCGCGCGGTGATCTCGGGCAGCTCCCAGTACCCGGCCATGACGTGCGGTCCGGTGACGGTTATCTCGCCGCTGGTGCCCGCCGGGACCTCGTTCCCGTCCTCGTCCAGGACGGCGACGCGGGTGCCGGGGATGGGGCGGCCGCTGGAGCCGGGGCGTTCGTGGTCCTCGTCGGGCGGCATGACGGTGATGCGCTTGCACTCGGTGATGCCGTACATCCGCACCACGCGGGCGCCCGGGTAGGTGCGCCACAATCCCTCGATGACGCGCTGCTCCAGTGCCGCGCCGGTGCTGGTGAACATGCGCAGGCTCGTCTCGCCCGGGTCGCGTTCGGCGAGGCGGATCAGCGGGCCGCCCAGGGACGGCACCATCGGCAGGACGGTCGCGCCGGTCTCGCGGATGAGCGTGTACAGCTTCGCGTCGGCTTCGCTGTCGGCGAGGTGGAGCCTCGCGCCCGACAGCGCGCACAGCAGCACCTGGAAGAGGCCGTAGTCGAAGGAGAGCGGTACGCGGACGAAGACGGTGTCGTCGGCGCGGTAGCCGAGGACCTGGTTGATGGAGTCCGCGGCGAAGGTCATCTGGGCGTGCGGGCAGATGATGCCCTTGGGCGTGGACGTGGATCCCGAGGTGTAGATGAGCACGCCGGGCGCGTCGGCCGGCGGGCGCCCGGTGTCCGCGAGGCGCGCGCCGGGCGCCAACTCGCCCCACAGCACGCCGACTTCGTGCACGCTCCGGTCGGTGAGCGCGCGCACGGCGTCGCCCGCGCCGTCCGTGACGACCACCAGGCGCGGCGCGCAGTCGGCGAGCACGGCCCGGAGGTGGAAGTCCTTCATCTCCGTACTGAGCGGCACGAGTGCGGCGCCGCAGCGTGAGGCGGCGTACAGGAGCGCCACGGACTCGCGGACGTTCGGCAGCCGCACGACGACCCGGTCACCGGGCAGCACACCCTGCGCGCGCAGCCAGACGGCCGCCTCGTGGCTCTTGTCGACGAGGGTCCGCCAGGTCCACTCGTCGCGGGAGTCGGCGACGGCGACGGCGTCCGGCCGCGCGGTGGCCGTGGCGTCGAGCAGGTCGTGCAGGAGCCGGGGGGTGCTGTGGTCGGTGTCAGGGGCGTCCACGGGCTTCTCCTTGTCAGCCTTTGTCAGGCTCTATCAAGCTATTTCGGGCTCTCTAGAGCCGACGGTTCTCTGCGGTCTTGCTCAGTGCGGGGTTTGTGCGTACGAGGGGCTGCGTGTACGAGCTGTCGTACGGCGAGGCGTGGTGCGGGGGAAGGGGTGCGGGGGGAAGGGGTGCCGGGGGGAAGGGGTGCCGGGGGGCCGGGTCAGCGGCGGGTCCCGCCGCCGTCCAGGAGAATGGCCGCGAGCTCCTTGAGCGCCGTCCGGTCGGTCTTGCGGTTGGCGTTCAGCGGGAACTCGTCCAGGTGGTGCAGGAGGCGGGGCACGGTGGCCGCGGGCAGTTCCTCGGCCAGGTGCCTGGCGAGCACGGCCGGGCTCTCGCGGCGGCCGGTGTAGAACCCGGCGAGCTGGTGGCCGCCGCCCGGTGCCGTCTCGACGGCGACGACGACCGCGTCCTCCACGCCGTCGAGCCCGCGCAGGCTGTGCCCGACCTCGGCGGGCTCCACGCGCCAGCCGTTGACCTGGGCCTGGTCGTCGGCGCGGCCGAGGTAGGCGATCTCGCCGTCGGCGTAGCGGCGTACGCGATCGCCGGTGCGGTAGTAGCGGCGGCCCGCCCGCTCCACGAACCGGCCCTCGTCCTCGGCCGGGTCGAGGTACCCGGAGAACATCTGCGGCCCGGTGACGCACAGTTCGCCCTCGACGGCACCGTCACCGGCTGCCGGGGCGGCGGCGTCCGTTCCGCCGGGCGCGAGCAGTACGGCGTCGAGGGTGTCGTGCAGGGTGCCGATGGGCACGGCCCCGTTCACGTACCGCTCGTCGGGGGTGTCCGGCGCGAGGCGGTGCGCGGTGACGGTGATGGTGAGTTCGGTGGGGCCGTAGAGGTTCTCGACCGCGGAGGCCGGTGCGGCCGCCTGCCACTCATCGGCGTCCTTGCGGTGCAGTACGTCGCCCGCGAACAGGCTCCAGCGCAGTCCGGGCAGGGCGCCGGGGGCGAGTGCCCCGGCGCGCCGGGCGAGCGCGATGGCACCGGGGGTGGAGAACCACACGGTCACCTGCTGCTCCGCGAGGTACGCCGGCAGTGAGTGGTAGGCCCGCGCGGACAGCGGCACCACGCAGCCGCCCGCGCCCCACGCGCAGAACAGGTCGAACATCGCGCAGTCGAAGGTGAGGTCGAAGGTCTGCGTGAAGACGTCGTCGGGTCCGAAGCCGTAACGGGCGTCGAGCGTACGGAAGTAGCTGTCGGTGGCACCGTGCGTGGTGGGCACGCCCTTGGGGCGGCCGGTGGAGCCGGAGGTGAAGAGGATGTACGCGATGTCCTCGTGGCGCACCTCCCGGGGCGCGAGGAGCGCGGTGCCCGCGGGCGCCCGGGTGAGGACGTCCGGCCCGGTGCGGTCCGTCCCGTTGCGGTCCGTCCCGGTGCGGTCCGTCCCTGCCGCGGACGGCGCGAGGACCGGGACGCCGGGTCCTGGTTCCGGCAGGGCGTCGAGGGCGGCGAGAC
This sequence comes from Streptomyces sp. NPDC093510, assembly GCF_040683555.1. NCBI lineage: Bacteria > Bacillati > Actinomycetota > Actinomycetes > Kitasatosporales > Streptomycetaceae > Streptomyces > Streptomyces sp. NPDC093510. The sequence goes on from NZ_JBFBEE010000018.1 coordinate 33,299, forward strand.
CGTGCCGGTCGGCGATCACCGCGTCGACGGCGGCGGCTTCGAGGACGGCCCGGTTGCGGGCTGCCGGGAATCCGGGGTGCATCGGGACGGCGGCGGCCCCCAGGTAGAGGGCGGCCAGCAGGCCGACGTACGCCTCTTCGCTCTTCGTCGCGAGGACCGCGACCGTGCGCGGGAGTTCCTCCGTGGCGTGGGCGAGCGCCCCGGCCCAGGCGAGCGCCTTGGCGTGCGCTTCGGCGTACGTCACCTCGTGGCCGTCGACGCGGAAGGCGGGGCGGTGCGGCGCGACGGCGAGGCCGCGCAGGAAACGTCCGTGCAAGGGGGCGCCGGCGGCGTCCGGTGTGCCGGCGCCCCAGGGTATGTCCGCGGCGTCGGCGCTGCCGGGGCCGCGACTGTCCGCTGTGGTGGTACTCATTGCGTCATATCCCCGTTCTGGTCCGTCGTGCCGCACGCGTCGGGTCGACGGTGACGACGTCGAAGGCACTGGTGGCGCACCGGACCCGGCCGAAGAGGCGGTCGGGTCCCGCGATGACGAGCCGGTCGACGCCTCGCTCGCGCAGCGCGTGCAGCGCGGCGGGCCAGTCGACGGGCCGTACGAAGTGGTCGAGGAGCATGGTGCGCAGCTCCTCGGCGGTGTGGATCGGGTGGCCGTCCTGGTCGGCGACGACCAGGAGTTTCGGGTCGCGCAGCGCAAGGCCGTCGATGACGTCCCTGGCGGCCTTGTCCCGCAGTCCCGCGAAGAGCGAGGAGTGCATCGGCGGCCGCATGGTGTAGAGCGGGAGCGCGCCGAGCGCCTTCAACTGCCGCTGGAACTCATCCAGTTGGGCCTCGTGCAGCGAGATCATACAGAAGCCGTCGTCGAGCAGGCAGGACAGCTCGTGCCACTCGCCGCGCTCGTCCATCCCGGCGAGCAGCTCCTGCAGCCCCTCCGCCGGGGCGCGCACGAACGACTGGGTGACGACGTCACGGTGCTCGACGGCGAAGTACTCCGCGGTGCAGCGGGCGAGCCCCGCGGTCATCGCGACGGCGTCCGGGAAGTCGAGGGCGCCGCTGAAGCCGATGAGCGGCTTCTCGCCGAAGCTCGGGCCGACGACCGCGTCGGGCGAGACGCCGAGCTCGCTCTGGGCCCACTCGGCGAGCGCGGTGCAGGCGACCATGAAGGCGACCTGCGCGGACTCGGCGTACGGGTCGTCGGTCTCGCGGAAGGCGTCGAACAACGAGTACCCGAGGACCTCGTCGGCGATCTGCCGCAGCTCCTTGGCCAGCGGATTGATCAACAGGAATTTACCCAGATCCGAGAACGTGGTCGGACCCATTCCCGGAAAAACCATCGCCTCTGTCATGACAGAAACCAATCTTTGTACGCCGCACCCGATGCGGACGCGTCACCCTAGCGCTTGGCGGCAATCTTCGGGTAACGCGAACTGAATATTGCAGGAACGGCGAAGCTGGCGACCTTTACGAAGACTATGTATTGCGCCGTCTGACTCCCGGAGCGAATGGCGAGCGCGAGAACTCCTCCCGCGGCCGCGAACGACAGGGCCCAGACGAATGTGATCACGGTATTGGTACGGAAGAACGCCGCCGTGTCGTGCACGCTCACCGGCGCGATCTTGCGGGCGAGCGCGAGGGTGAACGGCCTGAGGACCACGATCGAGGCGAGCGCGGTGGCCCCGAGCCAGGCGTCCACCAGGGCCGGACTGTAGGTGATCAGCGGGGAGTCAGGGGACTTGTGGACGATCCATGTCATCGCACCGAAGAACACGACGGCACTGGACTCGATGACCATCTCGTCCCACGCATTGCCTTTGCGGCGGCCGATGAAGACGGTGCCCGCGGCGGCCACCAGGCCCACCAGAGCACTTGACTTCGGGTCCTTGCCCGCGACGAGGGCGTAAACGATCCAGGGAAGAAAACCGAAGATGTAGCCACTCATGGCGGACTTGCTCTTGCCTTCGGATTCCGGCATCAAAATACCGCCGCCGAGCAGGACCGCGCCGCCGAGCAGAGTCTCTTTCACTCCGTAAGGCATGCGGTCCGCATACGCCTTCACGGTCGATCCGCCCATGCTCTCGGCATCGCGCCAGATCCACCAGACGGTCGCCACGACGACGAGCGAACCCCCCATGACGGCGAGCCATCGCGACTTGTTCTTGACGGCGAGAACGGCGAGCACGCCACCGGCGACCATCAGATAGAGAAGCGAATCGAACTGCCCGAGTCGGGATAACCGTCCATCATGGAAGAGGTACTCAAGACGGAAGTCTCTGCCGGCCTCTTTGCCGTGCCACGGAAGCAGAACTCCGCGTACGGCGAGCACGGCCCCCGCAAGCGCCATAAATGCGCCGAGTGCATTCCGGAACTTCACCGATCCCCCCTTGGTTCGAGGATCACAGTGTCATCCGTACCTGTCAAGTCTGACACGTCGACCACGAACCCTCAGCCATCAACCTGTCCAGCCAGGAGTACCGACACTGTTACCGCAGGTCAGAGCGGCGAGCGGCGGAGGGATGACGTAGGGGTGGCGCAGAGATGCGCCCTCGTGACGCAGAGATGGACGACGGCTGCGACCGCAGCCCGCCCGATATGTCCCGCCCAGGGACCAACACCTTCGACCACATGAATCCCCCGTGTGTGCTTGGCCAACGAACCGTTCAAGCCAAAGTCAGCACACCATGGGAAGTCAAAAGGGAGCACAAAACCGACCCCCTTTCCTGCCCAAGGAAACGTAAACGAGGGAGGTCACGCAAAGTCACACGGATAACAGATCGACACTCGGAACGCCCTATTGTCACGCCGGGTAATCAGTCGATCACCTGGGGCGCCGGGCAGACGGGCCCACTCCTCGCCCACGGCGCCCGCTTCTTTACTTTGCTTTTCCCAAGCCTGGCAGAACCCGCCGGAGCCGCCCGCACTCAAGAGCCGGCCGGGAGTCCCCCCGGGGACCTCCCGCACCGGCCGCCACGCGACTCACACCTCGGCAACTGGCAGCACATCGGGGGAGAGCGCCACGGCATGCGCCGCCGCGCTCGTCATCCGCCTGCGGTGATGGCGGCGGCACAGCACTTCGTAGCCGACTTCCTCAGCCGGCCGGTCCACGTCCCCGATCACGACCTGCTCACCCTCGACGACCATCTCGCCGCCCACGGTGCGCGCGTTGTGGGTCGCTCGCTCCCCGCACCAGCACATCGCCTGGACCTGCAACGCCTCGATCCGGTCGGCCAGTTCGATCAGCCGCTGCGACCCGGGGAAGAGCTTCGTACGGAAGTCGGTGGTGATACCGAAAGCGAAGGTGTCGAGCTCGAGGTCGTCCACGATCCGGGCGAGCTGGTCAATCTGCTCCACGGCGAGGAACTGCGCCTCGTCCGCGATCACGTAGTCCACCTTGCCGCCCCGCGACAGCTGCCCCACCACATACGCGTACAGATCAAGGCCGGGGGCCGCCTCCACGGCGTCCGTCACCAGACCCAGGCGCGACGACAGCTTGCCCTCGCCCGCACGGTCGTCACGCGTGAAGATCAACCCGCTCAACCCTCGTGCCGACCGGTTGTGCGCCATCTGCAGCGCCAGGGTCGACTTCCCGCAGTCCATGGTCCCAGAGAAAAACACCAGCTCGGGCATGGGGAGTTGAAGACCTTTCAGGGCGTACGGGGGGGGACGTGGTCGACGGGCGGCTCAGGAGAGCACGGCTCAGGTGCGTACTTCGAGGAGCGGGACGAGCTGCTCGACGGGGGTCATGGAGCCGTGCATGCCGACCAGGGCGGACTCCTTGGGCTCACGCTCCGAGGCAATGATCGCCACGTCGTCGTGGGCCGCCGCGACGACATCGCCGATGCGCTCGTACACACGTTGATCAATGTGTGGACCGAACCACCCGGCGGCGATCGCCTCGTCGCGTCCGGCCACCCAGAACTGCTCGCCGAGGACCTCGCGCCACACCGTCAGGACGTCGTTCTCGGCCCCCGGCACCGCGTACACGTGGCGGGCGCGCCCCTCGCCGCCGAGGAGGGCGACGCCCGCGCGCAGCTCCCAGTCCTCGTCGAAGTCGATGCGGGACGCGTCGTCGAAGGGGATGTCGAGCATGCCGTGGTCCGCGGTGACGTAGAGGGCACTGCGCGGCGGCAACTGCTCGGCGAGACGCTGCACGAGCCGGTCGACGTACATGAGCTGGCCGCGCCACGCATCGGAGTCCACACCGAAGCGGTGACCCTTGCCGTCCACTTCCGCGTAGTACGTGTAGACCAGGGAGCGGTCTCCGGCGGCCAGTTGCTGTGCGGCGAGGTCCATGCGGTCCTCTCCGGAGAGCCTGCCCCGGAAGGAACCGCCGCTCAGGGCGACCTTGGTGAGCGGGGTGTGCTCGAAGGTCGGCGAGGAGACCTGCGCGGTGTGCACACCGGCGTCGTGGGCCTGCTGGAAGACGGTGGGGTACGGCTGCCACGCGTGCGGGTCGGTCCACGGGTTCCAGCGGAGCTGGTTCATCAGCCCGCCGGTCGCCGGATCACGGACGGTGTAGCCGGGCAGGCCGTGCACGCCCGGCGGCAGGCCGGTGCCGACCGAGGCGAGCGAGGTCGCGGTGGTGGCGGGGAAGCCCGCGGTGACGGGCTGTCCCGTGCCGCCGCGCGAGCTCTCCAGCAGCGACGTCAGGAAAGGCGCCTCTGCCGGGTGCGCCCTGAGCTGCTCCCAGCCCAGGCCGTCGATCAGGAACACGCAGTTCCGGTCGGCCGGGGTGAGTTCGGCGATGACGGGCACGAAGCCGTCGACGCCCTGGTGGGCGACGAGCGTGGGCAGCAGATCGGCCAGCGAGGCCGTGCCGTAGGCGGGCACGGGTGCGGTGTCGAGGGCGAGCGGTTGTACGTCGTCCCAGGCAGGCAAGGACATCAGCGCGCGTTGTCCACGGTGGCCTCGGACAGGGCCTGGGCGAAGGCGAGGGTCTGCCGCACGGCGTCGGGGCCGTCGCCCGCCTCGCTGACGCGCAGGCTCAGGTCGTCGGCGGTCGAGCTGCCGGTGTACCCGTGGTCCGCCTCGCAGTTGGGGTCGCCGCAGGCGGCGGGCTCCAGGTCGAGGCGGGACACGGCGCCCCAGCCGATGGTCAGGACGACCTCGCGGGGCGGCGTCCCGGGAACGTACTTCTCGGGGTTGGCGACGACGCGGCTGACCACGACCGAGGAGATGCGGCCGATCTTGACCGACTCGGTGGAGGTCGTCGCGTACGGCGTCGGGGACGTGCTGTCCGCCGCCTGCTCGTCGGTGTGGCTGACGATGAAGCGCGTGCCGGTCAGCACGAGGACGGTCACGTGCCGGCGCACTTCGTTGGCGTCGAACGTCGTCTCCTGGTGGACCAGGTAGGACCCGATGGCCTCGCCGCCGATCGCGGCCTCCACCGCCTCGGCCACGAGGGCCGGGTAGTAGCCGCTGCGCTCGATCGCCGCGCGCAGCCCCTGGGTCGTCGTACCGGTCTTTGCCATGCCGTCCATCCTACGGCCCGGTGCGGGGCGCGCGGTGCCCCGCGGGGCCGCCTCGCTCCCGGGAAGGAGCCTCAGTGGCTCTCAGTAGCCGGGAAGGGTGCGGGGGCCGAGGTCGTCACGGGCGGGCGGGGGCGCCAGCCGGACGGAGGCGTCGAGCACGGAGAGGCCGCGCTGGGCGACGACCACGGGCTCCAGGGTGACGGTGACCACTTCGGGGTGGTCGTCGACGAGCCGGGAGACCCGCTGGAGCAGCTCTTCCAGGGCGGGGGTGTCGACGGGAGCGGAGCCTCGCCAGCCGAACAGGAGCGGCATGGTCCGGATGGACCTGACCATGGAGGCCGCCTCCCGGTCGGTGACCGGGACGAGGCGGTGGGCCGTGTCGCCGAGCAGTTCGGAGGCGGCGCCCGCGAGGCCGAACGAGAGCACCGCTCCGGCCGCCGGGTCGAGAACCGCCCGCACGACGGTGTCGACACCGCGCGGCACCATGCCCTGCACGACGGGCCGCAGCTCTGCGGGGGTGCCGAAGGCGTCCGTCAATTCCTGGTACGCCCGGCGCAGTTGCTCCTCGTCGGCGAGGTCGAGCCGCACCCCTCCGAGGTCGGCGCGGTGCCGCAGGTGCGGGGCCGTGGTCTTCAGGGCGACGGGGTAACCGAGGGTGCGCGCGACGTCCGCGGCGGCGTCGGGACCGGGCGCGGGCAGGGCCTGTCGTACGCGGATGCCGTAGCGCCCGAGGAGTTCGTGGGCGTCGGCCGGGGCGAGGGTCAGTCCGCGCGGGCCGCCGTCCTTGGCGAGCAGCTCCGCGATGCGCTCGGCGGCCCCGCTCTCGTCGATGTCGTCGTACTCGTGCACCCGCCCCGGCTCGGCGGCCTCGCGCCGCCACTGGGCGTACTTGACGGCTTCGGAGAGGGCACGTACGGCCCGCTCCGCGGCGGGATAGGCGGGGATGCGGTACTGCTCCGTGGCTGCGGGCGGCTCCTCCGGGGTGTCCGGCGGGGCCCCTTCCGCGGGCGGCCTGCTGGTCGGCGGGGCGGGGGCGTCGGGGCGGGTGCTGGCAGCGGCGGCCAGTGCCTCGGCGAGCCCGCCGAGCTCCACGTGCACGACGGCCACGGGCTTCGCCGGGCACCCCGCGGCGGCGGCTCGCAGCTCCGTGGCCAGTGTCTCGGGGTCCGTCGTGGCCCCGTCCTCCCCCACCCAGGGGATCGCGTTGACGATCACCGCGTCGCAGCCGTCGTACGACAGCGCCTCGGCGAGCGCGGTGCGGAAGTCGGCCGGGGTCGCCGCTGTCGTGAGGTCGCGCGGCGACAGCGGCCGCAGTCCGTCGGCGACGCACGCGTCGTACGTGAGGAGGCCGAGGGACTCGGAGTTCCCGAGGATGCCGACCCGGGGCCCGGACGGCAGCGGCTGTCCGGCGAGCAGCAGCCCCGCGTCGACCATCTCCGTGACGGTGTCGACGCGGATGACGCCCGCCTGGCGCAGCAGCGCCGAGACCGTGGCGTGGGGCAGGCGGGTGGCCTGCACGGCGTGGCCGGTCGGTGTGATGCCACTGTGCCGGGCGCCCTGGACGACGACGAGGGGCTTGGTGACCGCCGAACGCCGCGCGAGACGGGTGAACTTGCGCGGGTTGCCGATGGTCTCCAAGTACATCAGCGTGACGTCGGTGTCCGGGTCCTCGAACCAGTACTGGAGAAGGTCGTTCCCGGACACGTCCGCGCGGTTGCCGGACCCGACGAACGTGGAAAGGCCCGCGCCCCGCCGGTGCAGGCCGGACAGCAGGGCGATGCCGATCGCGCCGGACTGGGTGAACAGGCCGATGCGCCCGCGCGCGGGGGACTGCGGGGCGAGCGAGGCGTTGAGCCGTGTCTCCGGAGAGGTGTTGATGACCCCGAAGGCGTTCGGGCCGATGATGCGCATGCCGTACGACCGGGCCTGGCGCACCAGTTCGCGCTGCCGCCCGCGGCCGAGTTCGCCGCTCTCTCCGTAGCCCGCGGAGAGCACTACGAGGCCGCGCACCCCGTGCTCGCCGCATTCGGCGACAGCCTGCGGGACGCGCTCGGCGGGCACGGCGACCACGGCGAGGTCCACGGGCTCCTCGACGGCCGCCACGGAGCGGTGCGCGGGCACCCCGTCGATGTGAGCGCCCTCGGCCTCCTCTTCGAAGGCACTGTTCACCGCGTACAGGCGGCCGGTGAAGCCGGACTCCCGGAGGTTGCTCAGCACGCTGCGGCCCACGCCGCCGGGGGCCCGGCCCGCGCCGATGACGGCGACCGATCCCGGGGTGAGGAGGCGCTGCACGGACCGTCCCTCTGCGCGCTGTTCGCGGGCGCGCTGCACGGCGAGCGAGCGGTCGGTCGGCTCCAGGTCGAACTCCAGGCGGACGACGCCGTCCTCGAAGCTGCGCTTCTGCTGATAGCCCGCGTCCGTGAAGACCTTGATCATCTTGGTGTTGGCGGGCAGCACCTCGGCGGCGAAGCGCCGGATGCCGCGCTCCCTGGCGACGGCCGCGATATGTTCCAGGAGTGTGGAGGCGACGCCCCTGCCCTGGTGGGCGTCCTGCACGAGGAAGGCGACCTCGGCCTCGTCCGCGGGCGCGCTGGCGGCCATGCCGCGTTCGTCGATGCGGTCGTAGCGCACGGTGGCGATGAACTCGCCGCCCACCGTGGCCGCGAGGCCCACCCGGTCCACCTGGTCGTGGTGGGTGAAGCGGTGCACGTCCTTGGCGGACAGCCGCGGGTAGGGCGCGAAGAAGCGGTAGTACTTCGACTCGTCCGAGACCTGTTCGTAGAAGCTGACCAGGCGGTCCGCGTCCTCGGCCGTGATGGGCCTGATCCGGGCGGTGCCTCCGTCGCGCAGCACCACATCGGCTTCCCAGTGGGAGGGGTAGTCGTGCCGATCCTGCTGATCCGACGGGGTCTGCATGGGCCCAGGGTACGGGTCGCGCGCCCGCCGGGGCCGGGGCAAGCTGGGACGGGTCGCAGGCGTCGGGGGCCGGGACGCGCGTCCGGCAGAGCACCCGTGACGGCATGAGACACTGGTCTAGACAAGTGTGAGACACCTGGAAGGGCAGCAACACATGGCTGAGCGCCGCGTCAACGTCGGCTGGGCCGAGGGCCTTCACGCCCGACCCGCCTCCATCTTCGTCCGTGCGGCCACGGCCGCCGGCGTCCCCGTGACGATCGCCAAGGCCGGCGGCAACCCGGTCAACGCCGGCTCGATGCTCGCGGTGCTCGGCCTGGGCGCCCAGGGCGGCGAGGAGATCGTGCTCGCCTCCGACGCCGAGGGTGCCGACGCCGCCCTCGACCGTCTGGCGAAGCTGGTCTCGGAGGGTCTCGAGGAGCTTCCGGAGACGGTCTAGGACACGCTCCTTGCATTACGTAAATGGGGTCATCCGGAATTCCGGGTGACCCCATCGACGTATGCAATAGAGTCTTTTGTCGCTGCTCTTTGCTCTTGTCTTTGTATACGGCGTCTCCGTTAATTCCGGAGGCTCACCGTGTTTACGGCATGTTGCGAACTCCTCACACGGCCGCCCCGACGCGCATGGCGCAATCGGTGGGCGGCCGTCGCGCGTTCCGCGTGCTCGGAGGTGAGCGCCCTGGCGCGCTCGGGGTCCCTGCGGGCGACCGCGTCGAGGATCGCGGCGTGCTCGGCCCAGGACTCGACCGGCGCCGCCGGGGGCTCGACGACGTACATCCAGGCGATCTTGTGCCGGAGCTGGGTGAGCAGCGCGCTGAGCCCGGGGCTTCCGGAGGCCTGGGCGAGCGTCTCGTGGAACCACCCGCCCAGCGAGCGCAGATCCTCCCCGAGGCCGTTCCTGGCGCGCTCCTGGCCCAGCCTGACGAGTCCGCGCAGGACCTTCAGGTGCGCGTCCGTGCGGCGCTGCGCGGCACGCGCCGCGGCGAGCGGTTCGAGCAGCGTCCGCACCTCCAGGAGGTCGGCGGCCTCCTGCTCGGTGGGCTCGGCGACGCACGCGCCCGCGTGCCTGCGGGTGACGACGAAGCCCTCGGCCTCCAGGGTGCGCAGGGCCTCGCGCACGGGCACGCGGGAGACGCCGTAGCGACGCGCGAGGAGTTCCTCGGTGAGCCGGCCACCCCTTTCGTACACACCGGCGACAATGTCGTCCCGAATGGCCGTGCATACCGATTGCGCGGCAACGCGCATGACCGGACCTCCGCCTTAATCCCCGCTGAACGCGGTCGACCGACGCTCGTTCATCGACTCTATTGCAGAGCTCCGCAATTTCCGACGGCGGGCCGGAATCCATGGATATCTTTTGGCCAAGGGCGGCGGAACAACGGCAACGCGAAAGCCCCGGCTCTGGGCGAGCCGGGGCTTTCGGAGCTGTGCGGGGTCCGTCGTCCGTCAGACGCTGACGCCGTGCGAGCGGAGGTACGCGACGGGGTCGATGTCCGAGCCGTACTCCGCGCCGGTGCGGGCCTCGAAGTGGAGGTGCGGGCCGCTGGAGTTGCCGGTGGAGCCGGAGAGGCCTATCTGCTGGCCCGGGGTGACCGCCTGGCCCACGGTGACGCCCAGGGACGACATGTGGCCGTACTGGGTGTACGTGCCGTCGTTCATCTTGATGACCACGTTGTTGCCGTAGGCACCGCCCCAGCCGGCCTCGACGACGGTGCCGGAGCCGACCGCGTGGACGCTGGTGCCGGACGCCGCGTGGAAGTCGACACCGGTGTGGCTGCCGGAGGACCACATGGCGCCGCCGGTCTGGTAGCCCGTGGAGACGTACGAGCCGCTGATCGGGGAGACGTAGGTGTTCAGGCGCTTGCGCTCGGCCTCGCGGGCGGCGCGCTCCTTGGCCTCGCGCTCCTTCTTGGCCTTCGCCTTGGCCTCGGCCTCCGCCTTGCGCTTCTCCTCCGCGGCCTCCTTCTTGGCGGCCTCTTCGGCCTTCTTCGCGGCGGCGGCGTCGTCGGCGGCCTGCTGCTGCGCCGCGGCCTGCGCGTCGATGCTCGCGGCGAGCGAGTCGCCCACGGATATCGCCTGGGTGAGGCCGGTGTGCTCCATGGCCGCTTCGTCGGGGGCGGCGAGCGCCGGGGCCGCGAGGCCGCCGATGACACCGGTGGTGGTGAGCGCCGCGACACCGGCGACGTTCGCGGTGGTACGCGTGAGGCGGCTCGGACGACGGTGCTTCCCGGTGGCACGGGTGAACGCCATGTGGCGGGTGATCCTTTCCTTCCTTCTCGCCTACCGGGTTAGCTGACGGGTTCGGAGCAGGAAGGTCTCCTACGGACCCCTCACCTCGCGGCAAGGTGCCCGATTCACCCCAGGGGACATGTGGGTCCCCGGCTCCCCTGGCTCGCGCCGTACGGGGACTCGGCGATGACTGTCCGGTGCCGCGGATGCGGCGTACTGCGCGACGAACAGCCGGCTCGACGCTAAACGGGCCGACTGCAATCGACAAACAGAAGTCGTTTTTTGTAGCGCACGCCACACGGCAGACAGGCAACCACCATAGTAATTCGGACATATGGGGACCCCGATGCCTGAAGCGGTCATCGGGGTCCCGATATGTCCTGGCCGGCGAACAGCCTGACGGTCACTCAGCCGGTGACAACACTCACTTCGCCGATGCCGAGCGCCCTGACGGGCTCCTCGATCTGCGCGGCGTCCCCGACCAGGACCGTCACCAGACGGTCCGCCGGGAAGGCGTTCACGACGGCGGCAGTGGCCTCCACGGTGCCGGTGGCGGCCAGCTGTCGGTACAGCTGCGCCTGGAAGTCGTCCGGCAGGTTCTGCTCGACCTGGTCGGCGAGGGTGGCCGCCACGGAGGCCGCCATCTCGTACTTGAGCGGGGCGACGCCCACGAGGTTCTGCACGGCCACATCGCGCTCGGCGTCCGTGAGTCCCTCGGCGGCGAGGACGCGCAGGACCTTCCACAGGTCCTCCAGTGCCGGCCCCGTGTTCGGGGTGTCCACGGAGCCGCTGATGGCGAGCATGGCGGCACCCGAGCCGTCCGGCGCGGAACGCAGGACCTGACCGAACGCCCTTACACCGTAGGTGTATCCCTTCTCCTCACGAAGGACACGGTCCAGACGCGAGGTGAGGGTGCCGCCCAGGCAGTACGTGCCGAGGACCTGGGCCGGCCAGACCCGGTCGTGCCGGTCGGCCCCCACACGGCCGATCAGCAGCTGCGTCTGGACCGCTCCGGGGCGGTCCACGATGACGACGCGGCCACGGTCGTCGGCGGTCACCGGCGGCACCGGGCGCGGCTCGCCCGCGGAGCCGGTCCAGGCGCCGACGGTGTCCGCGAGGACGGCGTCCAGGTCGGTACCCGTGAGGTCACCGACCACGACGAGGGTGGCCGTGGCGGGGCGGACGTACTTCTCGTAGAAGGCACGCACCGCCGCCGAGTCGATGGCCGCGACCGTCTCCTCGGTGCCCTGGCGCGGACGCGACATGCGCGAGGTCGGCGGGAAGAGCTGCCTGGAGAGCTCCTTGGCGGCGCGGCGCGCCGGGTTGGCGGCCTCGTGCGGGATCTCGTCCAGGCGGTTGCGCACGAGCCGCTCGATCTCGCTGTCCGCGAAGGCCGGGGCCCGCAGGGCGTCGGCGAGCAGCCCGAGCGCCTTCGGGAGCCGGGAGACCGGCACCTCGAGGGAGACCCGCACGCCCGGGTGGTCGGCGTGCGCGTCGAGCGTCGCGCCGCAGCGGTCGAGCTCGGCGGCGAACTCCTCGGCGGAGTGCTTGTCGGTGCCTTCGTTGAAGGCTCTCGCCATGATCGTGGCGACGCCGTCGAGGCCCTCGGGCTCGGCGTCCAGGGGCGCGTCGAGGTTGATCTCGACGGCGACGACCTGCTGGCCGGGGCGGTGGCAGCGGAGCACGGTCAGGCCGTTGGGCAGGGTGCCGCGCTCGGGCGCCGGGAAGGCCCAGGGCTTGGCCGTGCCTGCCTGGGGCTGGGGGTGGAACTGCATCGTCGCGGCCTCGGTCACTTCGCCGCCTCCTCTTCCTCGGTGTCCTCGGCGCCGTCTTCGCCCTCGCCGGCGGCCGTCACGGGTTCGTACACGAGCACCGCGCGGTTGTCCGGGCGCAGGCGGGCCTTGGCGACCTCCTGGACCTCTTCCGCCGTGATGTCGAGCACGCGCTGGACGGCGGACAGGGCGAGCTGCGGGTCGCCGAACAGGACGGCGTACCGGCACAGTTCGTCGGCGCGGCCCGCGACCGTGCCGAGCCGGTCGAGCCACTCGCGCTCCAGCTGCGCCTGGGCGCGCTCCATCTCCTCCGGAGTGGGGCCCTCCGCGGCGAAGCGGGCCAGCTCCTCGTCCACGGCTGCCTCGATGACGGGAACCTCTACGTCACCGGAGGTCTTCACGTCCAGCCAGCCGAGCGAGGGCGCCCCGGCCAGGCGCAGCAGGCCGAAGCCCGCGGCGACAGCGGTGCGGTCCCGGCGCACGAGGCGGTTGTAGAGCCGGGAGGACTCGCCGCTGCCGAGGACGGTGAGGGCGAGGTCGGCCGCGTCGCACGCGCGCGTGCCGTCCTCCGGGAGGCGGTAGGCGGCCATCAGGGCGCGCGCCGGGACGTCCTCCTCGACGACCTCACGCAGCTCCTTGCCGATGCGCTCGGGCAGGGAGCCGTCGCGCGGCGGCTGCTTGCCGTCGTGCCCGGGGATCGACCCGAAGTACTTCTCGACCCAGGCGAGCGTCTCCTCGGGGTCGATGTCGCCGACGACCGAGAGGACGGCGTTGTTGGGCGCGTAGTACGTGCGGAAGAACGCGCGCGCGTCCTCCAGGGTGGCCGCGTCCAGGTCGGCCATGGAGCCGATCGGCGTGTGGTGGTACGGGTGGCCCTCCGGGTACGAGAGGGCGGTCAGCTTCTCGAAGGCCGTGCCGTACGGGACGTTGTCGTAGCGCTGGCGGCGCTCGTTCTTGACGACGTCGCGCTGGTTCTCCATGGACTCCTCGTCGAGCGCGGAGAGCAGTGAGCCCATCCGGTCGGCCTCGAGCCAGAGGGCGAGCTCCAACTGGTGGGCGGGCATCGTCTCGAAGTAGTTGGTGCGCTCGAAGCTCGTCGTGCCGTTGAGCGAGCCGCCGGCGCCCTGGACCAGCTCGAAGTGGCCGTTGCCGTGCACCTGCTTCGAGCCCTGGAACATGAGGTGCTCGAAGAGGTGCGCGAGGCCGGTTCGCCCCTTGACCTCGTGGCGCGAGCCGACGTCGTACCAGAGGCAGACCGCGGCGACGGGGGTCAGGTGGTCCTCGGAGAGCACCACGCGCAGGCCGTTGGCCAGCCGGTGCTCGGTCGCTGTCAGGCCGCCGGAGCCGGCCTCGGCTGTGGCCGTGTGACCCATGGGCATGTACGTCCCTTCGATCGCTAAAACATTGCTGGTTCTGCCAGTCCTGCCACTTTATGCAAGCGTGCTGACACCTGACGAAGTTCCCGGTCCGCCCTCGGCGTAGTCGCGGGTGACACCGCCGGTGCACGGGTCGTGGTCGGCGATGTCAGTGGGACAGTCCACAATGGTCGGCGTCAGAACCCGCACTTGCTTGGTGAAGGAGCCGCAGCAGCGATGGCCCGCCGCAGCACGAAGACCCCGCCGCCCGACGATTCGTACGAGGAGAAGATCCTCGACATCGACGTCGTCGACGAGATGCAGGGCTCCTTCCTCGAGTACGCGTATTCGGTCATCTACTCACGCGCCCTGCCGGACGCCCGGGACGGCATGAAGCCGGTGCACCGCAGGATCGTCTATCAGATGAACGAGATGGGCCTGCGCCCCGACCGCGGCTACGTGAAGTGTGCCCGCGTCGTCGGCGAGGTCATGGGTAAGTTGCACCCGCACGGCGACGCGTCGATCTACGACGCGCTGGTGCGCATGGCCCAGCCCTTCTCGATGCGCCTCCCCCTGGTGGACGGCCACGGCAACTTCGGCTCGCTCGGCAACGACGACCCGCCGGCCGCCATGCGGTACACCGAGTGCAAGATGGCCGACGCCACCTCCCTGATGACGGAGTCGATCGACGAGAACACCGTCGACTTCGAGCCGAACTACGACGGCCAGGAGATGGAGCCGTCCGCCCTCCCGGCGGCCTACCCGAACCTCCTGGTCAACGGCGCGTCGGGCATCGCCGTCGGCATGGCGACGAACATGCCGCCGCACAATCTCGGCGAGGTCATCGCCGCCGCCCGCCACCTGATCAAGCACCCGGGTGCCGACCTCGAGACCCTGATGAAGTACGTGCCGGGCCCGGACCTGCCCACGGGCGGCCGGATCGTCGGCCTCAACGGCATCAAGGACGCGTACGAGACGGGCCGCGGCACCTTCAAGACCCGCGCGACGGTCTCCGTGGAGAACGTGACGGCGCGCCGCAAGGGCCTCGTCGTCACCGAACTGCCCTTCACCGTCGGCCCCGAGAAGGTCATCGCCAAGATCAAGGACCTGGTCGGCTCGAAGAAGCTCCAGGGCATCGCCGACGTCAAGGACCTCACCGACCGGGCGCACGGCCTGCGCCTGGTCATCGAGATCAAGAACGGCTTCGTCCCCGAGGCCGTCCTGGAGCAGCTCTACAAGCTGACGCCGATGGAGGAGTCCTTCGGCATCAACAACGTCGCGCTGGTGGACGGCCAGCCCCTCACCCTCGGCCTCAAGGAGCTCCTGGAGGTCTACCTCGACCACCGGTTCAACGTGGTGCGCCGCCGCAGCGAGTTCCGCCGCGGCAAGAAGCGCGACCGCCTGCACCTGGTGGAGGGCCTCCTGGTCGCCCTCCTGGACATCGACGAGGTCATCCGCCTCATCCGCTCCAGTGACAACTCCGCGCAGGCCAAGGAGCGCCTGATCGAGCGCTTCTCGCTCAGCGACATCCAGACGCAGTACATCCTGGACACGCCGCTGCGCCGGCTGACCAAGTTCGACCGCATCGAGCTGGAGTCCGAGCGCGACAAGCTCAACGGCGAGATCGACGAGCTGACCGGCATCCTCGACTCGGACGCGGAGCTGCGCAAGCTGGTCTCCTCCGAACTGGCCGCCGTCGCCAAGAAGTTCGGCACCGACCGGCGCACGGTGCTCCTGGAGTCGGCCGGCTCCCCGGCCGCGACGGTCTCGCTCCAGGTGGCGGACGACCCGTGCCGGGTGCTCCTGTCGTCGACGGGCCTGCTGGCCCGCACGGCCAACGGCGAGCCCTTCGCGGACGGCGACGCCAAGCGCGTCAAGCACGACGTGATCGTCTCGGCGGTACCGGCGACGGCGCGCGGCGAGGTGGGCGCGGTCACCTCCGAGGGACGGCTGCTGCGCCTCCCCGTAGTGGACCTTCCCCAGCTGCCGGAGACGGCGAGCGCACCCAGTCTCTCCGGAGGAGTGCCCGTCGCGGAGCTGCTCTCCCTGGAGAAGGACGAGAAGCTGATCTGCCTGATGACGCTCGACGAGTCGTCGCCGGGTCTCGCACTCGGCACCGAGCAGGGCGTCGTCAAGCGCGTGGTCCCCGACTATCCGTCCAACAAGGAAGAGCTTGAGGTCATCACCCTCAAGGACGGTGACCGGATCGTCGGCGCGGCCGAGCTGCGCACCGGCGAGGAGGACCTGGTCTTCGTCACGGACGACGCCCAGCTCCTGCGCTACCAGGCTTCGCAGGTCCGCCCCCAGGGACGGCCCGCGGGCGGCATGACGGGCATCAAGCTCGCCGACGGCGCGAAGGTCATCTCCTTCGCGGCGGTGGACCCCGCGGTGGAGGCGGTGGTCTTCACCGTGGCGGGCTCGCGCGGCACCCTGGACGACTCGGTGCAGACGACGGCCAAGCTCACACCCTTCGACCAGTACCCGCGCAAGGGCCGCGCCACGGGCGGTGTGCGCGTCCAGCGGTTCCTGAAGGGCGAGGACTGCCTGAGCTTCGCCTGGGCGGGCCCGACGCCGCCGCACGCGGCGCAGCGCAACGGTTCACCGGCGGAGCTGCCGGAGATCGACCCGCGCCGAGACGGTTCGGGCGTCTCGCTCGCGAAGCCGGTGGCGGCGGTGGCGGGCCCGGTGTAGCCACGCCCCGCCGACGCGCCGCGCCCACCGCCTAACTGTCCTCGTCGAGCTCGTAGGCCTCATCCGGCCCATCGGGCTCGCCCGGCTCCTGGACGTACCGCAGTACGCCCCACATGGCCTGCTCATCGGCCTGTGGGGCGTACTCGCGACAGGCCTCGAGCTCCTTCTCCAGAGCCGGTACGTCGATGTGTGACCCGATGAGCACGAGCTGGGTCAGCCGCGGCTCGTCCGGAGCCCACGGCTCCGGGTAGAAGCGCAGGAACCGTCCCACGGCGTGCACCTCGTACCGGTTGCGCGGGTCGGCGGCACCGAAATCGACGTACCCCTTGATCCTGTAGAGCCCTTCGGGCCTGCTGTCGAGCAGGGCCATCAAGGAGCGCGGCGCCATGGGCACTTCGGAGGTGAAGGCGAGGCTTTCGTAGGCGGAGTGCACGTGGTCGTGGTGCCCGCCGTCCGCTTCGTGGTCGTGCGGGTCCTCGTGGTCGTGCAGGTCGTCGAAGGAGAGCTGTCCCACCCGCTCCCCCACCGGCGCGCGATCGAAGAACAGCTCGACGTCGACGCGGCCGTAGGAGGCGGTGACGACGGCCGCGCGCCCCGCGAGCCCACCGACGACACCGAGGACGCGTTCACGCTCCTCGTCGGGCACGCGGTCCGTCTTGTTGACCACGACGAGATCGGCGATGCCCAGGTGCCGGTCCACCTCGGGATGCCGCTCCCGCGTGGCGTCGAACTCGGCGGCGTCGACGACCTCGACGAGCCCCCCGTACACGACGTGCGGGTTCTCGCTGGCGAGCAGCATCTTCACGAGCTCCTGCGGCTCGGCGAGCCCGCTCGCCTCGATGACGATGACGTCGATCCCGGCGGCGGGCCGAGCGAGCCGGTCCAGGTACTCGTCGAGCTCACTGGCGTCCACGGCACAGCACAGACAGCCGTTGCCCAGGGAAACGGTCGAGTCGCCGAGCTGGCCCGCGACCGACATGGCATCGATCTCGATCGACCCGAAGTCGTTGACGATCGCCCCGATCCGGGTGCCGCCGCTGCGGTGCAGCAGATGGTTGAGCAGGGTGGTCTTGCCCGAGCCCAGGAAGCCGGCGAGGACGACGACCGGAATCTGCTGCTGGTTCAATGCGGACCTCTCGTGTCGACGCTGGTACGGACCGCGGCGGATTCCGTACGACGAATCAAGACCGGCCCAGAATAAGCGCGCGTAGTCGGGCCGCGAAGTGAACGATTGTCGGCGGCGCTCGCGGGGCACACGTCAGGCACGGCGCCGGTTCATGCGACCACTTCTTCCTCCCGTGCGCCGCCGTGCCACCTCCCGCCGATCAGAGCCGCTCGGCACCCTGGGAGACGGCAAGCGCACCGCCCATCGCTCGCCGGTCCGCTCCCTGTCGACCCGCACCCGACGACCGGCGGACGGTCGCCCGAATCGGGGGTTGACATGTTCACAAAGATGCACGCGGCGGAGATGCTGCGCTGCGTTGTCACAGCAGGGCTCGGCATCGTCGCGGGGGCCGCCGCCACCTCGGCCGCGCAGCGACGTACCTTCGACGCGTTCGATGAGCGGCTCAAGTGCCTGGAGCGGACAGCGCGAGCCCAGCGCCACACGAATCTGACCTGCCAGCAGCGGCTGCACTGGGAGTTGCTGAGCAAGGCCATGGACGACGCCGACCTCGCCGAGGTTCTCGACGCCTACGGAGAGAACGTCTCCCCCAAGCGGCAGCGGCAGTACCTCTACGCCAACGCCATGTACACCAACATGGTGCTCAACTACCGCCTCGGGAACTTCACCCGGGACCAGTTCTACGGCTACGCCCGCGGCATGCTCCAGAATCCGATCGTCCGTGAGTACTGGCACGCCACGCAACCTCACCGGGCGACGCTGGACAGCGCGACGGAGGAAGCCCAGTTGGGTCTGTTGGTCGATGACCTCCTGCGGCAACTCGAGGAAGCGGACATCGACAGCTGGTGGGTGGTGGGCGAGCCACCGCCCGCCTGAGCCCACCCGGGGGAACGTACACGTCCGGATCGTGTCGCGAACACTGCCCGTAACCAAATTTGGCACTGTGACGTTTTGCAGTGCCAGACGGTGAACGCCAGCTTCACGCGCGTTCACGCGCGCGGGACTTCACCACCACAAGAGCGCCGGGTGTTCCACCGTTTGTCTGCGAGCCCTTCCGACCCAGGTCTCACGGCGCGGCACGATGCGTCGGCAGCGAGATCAAAGGGGCAACGACAGTGAGCCAGATCATCCGTCGGATCGGGGCGTCTCCGCGTGCGCGAGGCTGTGCGACAGGTCAGAACTGCCCCGACATCTTCGAACTGTCCGACGGACGTTTCGCTGTCATCGGCACCGACGCCACAGCCACGCTGGATGCCGACCTCCCCGCCGACGCCTCGCGCGCCGACTATGAACGCATCGTCACGATCTCCCGCGAGACCCTCATCCGGGCCAAGGCCGACATCCCCGACGCCTGACGGGCCGCGCCCCAGTCCTCCACGCCCAGGGTGCCGACGCTCACGGAGCGTCGGCACCCTGCAGTGATCCCGGTCAGTCGCACACGGGGACCGCCACCGGAGGCGTCACCCCCACATAGCGTGCCGCCGGCCGGATGATCTTTGAATCGCGGGCCTGTTCCAGGATGTTGGCGCTCCAGCCGACCACGCGCGCGGAGGCGAAGGTGGGCGTGAACATCTCGCGGGGCAGGCCGCACAGTTCCATGACCACGCCCGCGTAGAACTCCACGTTCGTGTGCAGTTCGCGGCCCGGCTTCAGTTCCGCCAGGATCGCCTCCACGTGGCGTTCGACCTCGATCGCGAACTCCACCATGTCGCCGCCGAACTGCTGGGCGATGCCCCGCAGCATGCGTGAGCGCGGGTCCTCCGTGCGGTAGACGGGGTGACCGAAGCCCATGATGCGGTCTCCCGCCAGGACGCGTTCGCGGATCCAGCCGTCGATGCGGTCGGGGGTGCCGATCGCGTCGAGCGTGTCGAGGGCACGGCTCGGCGCACCCCCGTGCAGGGGACCCGACAGTGCGCCGACCGCCCCCACCAGGCACGCCGCCATGTCCGCCCCGGTCGACGTGATGACCCTGGCCGTGAAGGTCGACGCGTTGAAGCCGTGATCAATGGTTGAGATCAAGTACTGCTCGATCGCCCGGCTGCGGGAGGCGTCCGGCTCCGAACCGGTCATCATGTAGAGGTAGTTGGCGGCGTACGACAGATCGTCGCGCGGTTCGACAGGGTCGAGACCCTGGCCGAGCCGGTACAGCGCGGTGAGCAGGGTCGGCACCACGGCGGCCGCGGCCAGGGCGTCCGCGCGCCGCCGGTCGTCGTCGATGTCGTACACCGGGCGGAAGCCCTTCGACGCCCCGAAGAGCGACAGGGCGGTGCGCAGTCCGGAGAGCGGGCCCGACAGCACACTGGCGCGGGCTATGGCGGGCAGCGCGTCCCGCACTTCCGCGGGCAGATGGCGCAGCGCCGCCGTATGCGCGGCGAAAGCGGCGCTCTGCCCGGCGTCCGGCAGCTCGCCGTGGAACATCAGGTGCCATACGTCCTCGAAGCTGCGGTTCTGCGCGAGCTCGACGGCCGAGTACTGGCGGTAGTGGTAGAAGCCCTCATATCCCCTGACGTCTCCGAGTTCCGTCTCGGTGACGACGACGCCCGCGAGTCCTCGTGGGACCTCCACGGGCTCGGCGGGGGTGGCGGCGGAGCCATTGATCGGCATGTTCTTCCTCGACTTCCTACCTGGACTTGATTTGACTGTCCATGCTTGACTTGAGTCCTGTCAATGTTGATTGAATCAATGCGAAAATGCAGATGTCGTGATGCGGATACGGTGACGCCTATGACGGATCAAGGAACCACGCGCGAAAGCCGACGGCTCAGCACCAAGGAAGCCGCCGAGCTGCTCGGCGTGAAGCCCGAGACCGTGTACGCGTACGTGAGCCGGGGCACCCTCAGCAGCCGCCGCGGCCCGGGGGCACGGGGCAGCACGTTCGACGCCAAGGAGGTCGAGGCGCTGGCCCGTAGGAACAGGCGCGAGCCCGCGACGTCGACCACGGGCAACGAGCTCTCCGTGCGCACCCGCATCACGCTCATCGACGAGGACCGCTATTACTTCCGTGGTGTCGATGCCGCGGAGCTCGCCCTGAACCACTCCTACGAAGAGGTCGCCGAGTGGCTGTGGACCGGTGTCCTGCGCCCCGGTATCCACTTCACCGCCCCCAAGGAGACCGCCGCCGCGGCCCGCCGCGCCGTCAACGCGCTGCCCGAGCACAGCGGCCCGACCGACCGACTGCGCGTCGCTGCGATCTCCGCAGGGGCCGCCGATCCGCTCCGCTTCGACCTCTCCGAAGAGGCGGTCATCGGCACCGCGCGCACGCTGATCCCCACCCTCGTGGCCGCACTCCCGCCGGTCCTGTCCGGCCACCGCGACGAGGGCCCCCTGGCCCGCCGCCTGTGGGCACGGCTGACCGGCGGCAAGCCCGACGAGGCATCACTGCGCGCGCTGGACACGGCTCTCGCCCTGCTCGTGGACCACGACCTCGCCGCGTCGACGCTCGCCGTCCGGGTCGCGGCCTCGGCGCGAGCCCACCCCTACGCCGCGGTGTCGGCGGGGCTCGGCGTCCTGGAGGGCCCACTGCACGGTGCCGCGAGCGGGCTCGCCCACCGCATGCTGCTCGACGTGCTCGACCGGGGCAGCGCGAGCCCCGTCGTGGCCGACGAACTCCGCGCCGGCCGCCGCGTCCCCGGACTCGGCCACCGCCTCTACCCCGGCGAGGACCCGCGCGCGCAGGCGCTCTTCGCTCTCCTGGAAGTGATGCCGAAGGCCGGACCCGCCCTCGCCGCGGCCCGCGACGTGGTGGCCACCACCGCCCGCCACACCGACCTGCGAGCCAATGTCGACCTTGCTCTGGCCGTCTTCACGGTCTCCTCGGGGATGCCGGCGGAGGCGGGCGAGACGATCTTCGCGGTGGCGCGCACGGCGGGCTGGATCGCGCACGCCCTGGAGGAGTACGACGAACGGCCGCTGCGCATGCGCCCCAGCGGCCAGTACGTAGGCCTGCGTCCGCCCCAGCCGATGCCCTCCCCGACGGATTCCCCGACGCCCTGACGCCGAACGACACCAGTGGCACCGGTAGGACACCAGTGACACCGGATGACGCGGGGCGATGTCGACCATGCCGCCGCCCGACTCCGGAGCCGTGTGAATCACGTGACGTGGGGTGCGGGTTAGGCTCGCCTGCGTGAGTACGTGCGCGACCGCCTCGCGGGACCTGGCCGAGCCTCTCGCGGGGACCGCCGCCACAGCCAGGACGTGGCTACTGCTGGAACAGCCGGGCCCCTGGGGCGCCAAGGCGCTGAAGTCCAGCCGTCTCGACCCGGAGGTGGGCCGCGCCCTGGAGGCGGCTGCTGAGGGCACGGGCGTACGCATCGCCCTCATCCGCCGTCCCGGACGGCACGCGGACTGTCACGCGCCGACCCGGCAACAGGTCTACGTAGGGCACACCGTTCCCGGCCGCACCTGGCTGCGCGGAGCGGAGCTCGACGACCCGCGCCAACTGCTGGACCTCGACTTCGCCGCCCTCGGCGCGGGCGACCACGGCGGCTTCGGAACCCCGTACACCGGCGCCCCGCTCGCGCTCGTCTGCACGAACGGCAAGCGCGACCGCTGCTGTGCGCTGCTCGGCCGGCCGCTCGCCTCCGCTCTCGCCGCCTCAGGTGAAGAGGGCGTCTGGGAAATCACTCATCTGGGCGGCCACCGCTTCTCCCCCACCCTGCTCGTGCTGCCCCACGGATACGCGTACGGCCGTGCCGACCTGCCGGCCGTCAAGGGGATCCTCGATGCGGTGCGCGCGGATCGCGTCGTGGCCGAGGGCTGCCGGGGCAATTCGGCCTGGGAGCGTCCCGGGCAGGCCGCCGAGCTGGCTGTGCGCACGGAGACCGGCGAGGACAGGGCGGGCGCGCTGAGTGTCGTCGCCACGGACGGCACGGGCCCACGCCTGGAGGTGACCGTCGCGCACACCGACGGCCGCCGGTGGCGGGTGACCGTCGAGCAGGGCGCTTCCCAGCCGCCCCGACCGGAGAGCTGCGGGGCGGCTCCCGCCTCGCCCGGGCGGGTGGACGTGGTGGCGGTGCGGGCGCTCCCGGGCGGGCCCGGCGGACTCGGCAAGCGCAGCTGACTCGGCGTACTCGGCGGACCAGAGGGACCCGACCGAGCCGGAGTGCCCTATGTGCCCTGCGTGCCCGGGTGAGAGATCCCCGCCACAGTGACTTCGGAGTAGCCCGCCCGCGGCCGTACCGTTCGTACACATGAGCCCGACCTCTCCTGCGCGACGCCTCCGCCTCGGTCTGCCGCGGCGTGTGTTCTCGCAGGTGCTGCTGATGCAGCTGGCCATCGCCGCCGGGGTCGCGGTGCTCGCCACAGGGCTCTTCCTCGCCCCGCTGAGCGATCAGCTCGACGACCAGGCGATGCGCCGCGCACTCGCCATCGCGCAGACGACAGCCGCCCAGCCGAAGATCGCCGATGACCTGTCGTCCTCACGTCCCACGGCCGACGGGCCGGTCCAGGAGTCGGCCGAGCGGATCCGCCGGGCGAGCGGCGCCGAGTACGTCGTGATCATGAACAAGGGCGGTGTGCGCTGGTCCCACACCGACCGCGGCCAGATCGGCAAGGTCGTCTCGACGGACCCCAGCGACGCCCTCGCGGGCCGCGACGTGATGGAGATCGACAACGGCACCCTGGGCCGCTCGGCCCGCGGCAAGGTGGCGCTGCGGGACGCGGACGGGAACATCGTGGGCGCCGTCTCCGTAGGCATCGAGTACGACAGCGTGCGGGCCCGTCTGGTCCACTCGATCCCAGGGCTGCTCGCCTACGCGGGCGGAGCCCTCGCCGTCGGCGCGCTGGCCGCGTATCTGATCTCCCGCAGGGTGCAGCGGCAGACCCGTGATCTCGCCTTCTCGGACATCTCCGCCCTGCTCGCGGAGCGCGAGGCGATGCTGCACGGCATCCGTGAGGGCGTCGTCGCCCTGGACCGCGCGGGCCGGATCCGGCTGCTCAACGACGAGGCCCAGCGCCTCCTCGGTCTCGGCACGGAGGTGATCGGGCAGCCGCTCGACGAGGCGCTCGGCCCTGGACGTACGACCGACGTACTCGCCGGCCGGGTCACCGGCACCGACCTGCTGACCGTCCGCGGACAGCGCGTCCTGCTCGCCAACCGCATGCCCACCGACGACGGGGGCGCCGTCGCCACCCTGCGCGACCGCACGGAGCTGGAGCAGCTCGGCCGCGAGCTCGACTCCACCCGCGGCCTCATCGACGCCCTGCGCGCCCAGGACCACGAGCACGCCAACCGCATGCACACGCTCCTCGGCCTGCTCGAACTGGAGATGTACGAGGAGGCGGCGGAGTTCGTCGGTGAGGTGGCGGGTGCCCACCGGGTGACCGCCGAGCAGATCACGGAGAAGATCCACGATCCGCTGCTCGCGGCCCTCCTGGTCGGCAAGGCCACCGTCGCCGCTGAGCGGGGCGTCGCACTGTCCGTGCCGCACGCCACCGCTCTGCCGGACCGGCTCGTCGACCCGGGGGGACTCGTCACGATCGTCGGCAACCTCGTCGACAACGCGCTCGACGCCGCCGCGGGCACCCTCCACGCGCGCGTGGAGGTCGATGCGCGCGCCGAAGACCGAACCGTGGTCCTCCAGGTGCGCGATTCCGGCCCCGGGGTCCCCGCCGGGCAGCGCGAGACGATCTTCACCGAGGGCTGGACCACCAAGGAACCCCCGGCCCACGGCAAGCGCGGTATCGGGCTCGCCCTGGTCCGCAGGCTCGCCGAGCGGCAGGGCGGCAGCGTACGCATCGACGAAGCACCGGACGGGGGCGCGGAGTTCACCGTCGTCCTGCCCGAAGCGCTCACTCGGCCCGAGCTCGCCGCCCCGGAGGAGCACGATGACCGCGGACACGAAGGAGCGACGATGACCAGGGCCCCGAGGGAGCCGCGATGATCGAGGTTCTTGTCGTGGACGACGACCTCCGGGTCGCGGACGTCAACGCCGCCTATGTGGCGAAGATCCCCGGGTTCCGGGTGGCGGCGAAGGCCCACAACGCCGCCGAGGCACTGCGCCTCGTCGAGGACGTTCCGGTCGACCTGGTGCTGCTGGATCACTACCTGCCGGATGAAACCGGCCTTTCGGTCGTACGCAGCCTGCGTGAGCGCGGCCACCTGACCGATGTGATCATGGTGACCGCGGCGCGCGACGTCGCCACCGTGCAAGCGGCGATGCGGCACGGCGCGCTCCAGTACCTGGTCAAGCCGTTCTCCTATGCGGGCCTTCGCGCCAAGCTCGACGCGTACGCGACGCTGCGCCGCACTCTCGACGGCGGTGGCGAGGCCGAGCAGGCCGAGGTGGACCGCATCTTCGGCGCCCTCTCGGCGACTCCTGCGCCCGAGCTGCCCAAGGGGCACTCCCCCACGACGGCGGAGCTGGTGCGGCGGGCGATGATGGCCGCGGAGGGGCCGCTCTCGGCCCAGGAGCTGGCGGACCGGACCCGGCTGAGCCGGCAGACGGCACAGCGCTATCTGAAGCTCCTGGAGCGCGCGGGCCGGGTCAGGCTGAGCCTCAAGTACGGCGACACGGGCCGCCCCGAGCACCGCTACGAGTGGGCGGCAAGCGTCTGAGCCGTCCCGGGGGGCAGGGGGCGGAGGGAATCGTTACGCCGCGCCGGCGCCGGTGAGCGACCGCACCTCCGTCTCCGCGTGCTTGGTTTCGTCCGCCTCCTCGCGCGAGGTCACTGTGCCGAGCCACCCCGCGAGGAATCCCAGCGGGATGGAGACGAGCCCCGGGTTCTCCAAGGGGAAGTACTGGAAGTCCACCCCGGGGAACAGGGAATTGGGTCCCCCGGAGACAACAGGTGACAGGGTCACCAGCGCGAGTGCGGGCAGCAGCCCCCCGTACACCGACCACACCGCACCCCGCGTGGTGAAGTTCCGCCAGAACAGGGAGTAGAGCAGCACCGGCAGGTTGGCGGATGCCGCGACGGCGAAGGCAAGGCCCACCAAAAACGCGACGTTGAGGTCGCGGGCCAGCAGCCCGAGGGCGATCGCGGCCACACCGATCCCGGCCGCGGCCAGGCGGGCCACCGCCACCTCGCTGCGCGGTTTCGCGTTCCGTCGCCGCAAGGAGGCGTACAGGTCGTGGGCCACGGACGCAGAGGAGGCGAGTGTGATGCCGGCGACCACGGCGAGGATGGTGGCGAAGGCGATGGCGGCGACGATCGCGAACAGAACCGTTCCCCCTGTGGAGTGGGCACCGCCTCCCAGGTCGAGCGCGAGGAGCGGAACCGCCGTGTTGCCCGCGGCGTTCGACCCGCGCACCGCGTCCGGACCGACGATGGCGGCCGCGCCGAACCCGAGCACGATCGTCATCAGGTAGAAGCTGCCGATGAGGCCGATGGACCAGACGACCGAGCGGCGGGCGGCCCGCGCGGTCGGCACGGTGTAGAAGCGGTTCAGGATGTGCGGCAGTCCGGCGGTGCCGAGCACGAGCGCGAGCCCGAGGCTGATGAAGTCGAGCCGCGCTGTCCAGTCACCGCCGTACTTCAAACCGGGCGCGAGGAATCGCTCGCCGTGGCCGCTGCGGTCCGCCGCGGACCGCAGCAGTTGGTCGAAGTCACCGTGGAAGCGCACCAGGACCAGCACAGTCAGCGCGATCGCCCCGCCCATCAGCAGGACCGCCTTGACGATCTGGATCCAGGTGGTGGCCCGCATCCCTCCCAGCGACACATAGATCACCATGAGCGCGCCGACGCCGATCACCGTCCACGTCTGCGCCGCCTCGCTCGTCCCACCGAGGAGCAGCGCCACCAGTGAGCCCGCCCCCACCATCTGCGCCACCAGGTAGAGAACGGACACGGTGACCGAGGAAGTTCCCGCCGCGATCCGCACGGGCCGCTCCCGCATCCGCGCGGCGACGACGTCCCCGAGCGTGTACCGGCCGCAGTTGCGCACCAGTTCGGCCACGAGGAACAGCACGACCAGCCAGGCGACGAGGAAACCCACCGAGTAGAGCAGCCCGTCGTACCCGAAGAGGGCGATCAGGCCGGAGATACCGAGGAAGGAGGCGGCCGACATGTAGTCACCAGCGATGGCGAAACCGTTCTCCATGGGGGAGAAGAGCCGTCCGCCCGCGTAGAACTCCTCCGCCGTGCCGTGGCGGTTACGGCTCGCCCATGTGGTGATCGCGAGAGTGACTGCCACGAACAACCCGAACAGCAGCAGGGCGAGGCTCTGGTGGTCTCCGGTCATCGCTCCGCCCCCTGCTCCCGCCCCGCGTCCGACTCCCCCACCCCGCCCTGCTCCCGTTTCTGCTCCTGCTCCCGTTTCTGCTCGAAGACGACCCAGCGCAGGTCGAGCGCCGCCCGGTCCCTCCGCAACCGCGCGTGGCGCGTGTATGCCCAGGTCAGCAGGAACGTCGTGAGGAACTGTCCGAGCCCCGCCAGCATCGCCACGTTCACGGCTCCGGCGACGGGTCGCGCCATCAAGCCCGGCGCCGTCGTCGCGGTCACGACGTAGGCGAAATACCAGGCGAGGAAGGCGGCCGAGACCGGGAAGACGAACCGCCGGTACCGACCGCGCACTTCCTGGAAGGCCGCGCTGCGCTGCACTTCCAGGTAGATGTCGGCCGGGCTGGCGCTCCGCTGCCGCACCACGGTCCGGGGCGTCACCACGGAAGCCGGCTCCCCTGTGCCGTCCAGTTCCCCCCATCCGGACGCGAGCGCGTCGCCCCAAGGGTCCCTCAGGTCACCGGGCCGGTCCCGGCCGACCTCGCCCCGGCCCGGCACCACGTCGGGCCCGTCGTGCTTCTCCACCGAACTCTCCTTAGTCAGCAGCCCTGTTCGGCCACGTGCCCAAGGATGGACAGAACGGGAAGATCCCTGACTCTCCTCCCAGTGCTCTTCACCCCATCAGGTGAAGGATCGTCAGATACCGGGTCCTCCTCCCAACTTGATCAGGCCGTTCCTGAAGGCGTAACGGACGGCCTGCGCCCGGTCCTTGAGGCGCGCCTTCGCGAAGAGATTGTTGATGTGGGTCTTCACCGTCGCGGTGGAGACGTGCAACGACCGGGCGATCTCGTGATTCGACATCCCTTCGGCGATGAGGACGAGCACTTCCGTCTCCCGCGCGGTGAGGCCGTCGGGAGGCACCGCCACCGACGGCGGCTCCGGCTCGGACAGCCGCTCCAGAAGTCGCCGTTGGATCCGTGGGGAGAGCCCGGCGTCGCCCGAGAGCACGTCCTCCACGGCCCGCACAATCTCGTCGCCGCCGGCGTCCTTGGTCAGGTAGCCACGCGCGCCCGCCTTGAGCGCCGGGAACAGCGAATCGTCGTCTGCGTAGGTGGTGAGCACGACGACCTGCGTCTGCGGATACTCGGCACGGATGCGCCGCGTGGCCTCCGCCCCGTCACAGCGGGGCATGCGCAGGTCCATCAGGACCACGTCCGGCGCGAGTTCGGCGACGAGGCGGACGGCCTCTTCCCCGTCCGCGCCGGACCCCACGACCTCGATGCCGGGCAGCAGCCCCAACAGCATCACGATCCCCTCACGCACCACGGTCTGGTCGTCGACCACAACCACCCGCGCGGGTGACTTGCCTCCACCCTCGACAGGCTCAGCCGGGCTGATGCCCGCGGCCCTGGCGGTGCCCCCGTCCCCGGTCATCCCGGCACCCTCAGCGTCACCACGAAGCCCTCCTCACCCGGTCCCGCCTCCAGGGACCCGCCCAGCAGTTCCGCCCGCTCGCGCATCCCGAGCAGACCGTACCCGGCGCCGGAGGCAGCGAGCTCGCCCGGCGACCGCCCGCCCGAATCCCGCACGTCCAGTCTCACTTCACCGTCGCCGTACCGGAGGCACACCCGGATCTTCGCGCCCGGCGCGTGCTTGCGGACGTTCGTCAGGGCTTCCTGTGCCACCCTGCGCACCGCCTGCGATGCCTCGGCGGGGAGGGCCCGCCGGTCCCCCGCCACGCTGACCGACGCGCGGTCCGTCGTGACCAGTTCGCGCAGGAAGTCCTCGACCGGGGTCATCTCCCCGCGAAGCGCGGAGAGGGCCTGTCGGGTCTCGGCGAGGCCTTCCCTGGCCATGGAACGGGCCGCCACCACCCGGTCCAGGATCTGCCCCTTGGTCGCATCGCCTTCGATCAGCAGCCGAGCCGCCTCCAGGTGGACCAGCTGCGCGGACAGGCTGTGGGCGAGCACGTCGTGGATCTCGCGGGCTATGCGGGCGCGCTCGGCGAGCGCCGCCGACTCGGCCTCCGCGGCACGCGCGGCCCGCTCCTGGGCGAGCAGCCGGTGGGTGCTGCCCCGCGCCTCCGCGTCCAGTCTCAGGGTGTACCCGGCCAGCACGAGACCGATGACGGTGAGTGCCGTGGTGAGCCAGTTGTCGCCGATGCCCACGGCGTAGGCGGTCAACGCCACGAGCACGCAGGGCGCCGCCGCGACGAGCGGCAGCCGCTCCAGGGCAGCGACCGCCGATCCGCAACACAGCACTGTGGCGAGCACTCGCCAACCGCCGGTCTCAGCGGCGAGCCCGGCCGCCAGGAGCAGCCCCAGCAGCGCCAGGGAGGGCCACAGGCGATGAGCGAACGAGACGCGGAAGAACGCCCACCCCGCCCACGTGACGGCCAGGACCAGGCCCACGCCGGCCACCAGCCGCCAGCCGTGCTCCCGGTGGAACGCGTCCCACAGCAGGCTGCCGAGGACCACCGCGCGCAGGACTCTGACGAACCACAGTCGTGCAAGGCTCATCCCCGCCCAGGTGAGCGCCTCCCTGGAGGGCCATGTCGTCCACCGGTCCCCACTCACACGGGTTCCTTCCGCCACACGGGTTCCTTCTGCATCGGCTCGTGCGCCACGTCGCCTGCGCCGTACACAAGGCGTCCGGACCCGGCGCGCAGCACGAGCAGGCCGCTGCGCACCAGCAGCGTGGCTGCGAGGGCCAGCATCAGCGAGGCACTGCCCTGCCGCATGTGCAACAGGGAGCCGACCCCGAACAGGCCGGCCCGGAGCGCCACCCCGACGGCCCAGACCAGGGCGGTGGCCTTGGTGCCCTTGCTCCACGCGGTGCCATCGGGCTCGGTCCACACATGTGAGGTCCTCGCCCAGCCGGCCCCCATGGCCAGGGCCACGAGCAGCTCGGCGGCGAGCAGGGTCACGGACGCCGCGTGGTGACGGAAATCGATCAGATCGGGCTCCCGCACGGCCATGAAGACCAACACCGCCGGTATCAGCCACCAGCGCCTGTCCGTGCCGATCTTCTGCGCCTTGAACTGGCGGACGACCACCAGCATCACGACGGCGCAGATCACCAGTGCGTTGGTGAGCCCGGACATGTCAGCCTCCGTACGACGAGCGCGGACGAGACCGATCCGACGAGGATCGACGCCTTCGACGCTACGGAAACCGCCCGGTCACGGGATCGGCGCAGGGGTTGAACATGGGTGGAGCCGTGCAGTCCACCCGTGGGTGGAGAGCACGGCTCCGGCGGCGTGCGTGTCACGCGCCTTGGCTCCCGTGGTGTGTCACGCGTCGATGCGTGAGCGGTCCAGCGTCGCCGCGGAGCTGGTGATGAATTCCTTGCGGGGCGCGACGTCGTTGCCCATCAGGAGATCGAAGACCTGCTCGGCCGAGTCCAGGTCAGAGATGTTGATGCGGCGCAGGGTCCGGAACCGCGGGTCCATCGTCGTCTCGGCCAGCTGGTCGGCGTCCATCTCGCCCAGGCCCTTGTACCGCTGGATGGAGTCCTTGTACCGGACGTTCTTGCGCTGCAGCTCGAGCAGCGTCTCGCGCAGCTCACGGTCGGAGTACGTGTAGATGTACTTGTCCTGGCCCTTCTTCGGCTGGCTCAGCTCGATGCGGTGCAGCGGCGGCACCGCCGCGAACACCCGGCCGGCCTCGACCATCGGCCGCATGTACCGCTGGAACAGCGTCAGCAGCAGGATCCGGATGTGCGCGCCGTCGACGTCGGCGTCCACGAGCAGAATGATCTTCCCGTAACGCGCCGTGTCGATGTCGAAGGTCCGGCCCGACCCGGCTCCTATGACCTGGATGATGGCACCGCACTCGGCGTTCTTCAGCATGTCCGTCACGGACGCCTTCTGAACGTTCAGGATCTTGCCGCGGATCGGCAGCAGCGCCTGGAATTCGGAGTTCCGCGCGAGCTTCGCGGTGCCCAGCGCGGAGTCTCCCTCAACGATGAAGAGCTCGCTGCGCTCCACGTCGTCACTGCGGCAGTCCGCGAGCTTCGCGGGCAGCGACGACGACTCCAGAGCCGTCTTGCGGCGCTGGGCGTCCTTGTGCTGGCGGGCCGCGATGCGCGTACGGGCGGCGGCGACGGCCTTGTCCATGACCGCGCGGGCCTGGGCCTTCGCGTCCCGCTTGGTCGACGTCAGGAACGCCTTGAGCTCCTTGGCGATGACGTTGGCGACGATGCGGTTGGCCGCGGAGGTACCGAGCACCTCCTTCGTCTGTCCCTCGAACTGCGGCTCCGCCAGACGCACCGTGACGACCGCCGTGAGCCCTTCCAGGGCGTCGTCCTTGACGATGTCGTCCTCCGCGACGCGGAGGACCTTCTGGGTGCGCATCGCCTCGTTCATCGTCTTGGTGAGCGAGCGCTCGAAACCGCTGACGTGGGTGCCCCCCTTGGGGGTGGCGATGATGTTCACGAACGACTTGACCGTCGTGTCATAGCCGGTCCCCCAGCGCAGCGCCACGTCGACGCCGAGCTCACGGGTGACCTCGGTCGGCGTCATCTGACCGTGGTCGTCCAGCACAGGGACGGTCTCCTTGAAGCTGCCCTGGCCCGAGAACCGGAGGACATCGCAGACCGCCTTGTCCTGCGCCAGGTACTCGCAGAACTCGCTGATGCCGCCGTCGAAGCGGAAGGATTCCTCACCCTTCGTGCCGCCCTCGCCGAGGCCGAACTCGTCGCGCACGATGATGGTGAGGCCCGGCACCAGGAACGCGGTCTGGCGGGCGCGCTGGTGCAGGTTCTCCAGGGACAGCTTGGCGTCCTTGAGGAAGATCTGCCGGTCCGCCCAGTAGCGCACGCGGGTGCCGCTGCGGGCCTTGGGGATCTTCTTGACCTTGGTCAGCTTGGCCGAGGAGTCGAACGGCGCATCCGGTCCGGACTTGGCGA
This sequence comes from Streptomyces sp. NPDC093510, assembly GCF_040683555.1. Lineage (NCBI taxonomy): Bacteria > Bacillati > Actinomycetota > Actinomycetes > Kitasatosporales > Streptomycetaceae > Streptomyces > Streptomyces sp. NPDC093510. The sequence goes on from NZ_JBFBEE010000018.1 coordinate 64,914, forward strand.
AGGCGCCGGGGACGCCGCGCCGGAAGCTGATCGCGTGGGTGTGTCCGGCGCGGTCCACTTGGACGTCGAGGCGCGCGGAGAGCGCGTTCACCACGGAGGCGCCCACGCCGTGCAGGCCACCGGAGGCGGCGTACGAGCCACCGCCGAACTTTCCGCCCGCGTGCAGCTTGGTCATGACGACCTCGACTCCGGAGAGTCCGGTCTTGGGCTCGACGTCGACCGGGATGCCACGGCCGTTGTCCCGGACCTCCACGGAGGCGTCGTCGTGGAGGATGACCTCGATGTGGTCGCAGTACCCGCCCAGGGCCTCGTCGACGGAGTTGTCGATGATCTCCCAGAGGCAGTGCATCAGGCCGCGGCTGTCCGTCGACCCGATGTACATGCCCGGACGCTTGCGGACCGCCTCGAGCCCCTCCAGGACGAGCAGGTGCCGCGCGGTGTAGTTGGAACCGTCCCGGTCTGCTCCTGTCAGCAATGCTGTGGACGGCACGGACGTCTCGGCGGTCACGCGGTTCGCTCCTCGCTGAATTTCAAGGGGAGTCCTTTGGGGTAAGGACGCGGCTTCGGTTACCGGTCTGAGGGTACCGAGGCCTGGTAGAGCCGTTGTAACGCCACCCTCGTCTCAACTCAGACTAGTCCAGACTCGTATGAATGTTCGATCCCTCGATGGAGTGAAGCACACGTCACGTTCCCTTCGAGGCATGAACCATTTAGGCTCCGGGCACGTCCTCATGAACAACCGGCAAGCCAGCCGGGAGGATCTGACCTGACAGACAGCGCGAAACCGTAAGACACGTAAGAGACGCAATACGGCACATTCGCCGCCAACCGGCAACGGACAGCCTCCTCGAAAAGAAACTTCGAGGAAAAGCCACGAGCGGGAACGTTTTCGGCCTGGTTGGATGTTGACCCTGGTACGACAGCTCGTCGAGCTAGAGAAGAGGCGACGTGACTACTGTTCTGACCCCCGCGAGCCCCCTGACGGCCGCTGATCGCTGCGACCGCTGCGGCGCCCAGGCATACCTGCGCGTCGTCCTGTTGAGCGGCGGTGAACTGCTCTTCTGCGCCCACCACGGTCGCAAGTTCGAGCCGGAACTCAAGAAGATCGCCGCTGAGATACAGGACGAGACGGAGCGCCTGACCGCCGTTCCCGAGAGCGCCACCGAAGAGGAACGCTGACACCTCGCATCCACGACGAGCCAGCTCCGGCACACCAGGCCGGTGAACGGGCGGCCGCACCTGCCACCAGCAGGTGCGGCCGCCCGCTCTCGTCACAGGGCCGTACAGAGCCGTACAGGGCCCTTCCCGGCCGCCCTGGGGACCGCCCCGGGCCGGCCGCCGCACGTGCCCGGGGCAGTCGGACAGCTCAGCCGCGGGCGTCCAGCGCCCCCATGGCGTCCGAGATCCTCGTGTAGACGCCCGGGCTCCCGGCGCGTCCGCAGCCGCTCCCCCAGGACACGAGGCCGATGAGCCGTCCGTGCGCGATCAGCGGCCCGCCGCTGTCCCCCTGGCATGCGTCCCGCTCACCGTTCATCTCACCGGCACAGAGCATGCTGCGGGCCACGAAGCGCCCATCGGCACTGCCCGGGTACGCCTTCTCGCACACCGCGTCGGCAAGGACCTTCACACGTGCCGCATGCAACGTACGGGCGTAGTCACCGGCTCCCGTGGTGTCACCCCAGCCGTACACGGCGGCGCGTGTCCCCGGCCCGTACGCGGGGTCACCCGGGCCCGCCATCGGGATCACGTGCCCCTCGGGCAGCGGCTCGGCCAGGGTCAGCGCCGCCACGTCTCCGGAGTTCGTGTGGCTGTCGTACCGCGGGTTGACCCAGATCTTGCTCACCCGGACCTCCGTGCCCTCCGTGGACCGCAGATCTCCGCGGCCGACGATGACCTTCAGGTCCGACATCTCACTCACTGCCACCCCCAGCACGTCTTTGCTCATGCAGTGGGCCGCCGTCAGGACTGTGGACCGTCCGGTGACCACGCCGCCGCAGAACTGTCCGGAGCGCGCACCTCCGAACCGGTCACGGCTGGCGAGCGCCACCACCCACGGATTCTCGGACACCTCCACCGGCCTGCCCCCGATGACCACACTGTCGGCCACCGCGGGTGCCGGAGAAGCCAACGGAAGGGCGGCGGCAGTGGCCGCAAGAGCCAGTACCCCCGTCCACGCTCGGGCGAAGGGACGAAGCATGCGATCTCCTCACTCTGGGTTGCCAACGCGTACCCCAGAGTCATGCAGTATCGCCCACCCCGCACCCGCGCACGCGAAAGGCCCGAAGCCGCGTGCTGCGGACTTCGGGCCTTTCGTGGAACGCCTCGGTGACGGCCGGTGCCTAGTCGAGGTAGTCGCGCAGGACCTGCGAGCGCGACGGGTGACGCAGCTTCGACATCGTCTTCGACTCGATCTGACGGATGCGCTCACGCGTCACTCCGTAGACCTTGCCGATCTCGTCGAGGGTCTTGGGCTGGCCGTCCGTGAGACCGAAGCGCATGGAGACCACGCCCGCCTCACGCTCGGACAGGGTGTCCAGGACGGAGTGCAGCTGCTCCTGGAGGAGCGTGAAGCTGACCGCGTCGGCCGGCACGACCGCTTCGGAGTCCTCGATGAGGTCACCGAACTCGCTGTCGCCGTCCTCACCCAGGGGGGTGTGGAGGGAGATCGGCTCACGGCCGTACTTCTGGACCTCGATGACCTTCTCCGGGGTCATGTCGAGTTCCTTGGCCAGCTCCTCCGGGGTGGGCTCGCGGCCCAGGTCCTGGAGCATCTGGCGCTGGACACGGGCCAGCTTGTTGATGACCTCGACCATGTGCACCGGGATACGGATGGTGCGGGCCTGGTCGGCCATGGCGCGGGTGATGGCCTGACGGATCCACCAGGTGGCGTACGTGGAGAACTTGTAGCCCTTGGTGTAGTCGAACTTCTCGACCGCGCGGATCAGACCGAGGTTGCCCTCCTGGATGAGGTCCAGGAAGAGCATGCCGCGGCCGGTGTAGCGCTTGGCCAGGGAGACCACCAGGCGGAGGTTGGCCTCCAGGAGGTGGTTCTTGGCGCGGCGGCCGTCCTCGGCGATGATCTCCAGCTCGCGCTTGAGCTTCGGGGCGAGCTTGTCGGCGTTGGCCAGCTTGTCCTCGGCGAACAGGCCGGCCTCGATGCGCTTGGCGAGCTCGACCTCCTGCTCGGCGTTGAGGAGGGGGACCTTGCCGATCTGCTTCAGGTAGTCCTTGACGGGGTCGGCGGTGGCGCCGGCCGCGGCGACCTGCTGGGCCGGCGCGTCGTCCTCGTCCTCGTCGGAGAGCACGAAGCCCTGGGCGCCCTCCTCGGCGGGCTCGCCCTCGCCGGGCTTGCCGGCGGCGGGGGCCTCCTCGGTGACCTCTTCGTCCAGGAGCTCGTCGGCGTCCTTCTTGGAGGTGGTCTTCTTGGCCGCCGTCTTCTTGGCGGCGGTCTTCTTGGCGACGGCCTTCTTTGCCGTCGTCTTCTTGGCGGCGACCTTCTTCGCGGGCGCGTCCTCGGAGGCACCGTCCGCAGTCGACGCCTCAGTGGCGGCGGTGGCGGTGGGCTTCACCGTGGCGGCCTTGGCCGCGACCGTCCTGGTCGCGGTGCGCTTGGCCGGGCTCTTCGCTGCGACGCTCTTGCGGGGGCGCTTCGGCTCCGCGGCACTGACCATCAGCGTCACACCCTCTTCCTCGAGGATCTGGTTGAGGCTGCGCAGAACGTTCTTCCACTGAGTGGCCGGAATCTGGTCAGCTTCGAAGGCACGACGCACGTCATCGCCGGCGATCTGCCCATCAGCCTTTCCCCGCTCGATGAGCGCCATGACAGAGACGGATTCGGCGATCTCCGGCGGGAGCGTACGGGATGTGCTGGCCGACACGAACAACCTCTCGGAACGTTGGAAAACGGCTTCCGGCCCCGTCCATTGTGGACCGGAGCCGACGACCGGCGGCTGGGGATTGTGCCGACGGCGCGGGCGGGGCCGGGGAGCTGCACAGCGCCGCGAACGACGTCTGTATTCCCTCCTCGGCTATCACCTCTTAGGTCATCGCGCTGTTCCTTGGAGCGTTACGCCCAATCTACGTGGCCCGAGTCACACCCCGTAAGCGCACAAAACCATCCAGATACGGTCAGAAGCCACCTATACGCATGCACGAATGATCCCCCGATGCCCCGTGAAGAAACCCCCCATATTCGTGTCGCCGGACTCCACCCGGGCTCCTGTGGAGCCTGCGGAGGTCCGGCGACAGGGGGAACGGTGGCGGAGGCGTCGTTGGGTACGGAGTGACGTACGCGACGGCTCAGCGCTGCCGCGGGGCACGCGCACGACAGCGGCGCCGACGGGGCCGCGCGATCAGTGCTCGCGCGGGGCGGGCACGACGCGCTCCACCTCGGGGTGGACGACGAGCAGCTGCCGCATGGCCGCCTCGGCGCCGGCGCCGTCGCCCGCCGCGAGACCGTCGACCACGCGGGAGTGGTGCACGAGGGCGGCCTCGCTGGGGCGGTCACAGCCGGTGATCGGCCCGCCCGAGACCTGAAGGGCGGCCGAGACGATGCCGGACAGGTGCTCCAGCATGCGGTTGCCCGCGACCTGGATGAGCAGCGAGTGAAACTCCGCGTCGGCGCGGGAGAAGGTGATCACGTCGCCCTGACCCAGTGCGTGCCCCATGATCTCGACCATGTCGGCGAGACGCTGCTGCACGTCCTCACGGCCGTGCCCCGCGGCGAGGCGGGCGGCGAGGGGCTCGATCATCCAGCGCAGCTCGCCGAGCTCGCGCCGCTGGTCGTCGCGCTGCGGCCCGAAGGCACGCCACTCGATGATGTCGGGGTCGAGCAGGTTCCAGTCGCTGACGGGGCGCACACGCGTGCCGACATTGGGCCGGGCGCTGACCAGGCCCTTGGCCTCGAGCACGCGGAGGGACTCACGGACGACGGTGCGGGAGACCTCGAAGCGCTGGCCGATCTCCTCGGGGACGAGGGGGCGGTCGGCTCCGAGGTCACCGGAGACGATCATCTGGCCGAGCTGCTGGACGAGTTGGCCGTGCAGCCCGCGGCCGCGGCTTCCGGCGGCGCGCCGGCCCACGCGCCCCAGATCCTGGTCGGGGCCGTCCCACACGGGGGCGGCGACGCGGTCGCCACCGGCGGGCTCCGCGAACGGGTATCGGTCGAGGTCGCCCGGGCCGGCGAGGCCGGAGTCGGCGGAGCGGGCGGCGGTCATCATGGTGTGCGCAAGGGTACTCACGGATCAGTTGTCGGCGCTGCCTCCAACTCCCTTGAGGTCTTTGGTGAAAAGCACACGAAAGGGTGATCGCTTACCTCGCCGCAATTGACGCCTTATCGGAAAGAAATGGACCCCCTCCGGGGAGTTGCGCACGGGGTCGCGGCGGAGGGCGGCGGACGACGTCAGCGGACCCTGGTCCGCGTCGCCGTGAGCAGATAAGTGCAGAGCAGAGCGGTCAGCGACAACATCAGCGCCCCGCCCACGGGTTGGGCGATCATGCGCACTGCCGCCGCCAAATACCGCTCGGCACCGAACGGCCACTGCACCAGAGCGAGGTCCCGGAGCCGTCCCGGAAGTCCGGCCGCCGATCGCACAGACGGTCCCTCGACGGCCTTCTGTACGAGCGGTACGACGACGATCGGCACGGCGAGCACGGCGGCGAGGCCCGCCGCCGTGGACCGGAACACACCCGCGGCCAGCACCCCGGCCCAGGCGCAGCCCGTCACGAGAGCTACCCAACTCGTACTCAGGGAAAGCCAGTCCGCGGGAACCTTTGTGAGCTCGTCTCCGTATACAAGGTGAAGCAGCGCGGCGTCTGAGGCCACCGCGAGGGTGCTCAGCAGCAGTGCGGTGGCGGCCGCGACGAGCAGTTTGGCGCCGAGCATCCCGAGGCGGCGCGGGACGGTGCCCCGGTCCGCGGCGAGGGCGGGGTGGCGGAACTCGTCGCCGAAGGCGAGGGCCCCCAGCAGCCCTGCGCCAAGGGCCGCGGGCGGCAAGGGGAGTTCGTGCGGCCAGGCCGCGACAATGCGCGGCTGCGGCGTGTGGCCGGTCCGTGCCAGGAAGACGCAGAGGAGAGCGGAGGCGGCGAGGACGGCGGCCAGGGTGAGATAGGCCGTGCCGACGCCCAGCAGGCGACGCAGCTCATAGCGCAAGGGATTGAGCGGGCTCCTGCCGGGGCGGACGGTGATGGGGGGCGGCAGGGAGGACGCCGCGCCCCGAGGGGTGGGCAGTGTGGCCTCGCGGAGGCTGAAGGAACTCGTGTCCCTGGTGTCGATCGGAACGGTGTCGTCCCCTTCGAGCGGCGCCCGTGGCGACAACAGGATTTTCCGCTCGCCTTCGGTCGGTGCGGCGGCTGGTTCGACGGTGGGATCGGGGGTCGGCTCGGGGGAGAGTTCGGCGGTGGTGTCGGCAGGACGGGGGTCAGGGGGCGCTTCGGTCGTGAGCGAGGTGCCGGATGGTGCCGCGCTCTCAGGGCTCTGCGGCGGTCCCGCGTCGCCGATCTCGTCGGCGAGTTGATGGACGAGGATGCCATGGCGGTACGCGGTCTCCCCCACATCGGCGCAGTTGCTTCCGTAGACGGAGAGCCTGTTGCCGTCCTCCCTGACCACCTCGATCGAGCGCCGCCCCGCGCGTGCCTCTTTGGCGAGGAGGGCGCCGAGGCGGGCGGCGTGCGGGCTCCGGACGGCGACGCGGGGGCGGAGCCTGGTCCGGGCGAAGTCCGCGGCCTCCTGGTCGGCGACCAGCCGTCCCGATTCCAGGGTGACGACGCGGTCGGCGGTCCGTGCGGCCTCCTTGGGGTCATCCGTGGTGAACAGGACCGTGCCGCCCTGGCCGGCGTGGGCGCGCAGGATTCCGTGCAGCCACGCGCCCTCCCGCACGGAGAGACTGTCGCCCGGTGCGTCCAGGACGAGCGTGTGCGGGTCGGCGAGAAGCGCGCACGCGAGCCCCAGGCGGCGGTCCATGCCGCGCGAGAGGGTGCCGAGACGTTGGTCCCTGAGGCTGACGAGTCCGACGACCTCCAGGACGTCGTCGGCGCGCCCGACGGGCACGCCCGTGGCCGCGCACAGCATGCGCAGATGGCCGCGGACCGAACGTGCGGGGTGGCCGGGGACGTCGCCCAGGAGGACGCCCACTTCACGCGAAGGCTGGGCGATGCGGTGCAGCGGGCGGCCTCTGAAGTACGTGATTCCACGGCCCTGTTGGAGTTCGAGCATCAGCCGCAGCGCCGTGGCCGCGCCGGTGGCTTCGGCGTCGAGCAGCGCCGTGACACGGCCGGTGCGCGCCTCGAAGGACACGTCGTCCACGACGGGCGGAAGCTCCTCGCGGGGATTGCTGGTCAGTCCGATGGCCTGGATCATCGCTTCTCTCGCAGGATGTGCGACCGCTCGGCGGCCGAGGCCCGTCAGCCGGATCGGGAACCGACGCACCCCGTGGGTACTGCAGCAAGATAACGCGACATTTGCGGCTTTTCGGTCAGGCTTCAGACTTCGGGGCGCAGCATCGGCGGGTTGAGGAGCGTCGCGCCGCCGGCGCGGAAGAGCTGGGCGGGCCGTCCGCCCTGCCGGGTGGTGGTCCCGCCGGTGGGCACGAGGAAGCCCGGGGTGCCCGTGACCTTGCGGTGGAAGTTGCGCGGATCGAGGACGACGCCCCAGACGGCCTCGTACACCCGGCGCAGCTCGCCGACGGTGAACTCCGGCGGGCAGAAAGCGGTCGCCAGCGAGGAGTACTCGATCTTGGAGCGGGCGCGCTCCACGCCGTCCGCGAGGATCTGGGCGTGGTCGAAGGCGAGCGGCGCGGCCTGTTCGTCCTCGCGGCCGTAGCCCCCCTGCTTGAGCAGGGCCTCGACGGGGGCCCAGCGGGCGCTGTGCGCGTCGCCGCCGGCCCGTGGTGCGGGCAGGTCCGGCGCGAGCGCGAGGTGGGCGACGCTGACCACGCGCATGCGGGGATCGCGCTTCGGGTCGCCGTAGGTGGCGAGCTGTTCGAGGTGTGCTCCGTTGGCCTGGGCCGGGGCGTCGGGGTCATGGGCGCACAGGCCCGTTTCCTCGATGAGCTCGCGGGCGGCCGCGGCCGACAGATCCTCGTCGGCTCGTACGAAACCGCCTGGCAGCGCCCAACGCCCTTGGAACGGCTGCTCACCGCGCCGCACGGCCAGTGCGCAGAGCGCGTGCCGGCGCACGGTCAGCACGACCAGGTCGACGGTGACTGCGAAGGGCGGGAAGGCCGACGGGTCGTAGGGCGACATGCCGCGATCATAGTCGTCTGCCTGACGATAAACACCTCCTTCGCCCATTGCCGACCGTCACGTCGACCGGGGCGGGGGCAGGTCCGGCGGGGCCGTCTCGGTGGGAGTTGCCCACTGCGGTGCCGTGGAAGACATGTTCGCCGAGGCGGACGCAGCCCGACCGGGTGGCCTCGACGGCCGACGGGGCGAAGAATCCGTCCGTGTCGTTAGCGGTCAAGTCGTCGATGCTGTCGAGCCGGTTGGACCCCTACGCCCGCACCGGGTGAGCTCCTGGGTCACACTCCCAACTGCAGCCCGTCGGCCGCCTCCTCGACCATGGCGAGGCCGAGTCTGCTGACGCGCACGGAGAACGGGGCTCCCGCGACGCTCAGCGCACTCAGCCCCAGCTCGCCCAGCGGGACACTGCGGAGCGGGCTCAGCTTCACCGTGCGGGCGGGCGCGTCGGGGCGGATTCCGGCGAGCGCCACGAGGACGTGCACCCCGGCGGCCGCGGCGGTGGCCGCCGGACGACAGGCTGCCGGGTGCGGCAGCGGAACTCCGCCTTCCGTGCGCTGCTCCCCCGCGTACATCTCGGGCAGGCGGTGGCCGAAGGCCTCGGCTGCGGACAGCATGCCGCGCAGCAGTGAACTCGCCTCTTTCTCGTATCCCACCGCGGCCAGCCCCGCGACGGCGACGGCCGTCTCCTGCACGCGGACCGCCCCGCCCCGATGTCCGAACGGGTTGTACGCGGCCTCCTTCGCGCCCATGCTGCGCAGCCCCCAGCCGGAGTCCATGGCGGGGCCGCCGAGGAGTCGGGCGAGCTGCTCGGTCCTGACCTTGTCCAGCAGGCCGGGGGCGAGTGTGCCCGACCCGAGCAGGCCGGTGTCCAGGAGGTGGGCCGCTCCCCCGGTGAGGTGCGGCACGGGCCGGCCGTCGGCCAGGCGGGCGGCGGCCGGTCTGCCGCCGGTCCTGTCCGCCACCCAGAACTCCTCCTGGAACGCGGACCGCAGTCGGGCCGCCCACTGCCGCAGCCCGGCGGGATCCGCGCGGCCGTGCGCGTCGAGCAGGTCGGCGCCGAGCAGCGCGGCGCGATGCGCGTGGGCCTGGATCTCACCGCGGGCCGCCCCGCCCGGGCGGGCGTCGGTCAGGAACACGCCGTCGCCGACCGAGGTGAGCAGCCACCCCAGGCATCGTTCCGCCGCGGGCAGCAGGTCCTCGACCTCCTGTGCGGGGAGTCCCCAACGCCAGGCCTCCGCGAGGAGCACAGGGAAGAGCAAGGTGGCCTCGGTGCCGGTGCAGCCGGGCGGCAGGTGCGGTCCCGCGTCCCGCAGCGGCCCCGGGATCATGCCCGACCGTGGGCCCGGCCCCGTGAGTTGACTGCGGGCGAGGGTGCGCAACGTCCCCGCCGCGATGCGTGTGCCCAGGGGCAACGCCATGCGGGCGGCGGCCAGTGCCTCGGCCGGCGCGAGTCCGCACCGCCACGGCGCTCCCGCGGCCGGATACACATCGGTCGGGTGCTGCGGGGCGCGGAGCAGCAGCGCCTGCAGATCCTCCACGGACCGGGCGAGGAGCGGCTGGACCCTCGGGTCGTCGCCGACGGCCCTCGCCCCCGCTCCGGCGCCCGGGCGCATCGTGCCGTGTCCCGCCGCCCGGACCGGCCCGGCGCCGTCGGGCCGCACCCTCAGCTCCACACTCCTGGAGGAGCCCGGCGGCAGGTCCACCTCCCAGCGCAGCAGGCCCGCGGATGCGAGGGCGTCCGCCGGTGCGGGGTCGGCCGTGACCACGCAGTGGGCCGTGGCGGACGACCAGCGCATGCCGGAGTCGTGGACGGTGGCGGGCAGTTCGGGTCCGGCCCGGCCCGAGGCTACCGCGCCCACCTCGGCGAGGTCCGTGCCGAGCGAGACTTCGAGGGGCAGTCGCAGGGGGCGTCCGGAGGCGCTGCGCAGGGTGATCCGTTCCGTGCCGTCCGCGTGGCGGACCCGCTCGACGACGACCTCGGGGTCGGGGCCGCCGTCCGTGGACAGCCGCAGCGTCGCGACGAACCGGGCGCTGTCGGCGGACAGCATACGGGCCTGTACGGCGACCGGCTCGCGTCCCGCCACGCGCACCTGGCAACGGGACAGGGTCCTGCGCCCCGCGCGGTAGAAGCCCTCCAGGCCCCGGCCGGTCAGTTGCCCCTGGTCCGTCGAGATCGCGAGGGCGGGCAGGGCGACGCAGATCAGCATGGCGTGCGCGGGCGGGAGTTCACCGGGACGGCGAGGCACCGCGGCCGGAACCGGTGCCGAGGCCGGAACCGGTCCACCGGAGAAGGGCGTGGGGGCCGGCGCGGCTCGCCGGGGCCCCTCTCTGTCGAAGACGGAAGACGGAACGGGAAGAGACATGAGGCAGCTTCTTCTGCGTTGTCTGCGCTACGGGAGTCGGGAGGTCGAGGAGGTGCGGCGGCGCGGCCCGCCTGCGGGTACCGCCACTCAGGTGAACGGGCCGACCCCGCTCCAAGTCACGCCCGCACGACGGAAGCCGACCATCTGGCCCATCCCGGTGACCGCGCGCTCATCGGTCGTCCCGCGCGCCGCGACGCATGGTGCGGCGGCGGTTCTGCGGCCCTGCGCCCGGGCCGTCGGGTCCGCCGGGTCCGCCGGGTCCGCTGGGTCCGCCGGGGGTTCGCGTACCGCCGACGTCCTTGAGAGCGGCACGAGAAGCGGGGCGGGTGCTGGGCCGAGGAGTGCCGGCCGCCTGAGTCCCCGCTTCGTCCGCCGATCGGGACAGCCGTCGCCGGCGTCGCCGACGAGGAGCGTCTTTCGGCGCCTCGGGAGAGTCCAGCCGATGTGCGGGACCCGAAGAGTCCGAGAGGGACCGCGCCTCCTCGTCGAACGCCGTCCGCACGGCACGCTCGTCGCGCCGCCTGCGCAGGCACCGGCGGATCGATTCCGGGTCCATGTCCTCGTTGCAGGCGCGGTTGAGGAGCACGGCGAAGGTGTAGTCGGAGTCGGCGCTCAGCGCCATGTCCAGGGCCTCCTGGCCCTCCGCGAGGTCTCCGAGCGACCAGGCGACCCAGCCCGCGAGGGCGAGCGGCGCCGCCGCGTGCTCCGTGTACGCACCGACGCAGCGCCTGGCCAGGGCCCGCCAGAGGCGCAGCGCGGGTGGCGCCTCGTCTCCTTCCATCCACTCCGCCGCACGGTCGCGGGTCGCGCCGGGTTGGAGGCCGAAGATCAGTGCGGCCGCCTCGTCGTGGGCGATCAGCTCGTCGTCCCTGTTGTCCGCATCGAGGGTGTCGGGGGCTGAGGGTGCGGCTTTCAGGCGTGCCATGATCCGGCGGGCCAGGTCCAGCGTCTCGGCGGCGACACAACCGCCGCCGTCGCGGCGCTCGCCGTGCCGCTCGCCGTGCCGCTCGCCGTGCCGCTCGTCATGGCTCTCTGCGTGATGCTCTTCGTGGTCCTCCTCGCTCAGCATCCTGGGGAGGAGTTCGAGGCCTGCCGCGTCGAGCGCCCGCTCCTGGTCCGTCGCCGCGGCCGTGTTCCACGGGGCGAGCCGCCCCCTGATCTCGCTCTGCGTGGCGCTCGCCCGGACGCCCATGTACGTCGCGGCGGCGGCCAGGACCGAGGTGCCCGGCCTGAGCAGAGGCCTGCCCTCCGGCGGGCAGCATCGAGTGTCCGGGCAGCAGTAGGTCCAGAAGCGGCCTTCCGAGATGCACACGACTTCGAGCACCGGGACGTCGAGGCGGCCGCACGCCGTGCGCAGCATCTGCGCCAGCGGCCGCAGACGCTGCACGACCTGCTGCCCGGTCTCCGCGCCGACGGGCTCCTGACAGAGGAAAGCGACGATCCCCTCAGGGCGCATTCCCCTCCTCTCGCACCCTCCCACCAGGCACTGGGCGAGCTGCTCCGCGATGCACGGCCAGTCCTCCGCGCGCTCGGGCACGCCGAGGCGCACGCGGCCGCCGAACCGGCCCCTCTCGCCATGCAGGGCGATGAGCACGACGCTCTCCTCGGGCCTGAATCCGAGCAAGTACGGCAAGGCGTCCGCCAGTTCGGCCGGTGTGCGCAGGGTGACGATCGGCTCTTCGAGCGAGACGCGTGGATCGAACGAGTCGCTCGGATCGAACGAGTCGTGCGGGTCGAACGAGTCGTGCGGGTCGAACGAGTCGTGCGGGTCGGCTGCTTCGCTGTGATTCGTCATGCGCCGACTCTCCCGCGGAACGCAGAAGTCCGGTTGACCCTGTGGATAACCACGATCAGGGGCACGCCAAGGGTTATCCACAGCCCCCGCGAACTCGCCCGCCGCGGCGTCAGAATGAGCCTCATATCAGCGCCCGGCCGGCCGACCGGCCCACCGCCCCAACCCGCTATTTAGGTTAGGCTAAGCTAACGTCACTTCGCAGTTCGGACCCAGCGGTGCGCGCGTCTTCAGGGGAGGGAAATCACCCATGGGCCTACCCGCCATCGGCTCCTACCCGATGCCGGACCGCACCGCCCTTCCCCAGTCGCATGTCTCCTGGAGGATCGATCCGGTGCGTGCGGCGCTGTTGATCCACGACATGCAGAACCACTTCGTGGGGGCATTGCCGACGGGGCGCTCCCCTGTGGCGGAGCTCGTCGACAACATCGCGACGCTCCGGGAACTCGCCGCGACGCTGGGCATGCCCGTGATCTTCAGCGCGGAGCCCGCCGGGCAGGGCCCGGGGCAGCGGGGGCTGGTCGCCGACATGTGGGGGCCGGGCATCGGGGACGAGCCGGGAGCCGCCGCGATCGTCGAGCCCCTCACCCCCCGCCCCGGCGAACACCTGCTGTCGAACGTGCGCCACAACGCCTTCCTGCGCAGCCATCTCGGCAGACTGCTGCGGTCGAAGGGCCGCGACCAGCTGATCATCTGCGGGGTGTACGCACACCTGGGCGTCCTGTTGACCGCGGCGGACGCCTTCATGAACGACATACAGCCGTTCGTCGTCGCCGACGCGGTGGCCGACCTCTCCGCCGAGGAACACACCCTGGCACTGCGCTGGGCGGCACGCAGCGGGATGGTCTGCACGACGGACGGCCTGTTGCGCGGCCTGCTCCTGCACAGGGAGCCGAACAACGCCTGATCACCTCACGGACGGCACCCCGGGCGGCATACGAGTGGGCCCACAGACCCAGTAACACGCAAACACCCAGTCACGCAGGCAGCAGACACGCGGTCGTGCAGACACACAGTCACGCAGACACACGGACGCCACGAGAGACGGAGACCATGACAGTACGGGCCGCGGTGGCCGGAGCCAGTGGCTATGCCGGCGGGGAGATCCTCCGCCTGCTGATGTCGCATCCGGAGGTCGAGATCGGCGCGGTGACCGCGCACAGCAGCGCGGGGCGGCGGCTCGGGGACGTACAACCGCACCTGGCCGCCGTGGCGGACAGAATTCTGACGGAGACGTCGGCCGAGTCCCTGCGGGACCATGACGTGGTGTTCCTGGCGTTGCCGCACGGCCAGTCCGCCGCCCTGACCCGCCAGTTGGAGCCGGGCACCCTCGTCGTGGACTGCGGGGCGGACTTCCGGCTGCGCGATCCGGGCGACTGGGAGCGGTTCTACGGTTCGCCGCACGCCGGGACCTGGCCTTACGGGCTGCCCGAACTGCCGGGGGCGCGGGACTCGTTGAAGGGCACCGACCGCGTCGCCGTGCCGGGCTGCTATCCGACGGCGGTGACCCTGGCGCTGTTCCCGGCCTTCTTGGCGCGGCTGGTGGAGCCGGAGGCGGTCGTCGTCGCCGCCAGCGGGACATCGGGAGCGGGCCGGGTGGCCAAGCCGCATCTGGTCGGCGCCGAGGTGATGGGCTCGATGACGCCCTACGGAGTCGGCGGCGGTCACCGGCACACTCCGGAGCTGACGCAGAACCTGTCACACGTCGCGGGCGAGCGCGTGACCGTCTCCTTCACCCCCACCTTGGCACCGATGCCCCGGGGCATCCTGGCGACCTGCTCGGCACGCCTGCGCCCCGACGTGCCAGCCGACGCCGCGGAGGACGCCGCACGCGCCGCGTACGAGAGCGCCTACGCCGACGAGCCTTTCGTACGTCTGCTGCCGCCCGGCACCTGGCCGTCCACGGCCGCCGTCCTCGGGTCCAACACCGCGCAGGTGCAGGTGACCGTGGACACCGACGCCCGTCGGCTGGTCTGTGTCGGCGCCATCGACAACCTGACCAAGGGCACCGCGGGTGGCGCGGTGCAGAGCATGAACGTCGCCCTCGGCCTTCCCGAAGGGATGGGCCTGCCCATGAATGGAGTGGCTCCGTGAGCGTGACCGCTGCCCGGGGATTCCTCGCGAGCGGAGTGTCCGCCGGGATCAAGGAGTCCGGCGATCCGGATCTGGCGCTGGTGGTGAACCGGGGGCCGTCGGCCGCGGCGGCCGGGGTCTTCACCTCGAACCGCGTGCAGGCCGCGCCCGTGCGCTGGTCCCGGCGCGCGATCGCTGACGGCGCCCTGGCCGCGGTCGTCCTCAACTCCGGTGGCGCCAACGCCTGTACGGGGCCCGCGGGTGAGGACGACGCCCGGGTGATGGCCGAGCACACGGCGCGGGCGGTGGGCGCCGAGCCCGGTCACGTCGCGGTGTGTTCGACCGGCCTGATCGGTGTCACGCTGCCCATGGACCGTGTGACGGCGGGCATCGACGCCGCCGCGGCACGGCTGTCGGAGGACGGCGGTGTGCCAGCCGCGGTCGCGATCAAGACGACCGACTCGGTGCACAAGACGGCGGTGGCAGCCGGCCCCGACTGGACCGTGGGCGGCATGGCGAAGGGCGCCGGCATGCTGGCCCCCGGCCTCGCGACCATGCTGGTGGTCCTCACGACGGACGCCGACGTGAGCGCTCCGGTGCTCGACTCCACGCTGCGGGAGGCGGTCCGCACCACCTTCGACCGGGTGGACTCGGACGGCTGCATGTCCACCAACGACACCGTGCTGCTGCTCGCGTCGGGCGCTTCGGGGGTGCGGCCCGACCCGGCCGAGTTCGCCGAGGCCGTACACAACGTCTGTCGCGACCTGGCGCTCCGGCTCGTCGCCGACGCTGAGGGCGCCTCGAAGGAGATCGAGGTACGGGTGGTCGGCGCGGCGTCCGAGCAGGACGCCGTGACGGTGGGCCGGTCGGTGGCCCGCAACAATCTCCTCAAGTGCGCCCTGCACGGCGAGGATCCGAACTGGGGCCGCGTGCTGTCGGCGATCGGCACGACCTCCGCCGCCTTCGATCCGGACCGCCTGGACGTGGCGATCAACGGCGTATGGGTGTGCCGGGACGGTGCGGCCGGTGAGCCGCGGGACCGGGTGGATCTGTCCGGGCGTGAGGTGACGGTCACCGTCGACCTGCGCTCGGGCGAGGCGGCGGCGACGATCTGGACGAACGATCTCACCGCCGCGTACGTCCACGAGAACAGCGCGTACAGCTCGTGAACGGGGCAGGAGCAGGGGCAGAGGAAGAAGCAGAAGTGCGGATGACCACGGATATGGAAACAGACGCGGTTGCGGGGACGGCCGCAGATGCGAATGCGGATGCGATGGATCCGTCCGTCGCGTCGCTTCTCGCGTCGGCGGAGATGCGGGGCAGCGTGATCGTCGTCAAGTTCGGCGGTCACGCCATGGTGGACGCGGAACTGCAACGGACGTTCGCCCGGGACGTCGTGGAGCTGTGGCAGGCCGGCCTGCGCCCCGTCGTCGTGCACGGAGGCGGCCCGCAGATCAACGCGATGCTCGACCGCCTCGGCCTGGAGACCCGGTTCGCGGCGGGCATGCGGGTGACGACTCCGGAGACCATGGAAGTGGTCCGCATGGTGCTGACCGGCCGGGTCCAGCGCGATCTCGTCGGCCACATCAACGCCCATGGGCCCTTCGCCGTCGGCATGACGGGCGAGGACGCGCACACGATGACGGCCGTGCGGCGGTCGGTCTGGGTGGACGAACAGCCGGTGGACATCGGCCTCGTCGGCGACATCGTGGACGTGAACACCGGTGCCGTGCGCACGCTTCTGGAGCAGGGTCACATCCCGGTCGTCTCCCCCGTGGCCCGCGGGGAGGACGGGCAGGTCTACAACGTCAACGCCGATCTCGCGGCGTCGGCCCTGGCCGTGGCCCTCGACGCCGAACGTCTGGTGATGCTCACCGACGTGGAGGGGCTGTACGCGAACTGGCCGCACAGCACCGAGGTGATCGAGCGCCTGACCGCCGACAGGCTGGATGAGCTGCTCCCGGGGCTCGCGAGCGGGATGCTGCCGAAGATGGAGGGCTGCCTGCGGGCCGTCCGCGGTGGCGTGCGCAAGGCTCATGTTCTCGACGGCCGAGTGCCGCATGCCGTGCTGCGAGGCGTTCTCGGCGAGACCAGCCCCGGGACGACCGTGGTCCCCGACAGCGTGACGGACCGCGCCGAGTGCGCTGTCTGACCGTCATGGACAACGGCTTCCGACCCCGTGCGCCCCGGGAGGGAGCCACAAGACGTGACGCGACGCCGAGACGCGACGCCGAGGTGACGTAGCGCCGACGTGATGCGCCGCGTCAGAGGCTCCGCGTGAGTATCCGCGCGTTGCGCCGGGGGTCGAGCGAGCGCGCCCAGGACGGGGGTGCCAGACGCGCGTCCGCGGGCTCGAATCCGTACCGGAGGAACAGGTCGCCACCCCCCGTCGTCGCCGTGAACAGGGCGCCGAGCGACTTGGCGTGCGCCACGGCCAGTACGGCGCGCAGCAGCCCCGCGCCCACTCCACGGCCCTGCCTGTGACCGGCCACGCAGAAGTTGTACAGGACGCCCGCCTCCCTGGGGCCTTCGTCACACCCCTCGCGCTCCTCTGCAGGATCGGCGGCGGGGTGGACGCGGAGGCCCACGCAGCCTTCGAGGGGGCTTCCGGGTACGTCCATCACGAGGAAGTCGGTCGCGTGGGCCGCGTACAGCGAGGGCGATCGCTCGCGCAGCGCTCCGGAACGTACGAAGGGCCGGGACAGGGCGACGAGCGCGGCGGCGTCCTCCTCGCGGGCGGCGCGCACGGTGGGCATCCCCTCGGGGAGCTCGTACCGCGGCGGGGCCGACAGCTCGTGCTGCGGCGGGGCAGGGCGCGGCGTAGCCGTGATCAAGGCTGGACCTTCCTCGGTGTTCCACGATCGAAGAACGGCTCGTCGCCGTGTCTCTTCTACGGGACAAGCGAGATAAGGCTAGCCTTACCTAACTAGCGAGTCCAGCCGGGGCGGATCTTGCCCGTAAACAACAAAGGGCAAGAGGGTGTACCCACCTCTTGCCACTCTCAACTTATAGCGCACCGGGGGACTTGCGGCAAGACCCCGGTCGTCCCGCACAATCACTGGCCTAAGCCTGATCCTGCGGATATCGGAGACCCCCCTGACCACCAGTGCGTTCAACCTGCCCGCCAACCTCTCGCCCAAGGCCGACCCGGCGCTGATCGGCCACGACGAGCAGCGCTTCGCCGCCATCGCGGCGAGCCTCGACCAGACCGTCGCCGACCTCACCGGCCGGCTCGACGTCCTGCGCAAGGCGCCCGGCGGCATCGGCCGGGAGGCGATGGACCGGGACTCCGAGATCCACCGGCTGAGCAGCAGGCTGCGCGCGCTGCGCCGCTTCGGACTCGACCTGTGTCTGGGGCACGTCGTCACCGCCGACGGCTCCGAGCCCCTCTACATCGGACGCCTCGGCCTCACCGACAGCGAGGGCAACCGGCTCCTCGTCGACTGGCGTTCGCCCGCGGCCGAGCCGTTCTTCGCCGCGACCCACGCCAACCCGATGGGGCTGGTGAGCCGCCGCAGATACCGCTGGACCAGCGGCCGGATCAGCGACTACTGGGACGAGGTCTTCACCGCCGACGGCCTGGAGCACCACGCCGCGCTCGACGACCAGTCCGCCTTCATCGCCAGCCTCGGCAGCAACCGGTCGGCCCGGATGCGTGACGTGCTCGGCACCATCCAGGCCGATCAGGACGCCATCATCCGCGCGGGTTCGCGCGGCGCGCTCGTCGTCGACGGCGGGCCGGGCACCGGCAAGACCGTCGTCGCCCTGCACCGCTCCGCCTACCTCCTCTACTCCGACCCGCGCCTCGGCAAGCACCGCCGCGGCAGCGTGCTCTTCGTCGGTCCGCACGAGCCCTACCTGGGCTACGTCGCCGATGTCCTGCCCAGCCTCGGCGAGGAGGGCGTACAGACCTGCACGCTGCGGGACCTCGTGGCCGAGGGCGCCACGGCGGCTCCCGAGACGGACCCCGAGGTGGCCCGCCTCAAATCGTCGGCCGACATGGTGAAGGCGATCGAGAAGGCCGTCGCGTTCTACGAGGAGCCGCCGACCGACGGCGTCACGGTCAGGACACCCTGGGCCGAGGTACGGGTGAGCCGCGCCGACTGGGCCGAGGCGTTCCGGGCGCCGGGCCCGGCCACCGCGCACAACGAGGCGCGTGAGCTGATCTGGGAGGAACTGGCCACGATCCTCATGGACAAGCAGGGCATGGACGAGGAGGAGGACGGCGTCTCCCCCGAGATGTTCCAGCGGTCCCTGCGGCAGGACAGGGAACTGGTCACGACCCTCAACCGCGCGTGGCCGCTGCTCGAAGCGGCCGATGTCGTCTCCGACCTGTGGACGGTCCCCGCGTATCTGCGGATGTGCGCGCCCTGGCTCGACCGCGACGACGTGACGAAGCTGCAGCGCAAGGAGGCCCCGCAGGCCTGGACGGTGTCCGACCTGCCGCTCCTGGACGCGGCACGGCAGCGGCTCGGCGACCCGGAGTCGGCACGGCGCAAGCGGCGGCACGCCGTCGCGGTCGCCGCCGAGCGCGAGCGCATGTCCGGCGTCATCGACCAGATCCTGTCGGCCGCCGACTTCGCCTCGGCCGGTGACGACAGCGAGGGCGCCGTCCGGATGCTGCACGGCAAGGACCTCCAGGACAGCCTGATCGACGAGGGCGGCCTGCCCGCCGAGGACCCGGACCGGCTCGCGGGCCCGTTCGTGCACGTCGTCGTGGACGAGGCGCAGGAACTGACCGACGCGGAGTGGCAGATGCTGCTGCTGCGCTGCCCGTCACGGAGCTTCACCATCGTCGGTGACCGCGCCCAGGCGAGGCACGGGTTCACCGAGTCGTGGCAGGAGCGCCTGGAGCGGGCCGGCATCGACCGGGTCACGATGGCCTCCCTGAGCATCAACTACCGCACCCCGGAAGAGGTCATGGCGGAGGCCGAGCCGGTGATCCGGGCCGAGATTCCCGACGCCAACGTACCGACGTCGATCCGCAGCAGCGGCATCCCCGTCTCCCACGGCACGGTCATGGAGCTGGATTCGGTCCTCGACACCTGGCTCGCCGCGCATGACGACGGGATCGCCTGCGTCATCGGCAGCCCCGCGTTCCACGAGAAGTTCCAGGCTCCGGCGCGTGTGAGGTCTCTGACACCGGAGCTGTCCAAGGGGCTCGAGTTCGACCTGGTCGTCCTCGTCGACCCGGAGACGTTCGGCGAGGGCGTCGAAGGTGCGGTCGACCGTTATGTCGCGATGACCCGGGCAACCCAGCGGCTGGTGATCCTCACGAGCTCCTGAGGCCGGAAGGCCGATAAATCGGTACTCATTACGCCAGCGCGTCGTGACGCCTACTGCGGCGTCTCGCGGCCGTCGACGTAGGTCGCCGCCACCTCGATGTCGCCGATGCGTGACGGGTCGACGTGGCGGGGGTCGTCGCCGAGTACGACGAGGTCGGCGCGCTTGCCCGGGGTGAGGCTGCCCAGGGTGTCCTCCCAGTGGCAGGCGTGGGCGCCCGCGACCGTGTAGGCGTGCAGCGCCTCGTCGACGGTGATGCCCTCGTCCGGGCCGATCACCCGGCCCGACGCGGAGGCGCGCTCGACCATGAACTGGATGGCCCGCAGAGGCGATCCGTTCGTGACGGGACGGTCGGAGCTGCCGACGAGAGGGATGCCGTGGTCGAGGAAGCCTCGGCCACGGTAGAGCCAGGGTGCCCTCTCCTCCCCCATGATCGTCGCGTAGTCGTCGCCGAAGCAGCGGAGGAAACCGGGCTGGACGACCGCGCTCACGCCGAGCCGGGCGAAGCGCGGCAGCTGGTCGGGGCGGATCAGTCCGGCGTGCTCGATACGGTGCCGGGCTGCGGGCCGCGGCCGCAGGCGCTGGGCCCGTTCCAGGGCGTCCAGGGCGAGGTCGGCCGCCCGGTCGCCGATCGCGTGGACGGCGAGCTGCCACCCCGCGATGTGGCCGTCCACGATCGTGGCGGCGAGCGCCTCGGGGTCGTCCTGCAACTGACCCGCGTGGTCGAGTCCTTCGTACGGCCTGCTGAGCGCGGCGGTCCGGGCCATCATGCCGCCGTCGGTGTAGATCTTCAGGGCGCCCACGGAGAGCCGGTCGTCGCCGAAGCCGGTGCGCAGACCGAGGTCGAGGGCCCGCGGAATGTCGTCGCTCTCGTGCGCGGCGACCGGGCCGAGCCTCTCGGCGGACACCATGAGCTGCACGCGCAGCGGCAGCAGGCCTTCCTCGCGGGCGAGTTGGTAGGCGCCCAGCTCGACCGGGCTGTGGCCGAAGAGGGTGCCGCCGATGCCCGCCTCGGCGCAGGCGGTGACGCCCTCGGTCAGACAGGTGCGGGCGGCGCGCCCGATCGCCTCCGCCAACTCGCGCTGGGAGTACGGCAGTCGCAGCGCGCGGGCGGCGCCCATCGCGCCCTCGGCCAGGAAGCCGTTCTCGTGCGGGGTGCCCGCGGGGAGCAGATCGAGGACGGCGGAGTTGACGACGCAGCCGTGCCCGGAGTCGTGCAGCAGGAACACCTTGCGGCCGTGGCCGACCTTGTCCAGTTCGGCGGCGGTCAGATGACGGCCGAGGGCCCGCTGGTCGTACCCGGCGATGCTCAGCCAGTCGCCGGGCGCGCCGTCGCGGGCGGCCATCTCGTCCACGACGGCGAGCACGTCGTCGATCCGCGTGCGGCCCGCGATGCTCGGGGTGTTCTCCTTGAACCCGGCCCAGGCCAGGTGCACGTGGGCGTCGACGAATCCGGGCAGCACTGTGGCGCCCTGCAGATCGATCACCTCGCGCGCGGGCAGCGAGGTGACGGCCTCGTCGAGGCCCACGATCCGGCCCCGCCAGATGCCCAGGTCATGGGCCACGGAGTGGTCCGGATCCATCGTGAGGAAGCGCGCGTTCGTCAGTCTCGTGCAGAGCATCGACGGTCTCCCTCCCGGGCGTCGAGGAGGTCAGCCGTCCACGGAGGCAGCGAGGGAACGGGGGCGCAGGTCCGTCCAGTTGGTCTCGATGTACTCCAGGCAGGCGTCCCGCGTGTTCTCCTCGAAGGCGATCGTCCAGCCGCCGGGGACCTCGGCGAAGGACGGCCAGAGCGAGTGCTGCCCCTCGTCGTTCACCAGGACCAGGAAGCGGCCTTCGGGGTCGTCGAAGGGGTTGGTGCTCATGTGTCGGTGCCTCCTTGGGCGGGGTGTACGTATCTTGGGCGGGACCGAAGGATTAGGTTAGGCTCCCCTAAATTAATGTGAGCTTAGCCTTTCTTCCTTCCCTCTCACAAGGAGACGTTCATGCGCCTGGCGGCCGACACGGACAGCGCCTTCGCCGAGTTCGGACTGTCCGGCGAGCCCGGCACCGACGCGTTCTGGGCGGCGGCTCGTACGCCCGCGTCCGTGCCCGCCGACGGTGACGCCGGCGAGGGCGGGGGCGATGGCGGGGGCTGGAGGACGTTGTTCCTGTGGCGCGGTTCGCCCGCGAGCATCGTTTTCGAGAGCTGGTCGGAGCCGGTGCCGCTGCGCCGGTGGGCCGACACGGACTGCTGGTACGCCGAGGTGAGGATGCCCGCGCGGCTGCGGGTGACGTACCAGTTCCTCTCGGAGGGGCAGGCGTACGCCGATCCGTTCAACCCGGACGGCGCGGGCGGGGACCGGTCCATCGCCGCGACCCCGGACGCCCCGGCCCAGCCCCACTGGCCCGCCATCGGCGCCGACGACATCCTGCCGCTCCCGAGCACCCGCATCCGGTGGGCCAGCCAGCGGCTCGGCGGACGGCGTACCGTGCGGGTCCACGCGGCGGGCGGTGGCGGGCCGTTGGTCCTGCTGCTCGACGGGGACGACTGGCTGTACCTGCACCCGGCCGTGACCGCCTTCGACTCGGCCGTCGCCGCCGGCGAGATGCCTCCCGTCACGCTCGTCTTCCTGCCGTCCAAGGACCGGGAGGCCGAGTTCGCGTGCGAGCCCGCGCTGTGGGAGGCCGTACGGGACGAGCTGCTGCCGCTGGTGGCGGAGAGCGGCGTACCCGCCGACTTGGAGCGGCTCGTGGTCGCCGGGCAGAGCCTCGGTGGGCTGAGCGCGGTGTACGCGGCGCTGGAGTTCCCGGAGCTGGTGTCCCGTGTCGCCTGCCAGTCGGGGTCGTTCTGGTGGACTCCCGACGCCCTGGGCTCGGGCGACCCGCTGGGCGGGCCCGTCGGGGGCGCGGTCGCGGCGCGGCTGGCGGCGGAACGGCCCGACCTGTCCGGTCTGCGGATCGCGTTCGACGTCGGGGAGCACGAGACGCGGATGCTGCCGCACTGTGAGCTGACGGAGGCGTTGGTGCGGGGGGCCGGGGCGGGGGTCAGGGTCTCTCGGGGGGCGTGCGGGCATGATCGGGCGGGGTGGCGGGGGGCGTTGGTGCGGGATGTTGCGTGGGTGCTTGACGCGTAGCTGGTGGGGGCGGTGTTTTGCGCCGTTCCCCGCGCCCCTGGACACGCCGCCGCCGCCCGCCCCCTGCCGGCCGGTGGGGGTTGCTCGCGCCGTTCCCCGCGCCCCCGGACATGCCCCCGTCGCCCGCCCCCCGCCGGCCCGACGGGGTTGCTCGCGCCGTTCCCCGCGCCCCTGGACATGCCGCCGTCGCCCGCCCCCGCGGGCCCGACGGGGTTCCCCGCGCCCCTGGACATGCCGCCCCGAGCCCTGCGGGCCCCTAGCGTGCTACCGCCGCGCAGTACTCCTCGTCCGTGGCCAGGAGGTTTCGGTGGGTGTTTTCTGCTGTGATTGTGCCGTCGTTCAGGATCAGGACTCGGTCGGCGGCGTCCAGGAGGGCCGGGCTGCTGGTGATCGCTATGGTTGTGCGGCCGCGGCGGAGCTTCGCGATGTTGCGGGCGATGAGTTGTTCGGTGACCGCGTCGACCGCCGTTGTCGGGTTGTGCAGGACGAGGACTTCCGTGTCGGCGGCCAGCGCGCGGGCCAGGGAGAGGCGTTGGCGCTGTCCGCCTGAGAGGTTCGCGCCGCGGTCGCGGACGGCGTAGTCGAGGCCTTCGCGGTGCAGGGCGACGACGTCGGTCAGCATGGACGCCTCGACCGCCTCGGGAACCGAGACACTCGTGCCCGACGGGTCGATGTTCGTGCGGAGGGTGCCGGCGAAGATCTCCCCGTCGTACGGATTGACCAGCATGTGCTCGCGGACCGCCTCGACCGACAGGTCGGCGATCTCCTGACCGCTGACCCGGACCACACCCTCGTACGCGCCGGGCGGCACGTTCACCGCCAGGATCGACGCCAGATCGGCCACCGCGCGCGGCTGGTAACCCGCGATCGCCACGAACTCGCCTGCCGCCACCGTGAACTTCAGGCCACGCAGGGAGCCGTAGCGGACGCCGTCGATCTCCAGGTCGCCGCCCGCGGCCGGGCGCTCGGGTCCCGGGGTCGTCACCGGCGGCGCGGAGAGGACGAGCGCCATGCGTTCCGCCGACGCCCGCGCAATCATCACGTACTTGGGCATCTCCGAGAACATTTTGAGGGGTTCCATGATGAATTGCGCCAAGCCGACGGCCATGACGAGTTCACCGATGGTGATCCGGCCCTCGAACGCCAGCCAGCCCGCCGTCAGGGTCACCGCGGCCGCGAGGACCGCGTTGAGGGCCTGGGCCGTGCCCGCGTACACGCCGTTGACCTTGGCGACGGTGACCGCCTGGTGCTTGGCCTCCGTGCTGACCGTCCGGTACGAGCGGAACGCCGCGTGGTTGCCGCCGAAGCCGTGCAGCGGGCGCAGACCGCTGATCAGGTCGGCGACCTTCGCCCCGGCCCGCGCCACCCTGGCCTGCTGTTCACGCGTGCTGGAGCCGATCCGCCTGGACATCACGCTGAGGATGGAGAGGATCGCGACCGTACCCACGATCACGAGCAGGCCCAGCCGGTAGTCGGCCATGCCCAGCGCGACCGCCGCGACGAGCACCGCGACCAGCGAGCTGATGAGCAGCGGCACCACCTCGATGATGTCGGCGGTCTGGTCGGCGTCCTCGGTGGCGATGGTGAGGACCTCGCCGGACTTGAGGTCGACGTCCCTGGCCACCGGCTGGAGCCCGCAGGCCGCGACCTTCACCCGCCAGCGGTGGGCCTCTGTCGTGTTGGCCTTCTGCAATATGCGCATGCCGAACCGCCACGACAGCGACACCGTCGTGATGATCACGGCCAGCGCGCCGATGGAGAGGGCGAGCGCGCCGAGGGTCCGGTCGTCCTGCATCGTGTGCTCGACGATCAGGCCGAGCGCGATGGGGAACGCCGTCTCACCGGCCTGGTAGAGGCCCATGAGGACGGTGCCCCAGACCATGGCGCCGATGTTGCGGCGCAGGGCGGTCCGCAGGATGGCGGAGCCCGGGTGGGGCCGGGGCCGCTTCGTGTCAGGAGTTGTCGGGGTCACGGTTCTCATCGAGGTGGCGGGCAATCGCTTCCGGGGTTCGCAGGGTGAACAGGTCTCGGATCGTGACCACGGGACCGTATTCGCGGCGGAGCAGGCCGATCAGCCGCACCGCCAGCATGGAGTGTCCTCCGAGGGACACGAAATCGCTCACCGCGCTCACCTCGTCGTCGTCGAGGTCCAGGGCTTCGGCGAAGAACTCGCAGACCACCGTCTCCGTCTCGGTCTCCGGGCCGCGCTCCCCCGCCGTGGTCAGCGCGCCGAGGGGCTTGGCCTCCGGCAGCGCCTTGGTGTCAGCCTTCCCGTTCACGGTGAGGGGGATGCTGTCGACCTGGGCGTAGTGCGTCGGGCGCAGGAAGTCCGGCAGGGCTGTGCCGATGTCGGCTGCGACGGCGGCCAGGTCGGCGCCGTCGAGCACGAGGTAGGCGGCGAGGCGGTACGCCCCGTCGACCTGCGGGTCGGGCTGGGCGACCGCGGCGACGAAGCTCACCGCCGGGTGGGCCGCGAACGCGGCCTCGACCTCGCCCAGTTCGACCCGGTGTCCCCGGATCTTGACCTGCTGGTCGGTGCGGCCCAGGTAGGTGAGGTTCCCGTCGGGGCGGCGGGTCACCAGGTCGCCGGTGCGGTACATGCGCTCGCCGGGTGCGCCGAACGGGCAGGCGACGAAGCGGTGCGCGGTCTGCGCGGGCTGGCCGAGGTAGCCGCGCGCGATGCCGATGCCCGACACGTACAGCTCGCCGGGGACGCCGTCCGGCAGCGGCCGCAGCCACGGGTCGAGGACGTACACCTCGGTGTTGTCGATGGCCACGCCGACCACCGGGTCCTGGCACTCGAAGGTACCGACGCCGAGGGTGTTGATGGTGTATTCGGTGGGTCCGTACAGGTTGTAGCCGACGGTTCCCTCGGTCTCGGCGAGCCGCTGCCAGAGTGTCGGGGTGACGGCCTCGCCGCCGAGGAGGACCAGCGCAGGGCGCCGTGCCGGGTCGGCGAGCAGGCCCTCGGCCACCAGCTGCTGGGCGTAGGTCGGCGTCACGTTGATGACGTCGATCCCGTGCTCCAGGCAGTACTCGACGAGGCCGGGCGCGTCGCGGCGCAGCTCCTCGTCGCAGATGTGCACCTCGTGGCCGTCGGCGAGCCACAGCAGCTCCTCCCACGACATGTCGAAGGCGAACGACACGGTGTGCGCGATCCGGAAGGTCCGGTGGCCGCGCTCGGCGAGGACCGGTTCGAAGATGCGGCGCTGGTGGTTGATGAGCATGTTGGTGAGTCCGGCGTACTCGGTCACCACGCCCTTGGGCTTCCCGGTCGAGCCGGAGGTGTAGATCGTGTACGCGGGGTGCCGCAGCCGGTCCGGGTCGTCCGGCGCGAACGTCACGAACGGCTCGGCGTCGGGCAGCGGACGGTCCAGCTCGATCAGGCCGCACACCTCGTCCACGGCACCCGTCAGCCGGGGCGACACCGCGCTCACCGTGAGGATCACGTCCGGGCGGGCGTCCTCGACGATCGCCGCGATCCGCTCGTCGGGGTGGTCCAGTTCGAGGGGTACGTACGCGGCGCCGACGCGCAGCACGGCGAACAGCGCCACGATCGAGTCGAGGGAGCGCGGGATCGCGAGCCCCACGGTCTTCTCCGGTCCGAGCCCCCGCCCGGCGAGCACACCCGCGACCGCGCGGCTGCGGTCCCTGAGCTCGGCGAAGGTCATCGTCGAGCCGTGGGCGACCAGGGCGACACGCTCCGGGTCGCGGTCGGCCGCCCGGTCGAAGCGGTCGACGACGGTGTCCGTGCCGACGTCCGTGCGTTCGGCGGGCCCGGGGTCGCTGCCGAGGCCGGGCAGCGCGCCGACGGGGCCGGCGGAACGGGCCAGGTCCTCCAGCACGCGCACGTAGTCGTCGAGGAGGCGGCGGGCGTCGCCGGTGTCGCCGTAGCGGTGTTCCAGCTTGACCGTGAGCCGGTCGCCGGGGGTCACGACCCAGGTGAACGGGTAGTGGGTGGAGTCGTCGGCCCGTACGGACGTGATGCCGTGCCGGGAGTTCATCTCGGCGAAGGCGTCCATGTCCAGGAAGTTCTGGAGTACGAACAGGTTGTCGAAGAGCGTGTCGTGGCCGCTGGCCCGCTGGATCTCGCCGAGCCCGAGGTGCTCGTGCTCCATCGCCTCGACGCGGGCCGCCTGGACGGCCGCCAGGTACTCGCCCACGGTCTCTTCGGGCCTGGCCTTCGTCCACTGGGGCACGGTGTTGAGCAGCACGCCGACGACGTCGGAAAGGCCCTCGCCGTCGCGCCCGGAGACGGTCACGCCGAACACGGCGTCGCTGCGTCCCGTGTGCGCGCCGAGCAGGAGGCCGAACGCGCCGGTCAGTACCGAGTTCAGCGTGACGCCATGCGTCTTGGCCGCGTTCCGCAGCAGGTCCGACTGTTCGGCGGAGAGCTGGTGCACGAGCGCGGGCGGCAGGTCGGCCGAGAGGGCCGGTGCCGGCCCGGCGAGCAGCGTCGGGCCGGGCAGCCCTGCCAGATGCTCCGCCCAGAAGCGTTCCGATACGGCCGGGTCCTTGGCGTCGAGCGCCCGTGCGTGATCCTCGAAGCTCGGCGTGGCCGGGGCGGAGTCGAAGGGCTCGCCCGCGACGACGGCCTCGTACGCGTCGAAGAGGTCCCGCAGCACGATCTCGCGGGACCAGCCGTCCCACAGCAGCAGGTGGTAGCTGAGCAGCAGTCCGTCCCGGTCGTCCGGCAGGCGGACCACCGTGAGGCGGATCAGCGGCGGTTCGGCCGGGTCGAAACCGGCGTCCCGGTCCCGGGTGCGGAAGGCCTCGACCTCCGCGTCGTCCGCGAGCTCGACGGTGCGGACGTCGACGCGTCGGCCCGCCTTGAGGACCTGCACCGGGTTGCCGTCGTCGTCGGTGGTGAAGCCGGCGCCGACGACCGGGTGCCGCGCGATCACGTGCGCCATCGCCTCGGCCAGCGCGTCGGCGTCCAGGCGCCGGTCGAAGGTGAACCAGCTCTGCGCGACGTAGTGACCGGCCGCGCCCGCCATCTGGGCCTGGAAGAACAGGCCCCGCTGGAGGGGGGTGACCGGCGCGGTGCGCTCGGCGGTCGCGGAGGCGTCCGCGAGGTGCTCCAGGGCGCGTCGCCAGTGGTCGGTGATCGCGTCGGGGATGCCGTCGGCGAGGGTGAAGGCCGCGTGCAGGCTGCCGGTGGCGTCGTCGGTCCAGGCGTTGACCTCGACGGCGTACGGGCTGCCCTGGTCGCCGCCGGTGATGTGCACCGCCTGGGACTCGCTGCCCCGGCCGAGGTAGTTGAACAGGACCTGCGGGCGGGCGGTGAGCAGCGGCGCCGTCTGCGGGTTCAGGTACCTCAACCGGCCGTACGCGACGTGCCCGCGCTCGTCCGGCTGGCGCTCGGCGACCTCGCGCGCGGCGGCAACGGGGTCGGTGTGCGCGGTGAGCCGTACGGGGGCGATGGAGGTGAACCAGCCGACGGTACGGGTGTAGTCGTGCTGTTCGAGGGCCGGGACCCGGCCGTGCCGCTCCAGCTCGACCGCGAGGTCGGTGGGCGACGCCTGCACATGGGTCAGCGCGGTGCGCAGCGCGCCGCACAGCAGCTCGGTGAGGCCGACGCCGAGCGCGGCGGGCGCGGTCCGCGTCACGAGGTCGCTGGTGCCGGGCGGGAGCACGACCGTGGTCTCGCGCAGGTTCTGGACCTCCGGCAGCAGGCCGGGGGCCTGGAGCGTGGTGATCCAGTGCCCGAGGCCGTCGATCGCGTCGGCGGACCGGAGCGTCAGCGCCTCGGCGTACTCGGCGTAGGACGTGGTCGGCGGTGCCAGGTCCGCGCCGCTCATGGCGGTGGCCAGGTCGTCGAGGAGGATCAGCCAGGACACGGCGTCGACGGCGAGGTGGTGCACGGCGACGACCAGCGTGCGGCTCGCCTCCAGCCACGTGAAGGCGATGACGTTCCCGGACTCGGGGTCGAGCCGTCCGGCGGCCTCGTCCGCGGCGGCGGTCACATCGGTCGCGTCGGTCGCATCGGTCGCATCGGTCGCGTCACCGCGTACGACAGGAATCTCGCGCGCGGGCTCGGTGCGCAGCGCCCACACGCCGTGCTCGACGCGCAGCCGCAGCCGCAGGGCCGGGTGCGCGGCCACGACGGCGTTCGCGGCCCGCCGGGCATCGGCGAACCCGGTGCCCTCGGGCGCCACCAACGTCCTGGCCTGGGCGAACCGGTCGAGCGAGCCGCCCAGTTCGCGCTGGCGCAGGATGATCGGCGTCGGTGCCAGGGGGCCGTCCTCCCGGCGAGCGGAGGCGGGAGCGGCGTCGGGCGCCGCGGCCTGCGACGCGCTCGACCCCAGGTGCTCGGCGAGTGCGCGGGGCGTCCTGAACAGGAACACGTCGCGCGGCGCGATCCGGAGGCCGAGCGCCCTGGCCCGGTTGATCACGGTGATGGCGACGATGCTGTCGCCACCGGCGGCGAAGAAGTCGGTGTCGGCGTCCGCGGTGGTTCCGCCGGGCAACACATCCGAGAAGATGCCGACCAACTGACCGAGTACAGGGGCTTTTTCGCCCGCCTGCGCGTCGTAGCCGGTCGCGCAGCTCTCCGGGGTGGCGGCCGCCCGCTCGGCCAGCGCCTTGCGGTCCAGCTTGCCGTTGACCGTCAGCGGCAGGGCGTCGACCGGCAGGACCCGGCCCGGCACCATGTGCACGGGCAGCTTCGCGGCGAGCAGACCGGCGAGGTCGCCGGGCACACTGCCCACGACGTGCGCGACCAGATGGTCGCCGCTGTCCGCGACGGTGACGGCCACGTCGGTCACGCCGTCGAGTTCCCGGACCGCGGACTCGACCTCGCCGAGCTCGATGCGGAAGCCCTTGAGCTGCACCTGGTCGTCGGCGCGTCCGGCGAACTCCAGCTCGCCGTCGAGCGTACGGCGGGCGAGATCGCCCGTGTGGTACATACGGGAGCCGTCGTCCGTGAACGGGTTCGCCACGAACCTGCCCGCGGTCAGGCCCGGCCTGCCCAGGTAGCCGAGCGACACCTGGTCGCCGGCGACGTAGATGGCGCCGACCCGGCCGGGCGGCACCGGCCGGAGCCGGTCGTCGAGCAGATAGGTGACCAGGCCGGGGACCGGGCCGCCGATGGGGCTGACGTCCTCGCCGCGGGCGAAGTCCTCGTCGGTCAGCACGCGGTGGGTGACGTGGACGGTGGTCTCGGTGATGCCGTACATGTTGACCAGCTCGGGCGACGCGGTGCCGTGCCGCTCGACCCAGCCGCGCAGCCGCCCGAGGTCGAGGGCCTCGCCGCCGAAGATGATCCGGCGCAGCTCGGTCACCGGCTCGCCGGCGTGCCGGTCGGCCTCGATGAACTGGTAGAACGCCGACGGGGTCTGGTTGAGCACGGTCACGCCGCGTTCGCGGACGAGGCGGTGGAAGTCGACGGGCGAGCGGGTCAGGCCGTACTCCGGCACCAGCAGCTCACCGCCGTGCGCCAGCGCTCCCCACAGCTCCCAGACCGCGAAGTCGAAGGAGAAGGAGTGGAACTGGACCCACACGTCGTGCGGCCCGAAGCCCATGTCCTGCTGGGTGTTCGCGAGCAGGGTGACCACGCTGGAGTGCGGGACGACGACGCCCTTGGGGCGGCCGGTCGAGCCGGACGTGTAGATGACGTACGCGGGGTCGTGCCAGTCCGCCTGGAGCGCGGGCGCCTCGGTGGTCTGCGTCGGCGGCTCCTCCCCCTGGACGACGACGCGGGCCGGTATGCCCGTGCGGCCGAGGAGTTCGGTGAAACGGTCCCGCTGCTCACGGTCGACGAGCACGACCTGCGGAGCGGCGTCGGCGAGGATGTACTCCAGGCGCTCGTCCGGGTACGCGAGGTCCAGCGGTACGTAGGCGCCGCCCGCGGCGACGATCGCGACCAGGGCGACGACCTGCTCCACGGAGCGCGGCACGGCGACGGCGACCCGCTTGCCCGGGGCGACCCCGGCCGCACGCAGCACCGACGACAACTCGTCCTTCGCGGCGGCCAGTTCGCCGTACGTCAGGGACCGGGTGGTGCCGTCGAGCGCGCACTGGGTGACGGCGGTGGCCGCCGGGTCTCGCCGGGCGGCGGCGTCGAACAGGCCGCCCAGGGTGGCGCGTTCGACCCGCGCGGGGCGGCGTGCGTCCGTGGCCGCGAGCTCGGCGACCCGGGCGTCCGGTCGCGCGAGCAGGCCGGTGAGGGTCCGGGTGAACGTGCGCAGGATCTCCTGGGCGGTGCTCTCGCCGAGGAGTTCGCCGTCGTAGATCAGGTTGAAGCGCGGGCGGCCGTCGAGCGCGCGCTCCACGACGAGCGTCAACGGGTAGTGCGGGGCGCCTTCGTTGACGATGTCGCCGATGACAAGCTCGGCGTCAGGGCTGCGCAGACTGTCCACGTCGGTGGCGACGTCGAACACCACGAGGGTGTCGAAGAGTGATCCGACGCCCGCCTGGCGGCCGATCCGTGCGAGCGAGACGTGCTGGTGGGGCAGGACGGCGCTCTGGTGCTCCCGCACCGAGGCGAGCAGTTCACCGGCGGTGGTAGCTGCGGTCCAACGGGCGCGCACGGGGATCGTGTTGATGAACAGGCCCACCATGTCGCCGATGCCGGGCACGTCGGCGTCGCGTCCGGACACGGTGGAGCCGAAGACGACGTCGTCGCCGTGCAGGATGCCGCCGAGCGTCACCGCCCAGGCGCTGTGCACGGCCACGCTCAGCGGCACGCCGGCCGTGCGGACGGCCGCGTCGATGTCGTCCTCCGCCTCGACGGCGGTGTCGGCGAACCGGTCGGAGGGGGTGTGCCCCTCGGCGACCAGCGACGGCGCGGGCAGCTCGGCGAGCTCCTCGCGCCACACCCGGTCGCTCTCGTCGTCGTCACGTGAGGCGAGCCAGGTCACGTAGTCGGGGAAGCCGCCGATCGGGTACACGGTCCCCGGCGCGTGGTACTCGGCGAGGAGCGCGCGCAGCATCGGCGGGACGGACCAGCCGTCGGCGATGATGTGGTGCACGGTCTGCACCAGGACGTTCCGTCCTTCGCCGGCGCGGACGAGCGTGTACCGCATCAGCGGGCCGGTGGCCAGGTCGAACCCGGCGCGGCGGTCCCGCTCGGCGAGGTCGCGTATCTCCTCGTCGGTGATGCCGGGGCGGTCCACGGTGGTGAAGGGGGCCTGGACGCCGCTCTCCAGGACGGAGACGACGCGGCCGTCGGCGAGCGCCGTGAACCGCGCGGCCAGGTTCGGGTACAGCGTGAGCAGCCGGGTGGCCGCGGCGGCGAGCCGGTCGGCGTCCACCTCGCCGTCCGAAGCACCCTCCGGCGCCTCCAGCGTGAGGAGCTGCTGCTCGACATACGCGCCCGCCGAGTCGTCGTCGAAGACCGAGTGGAAGTACAGGCCCTCCTGCAGCGGCGTCAGCGGCAGGACGTCCCGCAGCGAAGGCCCGTCGAGGGCGTCGACGTCGGCCTGGCTGAGCGGCACCAGGGGGAAGTCGCTGGGCGTGTGGCCGCCCTCGTCGAGCGCGGCGAGACCGGCGAGGGCCACGCGGAAGTAGCCGCCGAGCGTCGCGATGTCCTCGTCGGTGAACATGCCGTCGGGCCAGGAGACGGTGGTGACCAGCTCGTAGTCGCCGCCGTCCGCGGCCGGTTCGGCGATCGCGTTGAACTCGAGGGCGCGCGGCAGGCGCATCCTCGGGTCGCGCTTCTCGCCCAACTGGCCGGTGGCGCCCGACAGTTGCCAGTCGCCGGAGGCGCCCGCGTCGAAACGGCCCAGGTAGTTGAAGAGCACCTGCGGCGCGGGGGCGTCGAACCGGGTGTCGGCGAGGTAGCGCAGGGCGCCGTACGAGATGCCGTTGCTCGGCACCCGTGAGAGGTCTTCCTTGACCGCCTTGAGGGCGGCGGCGAGGTAGGCGGGGGCGGTGAGGTCGGGGGCGGCGCCGGGGTCCACAGTCACCGGGAACAGGGTGGTGAACCAGCCGACGGTGCGGGAGAGTTCCGGCTCGAAGCCCGCGGTGTCCGCCACGAAGCGGCCCTCGCGGCCGTGACCCTCCAGTTCGATGTGCGCGAACGTCTGGTCCTGTCCGAGGTCGCGGCGCCACCTGGCGAGGGCGACGGCGAGCGCGGTGAGGAGGACGTCGTTGACGCCCGCGTGGAACTTCGCGGGGATCTCGCCGAGGAGCGCGGCGGTGACCTCGGGGCCGACTGAGACGGCCCGGGTCCGCTCCCGTGCGACGGTGTCGGCCTCGGTCAGGGCGCGCCGGCCCACCGGCCGGTCCTGGCCCGGCAGGGGCTGCTGGAAGTAGCCGCGGTCCGCCTCGAAGCCGGCGCGTGCGAGGAGCTGCGTCCAGCGGCGGAACGACGTGCCCACCGGGGGCAGTTCGACCGTGGCGCCGTCGGAGAACTGGCGCCATGCCGTGGCCAGGTCCTCCATCAGGACCCGCCAGGAGACGCCGTCGATCACCACGTGGTGGACGACCATGACCAGTTGGCGTGCCTCGCGGCGCCACACGGCACGCAGCATCACGCCGTTGTCCGGGTCGAGCCCGTCGGTGGCGAGCGTGACGCAGTCGTCGAGCGGCAGGCCGCTCTCCTGCCACACAGGGACGGCCGGGTCCGCCTCCGGGATGTCAAAGCTCCAGCGGTCGCCGCGCACCAGCTTGGCGCGCAGCATGTCGTGCCGTCCGAGGACGGCGCCGAGTATCCGGTCGAGCGCTTCGCCGGTGAGGTCGGCGGGGGTGTTCAGGACCACCGACTGCACGAAGCCGTCGATGGCGTCCGTGGTCTCGCCGAGCCACTGCACGATGGGCGATCCCACGACGGCGCCGGTGGCGACATCGCCGTGGTCCACCGTGGAGACGTCCTCGCGGCTCGCCACCGCGGCCAGCGCTCCCACGACGCTGTTGGTGAAGATCTGCCGCACGGTGACGTAGAGGCCCGCGTCGCGCAGCGCGCCGAGCAGCGAGATCGTCAGGATGCTGTCGCCACCGAGCTGGAAGAAGTCCTGGTCGACGCCGACCTCGTCGAGTTGCAGCACCGCGGCGACCGCCGCACAGACCACGCGTTCGTTCTCGGTGGTGGGCGGGGCGAAGGAGCCCGCCGGGGTGGCGGGTTCCGGCAGCGCGTTCCGGTCGAGCTTGCCGTTCGCCGTGAGCGGGAACTCGTCCAGTACGACGATGTGGGTGGGGACCATGTACTCGACCATGTGGTCGGCGGCCCACGCCTTGACCTCGTCGGCGCGCAGGTTGTCGTGGCCGGCCGCCGGGATGACGTATCCGACCAGGTAGGTGCCGCCCGCCGTGTTCTTCTTGGCGACGACGCAGGTGTGGCGTACGCGGGGGTGCTCGGCGAGGCCGACCTCGACGTCCTCGATCTCCAGGCGCATGCCGCGGATCTTGATCTGGTTGTCGGCCCGGCCGAGGAAGTCGAGGGAGCCGTCGGGGGCGAACCGCGCGAGGTCACCGGTCCGGTAGAGCCGGGACCCGTCCGCGGCGAAGGGGTTGGCGACGAAGCGGGAGGCGGTCAGGCCGGGCGCGTTGACGTAGCCGCGCCCCAGGAGGAAGCCGCCCACGTACAGTTCGCCGCCGACGCCGACCGGGACCGGGCGCAGCTCGTCGTCGAGGACGTACAGCTGGGTGTTGGGGTTGGCCCTGCCGATCGACGTCGACAGGCGTTCGGCCGCGCCGCGGTAGATGACGTGGGAGACGCCGATCGTCGTCTCGGCGGGGCCGTAGCCGTGGTACATGGGGATGTCGAGCCGGGTGCGGAACCGTTCGTACAGCTCGGGGGTGAGCACCTCGCCGCCGCACCAGACGTGCCGCAGGCTGTCGAGACGGCCGGAGTCGCCCGCCATCTCCAGGAGCACGTCCAGCATGGACGACACCAGGTACGTGAAGGTGACGCGCTGTTCGGCGATCACGCTCAGCAGGTGGTGCGGGTCGCGTTCGCCGCCGGTCCGCAGGACCACGACGCGGCCGCCGCAGACCAGCGGCAGGAAGATCTCGTTGATGGAGATGTCGAAGGACAGCGGCGCCTTGAAGAGTGACGCGTCGTCGTGGCCGAAGCCCAGGATCTCGTCGACCTGCCAGAGCAGGCGTTCGCTGATCGCCTCGTGGCGGATCATCGCGCCCTTGGGCCGCCCGGTCGAACCGGACGTGAAGATGACGTACGCGAGGGCGTTGCCCGGGACGGTGACCCCGGGGTCGCCGGTGGGGCAGGAGCCGAACCTCCAGTCGCCGAGGTCGACTGCGACGGCTTCGGGTTCGCTCGGGTCATGCTCGCCCGTGGCGTTGAGCTGCAGCACGACGCGGGCGTCCTCGATGACGACGGAGCGGCGCGCGGCGGGCCACTGCGGGTCGAGCGGCACGAAGGCGCAGCCCGCCTGGAGCACGGCGAGCAGCCCGACGACCATGTCGGCGGAGCGGCTGAGCGAGATGCCGACGACCTGTTCGGCGGTGAGGCCGCGTCCGATGAGGTGGTGGGCCAACTGGGCGGAACGCTCGGCCGCCTCACGGTAGGTCAGGGAGCGGTGTTCGTCGACGATGGCGACGGCGTCCGGCCTGGTCCGTGCCTGCTCGCGGAACATCTCGACGATGGTGGGGCGGGCGCGGTCGGCGTGGGTGTCGTTCCACCTGGCGAGGGCTTCGAGCCTGGCCGCCGGGCCGGACGGGCCGATGGTGCCGAGGGGCCGGTCGGGGAAGTCGGCCAGGTCGTCGAGGGCGAGCTGCGCGTCGGCCCGCTCGACGCCGTCGGGAACGGCGATGGTCCATCCTTCCGCTCCGGCGTCCCGGCTGCCGGGGCCCGTACCGCCGTTGTCGACCCAGCCGAGGACGTCTGCGAAGAGGGTGGCGGGGGTGAGCTCGATGCCTTCGGGGCTCCGGCCGGTCGCCCAGTACGAGAGACCGATGGCGCACGCCTCGGCGACGGTTCGGTCGGAGTAGTCCCCGGCGCGCCGACGCACATCGGCCAGGCGAGTGGGGGAAAGCAGCACGAGGCGAGCGCTCGGTTCCATCATCGAAGACTCAGCGTCCCTTCCAGGTAATCGCAGTAAGGCTAACCTAAATTAGGCTTGCCTAACTACCCTCTCGCCAGGCCCGCCAGAGGCGCGCGTACCGGCCGCCGAGAGCCACCAACTCGTCGTGCGTGCCCAGCTCCACCACCCGCCCCGCGTCCAGCACGGCGATGCGGTCCGCCGCCATCGCCTGCGTCAGCCGGTGCGCCACGAACAGCGTGGTCCGGCCGGCGCACGCGGCCAGCACGGCGCGCTCCAGTTCGGCGGCGCCCTCGCTGCCCGCCTCCGCGGTGGACTCGTCGAGCACCACCACCGGCGTCCGGCTCAGCACAAGGCGGGCCAGCGCGATCTGCGCGATCTTGGTGACGTCCAGGCGCTCGCCGCCCTCGCCGACCATGGTGTCCAGGCCCTCGGGAAGATGCTCCACCCACCCGTCGGCGCCCACCGTGCGCAGGGCGTCCATCAGTTCGGCGTCGGACGCCTCCGGCGCGGCGAGCCGCAGATCCTCGGCGAGCGGACCGGAGAACACGTGCGTCTCCTGCGTCAGGATGCTCACCATGGCCCGCGCCCCCGCCTCGTCCAGACCGCCGAGGTCGTGCTCCCCTACGCGCACCGAGCCTGCCTGCGGGGTCCCGATGCCCGCGATCAGCGCCGCCAGCGTCGACTTGCCCGCACCCGTCGCCCCCACCAGGGCGAGAGAACCGCCCGCCGGAATCGTCAGGTCCACGTCCCGCAGGACCGGTTCGTCGGTGCCGGGATAGCTGAACGTCAGCCCCTCCACGGTCACCTGGTGCGGCACGGCATCCGC
Organism: Streptomyces sp. NPDC093510; assembly: GCF_040683555.1. Classification (NCBI taxonomy): domain Bacteria; kingdom Bacillati; phylum Actinomycetota; class Actinomycetes; order Kitasatosporales; family Streptomycetaceae; genus Streptomyces; species Streptomyces sp. NPDC093510. The sequence continues at coordinate 101,549 of NZ_JBFBEE010000018.1, forward strand.
CACCTCGACGGAGGCGTCGCCCACCAGCCGCTCCTCCGCGGACTCCCCGAGGACGCCCACGAGACGGGTCAGGCTCGCGCCGGACTTCTGCGCCTCGTCGAAGGTGAACATGATGGCGCCCAGCGGCGTGAACAGCCGGTGGAACATCAGCGGGGCCGCCGACACCTCGCCCAGGCTCGCGGCGTCGGCCTCCAACAGGGCATATCCCACCACGAGGATGAGGACGAGTCCGATGAACTCGGCACGGTTCTCCCGGCCCACGAACCGGCCGAAGAACCGGAACACGTCGATGCCGAGATTGCGCACCCGCCACGACTCATGGGTGACCTTCTCGCGGACGGAGTCCTCCAGGCGGTACGCCCGGACCGTGTCGATCCCGTTCAGACCGCTGATCAGGGCCTGCGCGCGGTCGGCCTGCGCCACCCGCTGCTTGCGGTAGAGCGGGGCGGACCGGGGGAGGTACCAGCGCAGGGCCAGCGCGTACGCCGGCAGCGCACCGGCGCCCGCGAGGCCGAGCCGCCAGTCGAGGCCGAACATGCCGACCGTGGCGATGAAGACCAGCACGCCCGCCGAGAACACGGTCGGGATGGCCGTCCGGATTCCCTTGGACAGGACGGCGACGTCGTCACCGACCCGGGAGAGCACGTCACCCCGGCCGACCTGCTCGATCCGTTCGCTCGGCATCCCGAGCACCGCACGGACGGCGCCTTCCCGCAGCCGCGCGAGCAGGTCCGCGCCCAGCCGCCCGATCAGATAGGTCGACGCCGCGGTGGCCGCCGCGCCGAGCAGCGCGGCGGCCCCCATCAAGATCCCGATCGTGACCAGGACCGAACGCGACTCTCCCCCGACCACCCCGTCGACCACCCGGCCGAGCAGCAGCACAGGGAGGATCTGGAGCGCCGCCCCGGCCACCGTGGTGGCCACGGTGGCCGTCGTCAGCCACGGCACCTCGCGACAGTGCGCCGAGACCCACCTGGTGGCCTCACGTCCGGACGCCGTGCGCAGAGTCGCGGGGGCAGCGCCCATGCCGGCGGGGGGTGTTTCGGTGGTGCTCACACGTTGGCCAAGTCGGTACGGGGGCGGGCGGGGTGGGACAGCATCTCTATTCGACCGACTTGACGAGCTCGTCGATCGCGTACGGGAGGGACAGCGCGGTGCCCTGCGACATCGCGGCGCCGACCGCCGGGCCCTCGCTGTCCAGGAGGTAGGACACGTTGCCCTTCTTCACGGCCTTCAGGTTCTTGAACAGCTCGAACTTCTTCAGCGCCGCCGTGTCCGCCTTGTCGTTGATGACGACGATGCGGTCGACGTCGACCAGGTCGGTGCGCTCGGGCGAGAGCTCGGTGGAGAACTTGCCGCCCGCGATCTTGTCGATCTTGGTCTGATACTTGAAGCCCATGCCCGTCAGGAGCCGTCCACGCACGTCGGTGGAGGTGAACGGGTTGATGGAGTCCTTGTACCAGGACAGCGCGACGGAGGTCTGCTCGGCGAACTTCGGGTGCGCCTTCTTGGCCTCGGTCAGCTGGTCCTCGACGCCCTGGACGATCTTCTTGCCCTCGTCCTCCTTGCCCAGCGCCTTGGAGATGTGCACCACGTTGTCCTGCCACGGAGCGCTGAACAGCTCCTTCTCACCCTTGGTGCGGCCCACGGTCGGGGCGAGCGCGGAGAGCTTGTCGTAGGCGGCCTTGTCGATCTCGGAGTACACCGCGATGATCAGGTCCGGGCTCAGGGAGGCGATCTTCTCGTAATTGGGGCCGGAGTCGCCGTTCTTCATGACGACCTCGGGCTTGGTGTCGCCCCACTTGTCCTTCACCCAGGGCCACTGGGTGTTGATGTCGGGGGACTTGCCCTCCGGGTTCGGGTACTGGTCGACCATGCCGACCGGCTTGGTGCCGAGCGCCAGGACGGTCTGGTCGTCGGTGTAGCCGACGGTGACGACCCGCTTGGGAGCCTTGTCGATCTTCGTGGATCCGAACGCGTGCTCCACGGTGACCGGGAACGTGCCGCCGGCGGCTGCCGGGGTCTCGTCGCTCGCCTTGTCTTCCGAGTCGGAACCGCATCCCGCGAGGAGGCCGACACCGAGGGTCGCCGCGGTCAGTACCGCCGCCAGCCGCCGCCGTGGCTTCGTGAGCTTCGTTCGGTTGAGGAGCATCCGGATTCCCTTGCTTTCGCGCTGACCGCTGCGCCCCGTGTCTAAGGGCAGCCAAACCTTATCCTGCAGAGATGAGGTTAGCCTAGCCTTACTTGATTATTCTTCGGAGGGGCGGGTCTCCGGCCGCACAGCTCAGTCGAGTTGGACAGCTCAGTCGAGTTGAGGACAGCTCAGTCGAGTTGGACGTGCGTACGGCCGATCGGCACGATGAGCGGCCGGTCCCCCACCGGGTCGTCGACCACCTTGGCGCGCAGGCCGAACGCCTCCTGCAGCAGGTCCGCGGTGATCACGTCGCGCGGGTGCCCCTGCGCCAGGATCGAACCCGCCTTCATCACGATGAGGTTGTCGCTGTAGCGCGTGGCCAGATTGAGGTCGTGCAGCACCATGACGACGGTGCGCCCCGATTCGTGCAGGTCGTCCACCAGGTCGAGCACGTCGATCGCGTGCGCCAGGTCCAGGTACGTGGTCGGCTCGTCGAGGAGCAGCAGGTCCGTGCCCTGCGCGAGGGTCATCGAAATCCAGACGCGCTGGCGCTGCCCGCCGGAGAGCGAGTCGACGGGGCGGTCCGCCAGGTCGGAGACGCCGGTCATGGCCAGCGCGCGCTCCACGACACCGGCGTCGTCCGACGACCACTGGCGCAGCCAACTCTGGTGCGGGTGGCGCCCCCTGGCGACCAGATCGGCCACCGTCAGGCCCTCCGGCGCGACGGGCGTCTGCGGCAGCAGGCCCAGCTTCTTCGCCACGTCCCGCGTCTTGAGCTTGACGATGTCCTGACCGTCCAGCACGACCGATCCCTTGACCGGCTTGAGCAGCCGCGTCAGGGTGCGCAACAGGGTCGACTTGCCGCAGCCGTTGGGGCCGATGATCGTGGTGATCACCCCGGACGGAATGGACACGTCGAGGTCGTCGATGACGGTACGGCTGCCGTATCCGACCGAGACGCCCCTGGCGGCCAGCCGTGCGGTGGCGTCCTCGACCCCTGACTCGATCTCGGTGATGTACTGAGCGACCACAAGCCCCCCTAATATTAGGTTTGCCTCACCTTTGTACCAGCTATCCGGGCCGGACCCGCTATTTGAGGTTGGCCCGTACCAACAGGTAGACGAGGAAGGGGCCGCCGATCGCGGCGGTGACCACGCCGACGGGGAGGTTGTTCGGCAGCACCGCTCGCGCGGTCAGGTCGGAGCCGATCAGCAGCAGCGCCCCGAACAGACCGGAAGCGATCAAGGGCGGCGTCGGACGCCGCGTCAGACGCATCGCCACCTGGGGCGCCACCAGCGCGACGAACGGGACAGGACCCGCCGCGCTCACCGCCACGGCCGCCAGCAGCACCGCACACAGCAGCAGCACCGCACGCACCCGCCCGAAGCGGACACCGAGCCCGGCGGCGATGTCGTCGCCGAGATGCAGCGGCTTGAACTGGAACGCGACCGCGGCCACGACGACCAGAAGGCCGAGCGAGCACCAGAGCGCCACCCAGACCTCGTCCCACGACCGGTTCTCCAGCGAACCGACCAGCCATGCCTGGGCGCGGGCCACATCCCTGATGTCGGCCGAGACGAGGAGCCAGGTGGTGATCGCCTGTGTCACGGCGCTCACGGAGATCCCGATGAGGATGAGCCGGAAGCCGTCGATCCCGCGCCGCCACGCCAGGAAGTACACGAGCAGGCCCGTGCAGAGGCCGCCGCCGAGCGCCGCCGCGGACAGCCCCACGGAGTCGACGATCGCCGCGGCGGACCCGCCCGACACCGTCACCGAGAACACCGCGACCGTGGTGGCGCCACCGGTGATCCCGAGAATGTCGGGGCTGGCCAGCGGGTTGCGCGCGACCGACTGCGTGATCGCGCCGGACACGCCAAGCGCGATCCCCACGACGAGCCCGGCCAGGGCGCGCGGCATCCGCAGATCCATGATGACGAACTCGTCGACCTGCTCGCCCCGCCCGAGGAGCGTCGCGATCACCCGGGACAGACCGATGTCGAAGTCCCCGATGCTGACGGACAGGCAGAACACCAGGAAGGTCGCCGCCGCGAGCAGCAGCGTGACGAGGACGAGCCAGGGCCGCCAGACGAACGACATGGGGCCGAGCCGCACGCCCGGCGCCACCGAGGTCTTCACATCTGCCCCGACTTCCGTGCCGGCCCGCGTCCCGGCCTCTGTTCCGGTTCCGGTTCCTGTTCCTGTCCCGGTTCCTGTCCCGGTTTCTGACCCGGTTTCTGTCCCGCTCATGCGTTCTTGAACTTTCCTCGCCAGACCAGGACCGCGAAGAACGGCGCCCCGAGCAGGGCCACGACGACGCCGCTCTCCAATTCGGCGGGCCGCACCACCAGTCGACCCACGATGTCGCAGACCAGCAGGACGACGGCGCCGAGCAGCCCCGCGTACGGCACCAGCCAGCGGTAGTCGGGGCCCGTCAGGTAGCGGGCCACGTGCGCCACCATCAGGCCGAGGAACGCGATGGGGCCGCAGGCCGCCGTCGCCGCGCCCGCCAGCAGGGTGATGGCGAGGATGCCGACGGTCCGGCTGAACGCGATGTTCACTCCGAGCCCCCGCGCCACGTCCTCGCCCAGGTTGAGCAGGTTGAGGGCGGGCAGCGTGGTCAGGGCAAGGACGAGGCCGACCACGATGAACGCGGTCACCGGCCAGATCACCTCGAAGCCGACACCGGCCACCGAGCCCGCGTTCCAGAACCGCAGCGCGTTCAGGGACTGCTGGTCCGAGAGGGAGACGGCCGTGGTCATCGCCGCGAGGAACACCGTGATGCCCTGCCCGGCCAGGGCGAGCGTCAGGGGGTTGCCGGCCCCGCGGCCGATGCTCGCGAGGCCGAACACGACGACTCCGGCGACGGCCGCCCCCACGAAGCCGAACCAGACGTACTGGAACGGGTTGGAGAGCCCGAGGACGGCGACCACCGTCACCACGGCGAACGACGCGCCGGCGTTCACACCCAGCAGGCCCGTGTCCGCGATGGGGTTGCGCGTGTACCCCTGGATGAGCGCGCCGCCGACACCGAGCGCTGTGCCCGCCACCACGGCGAGCACCGTCCGCGGCACCCGCACGGTCTCCACGATGAGCCGGATCTCGGTGAGCCGCTGGTCGGATTCCGGCGCCGCGAACAGCGCGTGCCACACCTCGGCGGGGGTCAGCGCGCGCGCCCCGACGGCCAGCGACACCGCCGCCGCGATCACCAGGACCGCGGCGAGGACGCCCAGACCCACCACCCGCCGCCGACGGGACTCCGTTGCGCCCCTCGGCACGGGACGCTCCACTGCAGTCGTGCACATGTCGACGTACGTTATCCCTTTGATCGGACCGCACCGCATGGCCGGGTGGGGCGCCCGCGGCTCACGGCCTAGCGGGCGGCGCTGCCGGTCTCGTCGGCGACCGGCCGGGCCTCGGCGGGCGCGGCCCTCCGGGCGCGCAGGGAGTCCAGGATCTCGCCGACGCGGATGGCGATGTTGGACAGCAGCGACGAGGTGATGCCGTGCGTGTGCTCCGTGCCGCCCTGGAGGTAGATGCCGCAGCGCAGGTCGGCGTCGGTCGTGATGCGGTAGTCGCGCTCGACGCGGACGCGGCCCTCGTCGTCGCGCAGGCAGCGGTCCGCGACCTCGCCGAGGAGGCCGACGGGGTCGGCGGGGCTGTAGCCGGTGGCGAACACGACGACGTCGGCGTCCACGAGGTTCTCCTCGCCCGTGACGAGGGACTTCACCGTGGCGCGGACGCCCTCGGGGGTCTCCTTGACGTCGGTGAGGCGGGACACGTTGAGGAAGCGGAGCCGCTCGGTGCCGAGGACCTTCTCCTGGTACATCTGCCGGTACAGGTCATCGATCAAGTCGATGTCCACGACGGAGTAGTTGGTGTTGCCGTGGTAGCCCATCAGCCGCTGCTTGACGTCCTCGGGGGCGTCGAAGTACTCGTCGACCGCTCCCGGGTCGAAGATCCGGTTGGCGAAGCTGCTGTCGTCGGCGGGGCTGTAGCCGTAGCGCGAGAAGACCGCGCAGATCTCGGCCTCGGGGAAGCGGCGGTGCAGGTAGGCGACGTTCTCGGCGGCGCTCTGTCCGGCGCCCACGACGACGAAGCGGGACGGCGAGGCGTCCTCCAACTGGTCGACCTTCGTCAGCAGTTCGGAGTTGTGCCAGACGCGGTCGCCGCGCTCCACGCCCTCCGGCATGAGGGGGCGCAGGCCGGTGCCTATGACGAGGTTGCGGGCGCGGTGGACCGCGAGCCCCTCCGCCGAACGGACCGTCACGTCCAGGTACTCCACGACCCCGTCCCGCACGAACGGCGTGACCCCGACGACCTCGTGGCCGTACGAGACCATGTCGTCGACCTTGGCCGCGGACCACTCCAGGTAGTCGTGGAACTCCACCCGCAGCGGGAAGAGGTTCTTGTGGTTGATGAAGTCGGTCAGCCTTCCCTTGCTCTTCAGATAGCAGAGGAAGCTGAACTCACTGGTGGGGTTCCGCTGCGTCACCAGGTCCTTGAGGAAGGACACCTGCATGGTCGCGTCGTCGATCAGCATGCCGCGGTGCCAGCCGAAGCTCGACTGCTGCTCGAAGAAGTGAGCGGTGACCGTCTCCTCCCTGCCGACGCTTGCGTTGTGCTCGCTGAGCGCGATCGCCATCGCCACATTGGACGGGCCGAAGCCGATGCCAATGAGGTCGTGGACCAGTGGTGCGTCGCCAGGAAGAACCTGTGACATGTCACTCCCATCGTGCGGGGAAGCCGCCTGTCAGGCGTGGGGGAAGGTGAAGAAGGTGGGCACGTCGACAGAGCGGCCCACTCGAACTTAGGTGAGCCTAAGCTAATCGGGCGAAGCTGTCGACCGGGCAAAACGGGCAAGCGGGCCCACAGGTGGCCGACGGGCCCCATCAAGTGGGGTGCAAAGTAGACTCGTTGCATACTAAGGTAAGCCTTGCTTTACTTATCGTCAGCTGTTCCCTGCTCTGAGGAGGAACCCCATGCGGGTCGTCATGTTCGGTTACCAGACGTGGGGGCACCGCACCCTGCAAGCCCTCCTGGACTCCGAACACGACGTGGCACTGGTCGTGACGCACCCCAAGAGTGAGCACGCGTACGAGAAGATCTGGAGCGATTCCGTCGCCGACCTCGCCGAGGAGCACGGCGTACCGGTGCTGATCCGCAACCGCCCCGACGACGACGAGCTGTTCGAGCGTCTCAAGGAGGCGGACGCGGACATCATCGTCGCCAACAACTGGCGCACCTGGATTCCCCCGCGCATCTTCGGCCTCCCCCGCCACGGCACACTGAACGTCCACGACTCGCTGCTGCCGAAGTACGCCGGCTTCTCCCCGATCATCTGGGCGATGATCAACGGCGAGTCCGAAGTCGGCGTGACCGCGCACATGATGGACGACGAGCTCGACGCCGGTGACATCGTCCGCCAGGAGGCCGTCCCGGTCGGCCCGACGGACACCGCGACCGACCTCTTCCACAAGACGGTCGACCTGATCGCCCCGGTCACCATTGGCGCGCTCGACCTCATCGCGAGCGGACAGACGGAGTTCACCAAGCAGGACCGCTCCCAGGCGAGCTTCTTCCACAAGCGGTCCGCCGAGGACATCCGCGTCGACTGGACCTGGCCTGCCGAGGACTTGGAGCGCCTGGTCCGCGCCCAGTCCGCGCCGTACCCCAGCGCGTTCGCCTTCCACAAGGGCAAGCGGCTGGAGATCGTCTCCGCGGTGGTCTCCGAGGGCCGCTACGGCGGTACGCCCGGACGCATCTTCTACCGCGAGGGCGAAGGCGTGGTCATCGTCGCCGGAGCCGACGCCCGCCACGGCCGCAACCACGGCCTCGCCATCACGCGCGTACGGACCGAGGACGGCAAGGAGCTGCCCGCGACGGAGTACTTCACCTCGATGGGCGGCTACCTGACCAGCCGCCCCTGAGCTTCTCCGGAGCGAGTCGGCCCTGAGCTTCTCCGGAGCGAGTCGGCCCTGAGCTTCTCCGGAGTGAGTCGGCCCTGACCTCTCCCGAGGTGGGGCGACCCTGAGATCCCCCGAACCGGGCCGTCTCCGAGGTCCCCGAACCGCCGTCCTGAGTCCCTCGGTCCGCTCCCGGGCCGGGGGACTCAGCCCGCCGCAGCGAGGACCAGGGGCAGCACCTGGTCGCTGCCCGCCCGGCGCAGAAGGCGGGCGGCGACCGCGAGGGTCCAGCCGGAGTCGGTGCTGTCGTCCACCAGCAGGACGGGTCCCGGTGCGGCGCTCAACGCGGCGGCCAGGTCGGCTTCGACGGTGAAGGCGCCGGACAACGCCCGGAGCCGCTGGGCGGAGTTGCTGCGGCGCGCCGCGTGCGCGCCGTCCGGGCCGGTGTACGTCAGGGTCCCCAGGAAGGGGAGGCGGCCGACGGACGCGATCCCCTGGGCGAGGGAGCCGACGAGCTGCGGACGGGACAGGGACGGCACGGCCACCACGCCCACCGGCCGGGCTGCGGCGTCCGCGGCGTCCGACGCCCATCCGCCCGGCGAGCGCGCCCAGTCGGCGAGGACCGCCACCGCGGCACGCAGGACGTCGTCGGGGACCGGTCCGTCGGGCGCGCCCTCGGCCAGCAGCGGGCGCAGCCTGTTGCCCCAGCCGATGTCCGAGAGCCGGCCCAGCGCGCGCCCGGTGGAGCACTGCTCCGTGGCCGGAATGCGCCCCTTGAGGTCGACGCCGAGCGCGGGCATGCCCGTGGGCCACATGCGCCGCGGCTCGATCTCGACACCCGGCCGGTCCAGCTCCTTGGCCGCGCCCGTCAGCGCCTCCTGGGAGACGGACGCATCAGTCCAGGCGCCCGCGCAGTTGTCGCAACGGCCGCACGGCACCGCCCCCTCATCGTCCAGCTGGCGGCGCAGGAACTCCATCCGGCACTGGCCGGTGCTCACGTAGTCCCGCATGGCCTGCTGCTCGGACTGGCGCTGCCTGGCGACCCAGGCGTACCGCTCGGAGTCGTACGCCCACGGCTCGCCGGTGGAGATCCAGCCGCCCTTCACGCGCTTGACCGCCCCGTCCACGTCGAGCACCTTCAGCATGGTCTCCAGACGGGTGCGGCGGAGCTCGACCAGCGCCTCCAGGGCCGGCACGGACAGCGGCCGCCCCGCGTCGGCGAGCGCCGAGAGGGTCTGGCGGACCTGCGCCTCGGGCGGGAACGCCGTATCGGCGAAGTAGCGCCAGATGGCCTCGTCCTCCTTGCCCGGCAGCAGCAGCACATCGGCGTGCTCGACCCCTCGTCCCGCACGGCCCACCTGCTGGTAGTACGCGATCGGCGAGGACGGCGAACCGAGGTGCACCACGAAACCCAGGTCCGGCTTGTCGAAGCCCATGCCCAGCGCCGACGTGGCGACCAGCGCCTTGACCCGGTTCTCCTGGAGGTCGGTCTCGGCCTGCAGACGGTCGGCGTTCTCCGTACGGCCCGTGTACGAGGCCACCTGGAAGCCGCGCTGCCGCAGGAATGCGGTGGCCTCCTCGGCCGCGGCGACCGTCAGTGCGTAGATGATGCCGGAGCCCTGCAGCTCGTCCAGGTGCTCGGCGAGCCAGGCAAGCCGGTGTGCGGCGTCCGGGAGTTGGACGACGCCCAGGCGCAGGCTCTCCCTGTCCAGCGGGCCGCGCAGCACCAGGGCCTCGCCGGCGCCGGTGCCCAGTTGCTCGGCCACGTCCGCGGTGACGCGTGCGTTCGCCGTCGCGGTGGTGGCGAGCACCGGCACGCCCTCCGGGAGCTCGGTCAGCATCGACCGCAACCGGCGGTAGTCCGGCCGGAAGTCGTGCCCCCAGTCGGAGATGCAGTGCGCCTCGTCCACCACGAGCAGGCCGGTCGTGGCCGCGAGCTTGGGCAGCACCTGGTCGCGGAAGTCCACCGAGTTCAGCCGCTCGGGGCTGACGAGGAGGACGTCGGTCTCGCCGCGCTCCACCTCCCCGTAGATGGCGTCCCACTCCTCCGGGTTGGCCGAGTTGATGGTGCGGGCCTGGATGCCGGCGCGGGCCGCCGACTCGACCTGGTTGCGCATCAGCGCGAGGAGCGGCGAGATGATCACCGTCGGCCCCGCGCCACGCCGCCGCAGCAGGGCGGTGGCCACGAAGTACACCGCAGACTTGCCCCAGCCGGTGCGCTGCACCACCAGCGCGCGCCGCCGCTCCCGCACCAGCGCCGCCACCGCCTGCCACTGGTCCTCGCGCAGCCGCGCCGACCCCCCGGGGTCGCCGACGAGCTCGGCGAGGATGGTGTCGGCTTCGGTACGGAGCTCCAGGGTGTCCATGTCCCCATGCAACCCGATGCCACTGACAATCGCCCAATCTGCCGCGGGCATGCTCCGCACAAAGGGCTTGTTGCCGCTGGTCCCGGCCGTGCAGGGAGGGCGGAAGCGTCGGAGGCCGATGATCTGGGCAGGGATATAAGCAACGCATCGTCCGATACCGGCATGCGGTGCCGATTGCTCGTTGCCGCCGGCGACTGCGACGGGAAGAATTGGAGTCGCTCCCCGTGCGGCTCCCCCTGGTCCGGTAGGGCTGTGCCGTGCTGCGCTCCCCCAGTCCGACCCCGCCCTCATCACGGGCGCGTAGCCGAAGGGAGGACCGTGACCTTCGGATTCGTTTCGTCCGCCGCCGTCCCGGTGCCGGAACCCCCTGCGTCGGCCGAGTTGTCCGCCGATTCCGCGCACCGACTGGCCCGGATGCTCGAGCCCGCCGAGTGGTCGGCCGCGGGCATTCCCCTGCTGCGCAATCCCCGTGAGGTCGTCAGCGGGCTGCACGCACGCCATCGGCCGACCCCGGCGACGGCCGTCGTGGCCGTCCTCGATCCCGACGAACGGCTACGGGCGAGCGCCTCGTTCAGCCGGCGCGCGACCGCGACGGACGGCTGGGTCTTCCGCAACGCCCTGCTCACGCAGTTGCGCCGGATCATCCCGCACGACCTGCGACGCCGCACCCCGGTGCGCACGGCGGTGCTGCTCTACTGCCGTGACGGGGACGCCCGTTGGACCCAGGAGGACGGCGCCTGGATGTGGGGACTACGGGACGCCTGCACGCTGCACGGGCTGCGCTGCGGCGCGTACATCACGCTGACGCGTGACGGGTGGCAGGTGCTCGGCGAGGGACGCGGCGGCCGTCGGCCGAGCGCCGGTTCACGACCGGAGGACCTCGCCGAGGCCGAGCCACCGGCCCTACGCACCGGAGGCGCCGCATCCGACATCCTCCGCCGCGCGGCGGCACGCTGACGCCAAGCGGCGGCACGCTGACCCGCGGCGCGCCTCTGCCCCGTGCAACGCCAGGCCCGCACGAGGCCGCACGCACTCCGGAGAGCACCCGGACACCACGCCGCAACACACTCGCAGCACACCGCACCGCAGCGCACCGCGCGGAGAGGCAGTGCGCGACCGACCCGGCCGTGCCTCGCACGGCACACGTCGGCCACCGCACTGTGCTCCCGCGCGGCCGCCGCCTCGCGGCGTCACCGCGCGGACGACGGTGTCAGACTCCCGCGCCCAGCATCGCGTTGATCCGCTGCGGGTCACCGCAGACGATCAGCAGGGTGCCCGCGCGCGAGAGCGCCGTCGGCAACGCCGCGACCGCGGTCTCCTCGCTGCCGCCGTTGAGGGCGACGACGACCACGGGCCGGGGCGCGGCACGAGTCAGTGCGGCGGCGTCGGCGTAGAAGACGTCGTCGCCCGCGTCGTGCTGGGCCCAGTAGGCGGCTTCGCCGAAGGACAGCTCGTGCGTGGCCCACGGGTGCGGGTCACCGGTGCTGATCACCAGGACGTCGCCGGGGGCACGCCCGGAGTCGAGCAGGAGGTCGACGGCTTCTTCGGCCGCGTCCAGCGCCCCCTCGGCCGAGGCCGGGATCAGCTGGATCTGCGGAACCGAGGCCGAAGCGTCGGGGGCAGCCGGGGCGGACGCCCCGGGCTTGGCGGCCGTGTCGCGCGGCGCACGCTGCGCGGGCGGCATCGGCCGGGCAGGACCCGGACGGCCGGGGCGCGGCGGGGCCGCGGGACGCGGGCCGGGTACGGGGCGGGGGGTCGGCGCGGTGCGGCCGCTGGCCGGCGTGGCGCGGGGACCCTGGGCACTCTCGTGAATCTGAGGCTCCTCGGGAATGAGAGGCATGAAGTGTTGTCTATCAAACGCCGACACGAGTCGCGTCGGCGGGTGGCACATGAGTGCGACCGGAAGCGCCGGAAAGGCGTCAGAACTCAAAGCCGAGCTGACCCTCAATTTCCGGAACTTTTCCGTCCGCCCAACTGCGGGCTTTCTTGAGATGCCGCCACTGGGGCAACGCATCAAGATACGCCCACGAAAGCCGGTGGTACGGGGTGGGTCCCCGCTCCGCCAGCGCGGCCTTGTGCACCGGCGACGGATAGCCGGCGTTGGCCGCAAAACCGAAGTCTGCATGTTCGATGCCCAGTTCGGCCATCATTTTGTCGCGCCGAACTTTGGCGATCACCGAAGCCGCGGCGACAGCCACACAGGACTGATCACCCTTGATCACCGTACGAACCTGCCAGGGAGTCCCGAGGTAGTCGTGCTTCCCGTCGAGGATGACCGCGTCCGGGCGGAGCGGCAGCCCCTCCAGAGCGCGCACGGCGGCGAGCCGCAGCGCGGCCGTCATCCCCAGTTCGTCGATCTCCTCGTGCGACGCGTGCCCCAGGGCGTGCGCCGTGACCCAGCTCTCCAGCTCCTCGGCGAGCGCGGTGCGCCGCTTGGGAGTGATCAGCTTGGAGTCGGTGAGCCCTTCGGGCGGCCGGCGCAGTCCCGTGACCGCCGCACAGACGGTGACCGGTCCCGCCCACGCGCCGCGCCCGACCTCGTCGACACCGGCGACGATCTTCGCTCCGGTGGTGGCGCGCAAGGAGCGCTCGACGGTGTGGGTGGGTGCTTCGTACGGCATGGCGTCAATAGCCTACGCCGCCGGGAACCGGCCGCGACACCCAGGCTTGCCCAAACGTTCCTGAGCCCCCCGCCGGACATCTCCCGCCACCCCCTGACCGGCCCGCCGACCGGTCAGGGACGCAGCATCGGGACCATCACCTGGTCGATCAAGGCCTCGAATTCATCGTCCCGCCATTCGCTTCCGCACACCTTCGCGCGGTAGACGAGCATCGCCGGAATGACATCGCAGACATAGGCGTCCAGCCCTCCGGAACGGACCTCTCCGCGCTCAATTCCACGACGCACAACATCCTTGATCAACTTCACGCTCGGCTCGACGACACCTTCGAAGATCACGTCATGGAACCGCTCCGCCGTTGCCGTGTCGCACTCGTGAAGCACGGCACGCAGGGCGAACCCGGAGCGCGAGAACATCGTCACCCTCATCTGCTTGCACAGCTGCAACAGATCCTCCCGGACGCTCCCGAGATCCGGGACGCCGCCGAGCCGCGGCAGCCCGGCCCGCAGCGCGTCCATGACGAGATCCTCCTTGGACGGCCAGCGGCGGTACACGGCCGCCTTGCCGGTCTGCGCCCCCGCCGCCACTCCCTCCATCGTCAGTCCGCTCCAGCCGACCGTACTGAGCTGATCGAGGGCGGCGTCGAGGATCGCCCGCTCCAGGACGGGCCCCCGCCGACGCGAGGAAGCCGTTCGAGCGGGAACGGCCGCCCAACGGGAACTAGCCATCATTCTCTCTCCATTGAGCACGCAAGGAAGGGTGAGTGAACGCTTGCGTTCACTCTCATGGAGTAACTACCGTCGCCCTAAACAGTGAACGCTCCCGTTCACTATGGAACTTGTGGGGGATCATGACGACCACCTCTCAGCTGACGAAGGATCAAAAACCGGGGGCCGCACGCCGAGAGGGACACCCCGGCATGGCTCTCACCGTCATCGCGGCCTGCCAACTCATGGTGGTCCTGGACGCGACGATTGTGAACATCGCGCTCCCCCACATCCAGGGAGCTCTCAACTTCTCGACGACCGACCTCACTTGGGTCGTCAGCGCGTACACCCTCACCTTCGGCGGGCTGCTGCTCCTCGGCGGCCGCGCGGGCGACATCCTTGGACGCCGTCGCGTCTTCATGGCCGGCATCCTCCTGTTCACCGCGGCCTCGCTCCTCGGCGGATTCGCCCAGGAACCATGGCAGTTGCTGGCCGCGCGCGCACTCCAGGGCGTAGGTGGCGCCATCGCGTCGCCCACCTCTCTGGCCCTCATCACGACGACCTTCCCCGAAGGGCCCGAACGGAACCGCGCCTTCGGCGTCTTCGCCGCGGTCTCCGCAGGTGGCGGCGCCATCGGCCTCCTCGCGGGCGGCATGCTCACCGAGTGGCTCGACTGGCGCTGGGTCCTGTTCGTGAACGTACCCATCGGCGTCCTGATCGCCGTCCTCACGCCGCTCTACATCAATGAGTCCGAGCGCCACCCCGGCCGCTTCGACATCGCGGGCGCCGCGACCTCGACGCTCGGCATGGCCTCCTTGGTCTACGGGTTCATCCGCGCCTCCGAGGAAGGCTGGCGCGACAGCCTCACCGTGGGCTCGTTCGCCGCCGCGGTGGTCCTGCTGCTCGCCTTCGTGTTCGTCGAGAGGCGCGCGAAGGAACCGATCACACCCCTGCGGATGTTCGCCGACCGCAACCGCTCGGGCACGTACGTGATCATGCTCAGCCTCGCCGCCGCGATGTTCGGCATGTTCTTCTTCATCGTCCTCTTCGTGCAGAACATCCTGAACTACACGCCGATCGAAGCGGGCCTCGCCTTCCTGCCCGTCACGGTGGTCATCGCCCTCGGGGCGGGCCTGTCGCAGAAGTTCCTCCCCGTGCTCGGCCCCAAGCCGTTCATGGTGACCGGTTCGATCATCGTCGCCCTCGGGCTCGGCTGGCAGACCCTGATCGGCCCGGACAGTTCGTACGTCGGCGGAGTACTCGGTCCCATGCTGCTGTTCGGCTTCGGCATGGGCCTGAACTTCGTCACGCTGACGCTGACCGCCGTCTCCGGAGTGGCCCCTCACGAAGCGGGCGCGGCATCCGGACTGCTCAACGCCACCCAGCAGGTGGGCGGCTCGCTCGGCCTCTCCATCCTCACCACTGTCTTCGGCACGGCGAGCCGGGACGAGGCCAAGGACCAGATGGCGGACTTCATGGCTCACGCCACACCGGAACAGAAGGCCGAGTTCGCCAGGACCCACGAGCTCCCCGCGCCCTGGGGCCACGAAGTGCTGTCGCAGGGCATCTCGACCGCCTTCATACCGGCCGTCGCCATGGCCGTGCTCGCCCTGATCACCGCCGCGCTGGTGATCCGGGTACGCAAGAGCGACCTGGACGCCCTTGCCGGCACGGCGAGCGCCGCGGGCCCCGTGGCCGGCTGACGGGACGGGCCGCGGGCGCCGGGGCACGGCCGACGTGCCACCGGCGCCCGCCGCCCGTAGCACCACCGCACACCGATACGTATACGTCAACACCATCCGTACGAGGTGCACGCGCCGCCCCTGCCCCCTCTCCCGCCCCCACCCCAGGCAGCCGGGCACACCCGCCCTGCAACCACGACCTGCCCCACAGCATCCCGCGGCGCACGTATGGCGACGTACCGCGATCACGCGTCCCGCGTATACCGCGCGTACCGCTTCCCTCTCTCGTGGCTGGTGGCTGGTTGTCTCTCGTGGCTGGTGGCTGATAGCTGGTGCGCCGGACACCGGCCCCTCCCGGCCGGCACACACGCGCAGCCCCGGCCCTACGACTCCGGGTCAGGCCGCGTCGCCGGAAACCCAGCCGGGCAGCACCTCGGTGCGCTCCGACCACTCCTCGGGCGGCGCTCCACCCTCACCGCACCCGACCACGCCACCCACGATGGCGCAGGTCGTGTCCATGTCGCCGCCCACCTGCGCGGTGTCCCAGATGGCCCGCTCGTACGATCCGAGCCCACGAGCCGCCGCCCACAACGCGAACGGCACCGTGTCGTGCGCCGTCGTCCGTCGCCCACAGCCCAGCACCGCCGCGACCGTCCCGGCGTCGCCGTAGTCCAGCATGTCCCGCGCCCGGCGCAGCCCCGCGCCCACGGCACTGCGTGGCACCAGGTCGATGACCCCGTCGAGCAGCGCCTTCGGCGTCGGCAACCCCGCGGGGTCAGCTGTCAGCGCCGCGGCCGCGGCCACCGCCATCGACCCGACGACCGCCTCACGATGCTGATGCGTGGGGTACGCCGAAATCTCCGCCTGATGCGTCGCCTGCTCCGGGTCGTCGGCGTACCAGGCGCCGAGCGGAGCGATCCGCATGGCGGCGCCGTTCCCCCAGGACCCCTGGCCCTTGAAGAGCGCGGAGGCCAGCTCCCGCCAGTCCCCGCCTTCCCGCACCTGCCTCAGCAGCCGGTTCACGGCGGGTCCGTAGCCACGGTCGAAGTCATGGTGCTCGGCGAACGACTGGGCGAGTGCGTCCTGGTCGATCCGGCGGTGCTTGATGAGGACGGCCAGCACCGAGCAGGCCATCTCCGTGTCGTCGGTCCACTGCCACGGGGCGTCGGGCAACTGTCGGCGCTTGAGCAGTGGGTAATGCGCGGGCACGAAGAACTGTGAGCCCAGCGCGTCCCCCACCGCCAGTCCGCGCAGGCTGGCCAGGGCGCGCTCGAGGCGCTGGTCGGGAGAAGAGTCAGCGGTCATCGCCCTGCCACTCTATCCGGTGACGCCGTACGGCTCGGGTTCGCGCCAGCGTTCGAACGGTCGGTCCAGTGTGTATTTGCCGTCGTCTCCGAGCACCAGCACCCTCATCTCTCCGTTGCCCGGATTGGACAGCGACTCGAACTCCGCCACCGACCAGTGGAACCAGCGCATGCAGAACAGCCGCATGGTCAGTCCGTGCGTCACCAGCAGGACGTTCGGCGGGTGGTCCGGAGCCTCGAAGCTCCGGTAGAGGCTTTCCAGAAAAGCGCCCACCCTGTCGTAGACATCGGCCCCCGACTCTCCCTGTGCGAAGCGGTAGAAGAAGTGTCCGTACGCGTCGCGGTACGCCTTCTGCAGCCGCACGTCGTCGCGGTCCTGCCAGTTGCCCCAGTCCTGCTCCCGCAGCCTCGGCTCCTCCCGCACGCGCACCAGCTCGGGGTCCAGCCGGAACGCCTGCAAGGTCTCGTGGGTGCGGCGGTAGGGCGAGACGTACACGCTCACCCGCTCACGGCCGAGCAGTTCCCGCAGGTGTTTGCCCGTGTCCTCCGCTTGGGACCACCCCGCCTCGGTGAGTGCGAGAGCGTGATCGGGCTCGCGCTCGTACACGGTGTCGTCGGCGTTGCCTGCCGACTCGCCGTGCCGGACCAGGATGATGCGCCGCGGGCGTGCCATACGGAAACCCTAGATCGGGTCCTCGGCGGCCTGCTCAGTCGGGTAGCCGTCCGGCCTCCATCCGGCGTATTCGGCCCCTGAAGCGCCGGCGGAGCAATCGGTCGTGCGAGACGACGACCAGTGCTCCCGTCCACTGGTCGAGTGCCGCTTCCAATTCCTCGACCAGACCGAGGGCCAGGTGGTTGGCGGGCTCGTCGAGCAGCAGGAGGTCGGCGGGTCTGGCGAGCAACCGCGCCAGGGCCAGCCTCCGACGCTGCCCCGCGGACAGGGACCCCACGGGAACGTGCAGGTCACGGGGCCGGAACAGGCCGTACGAGAGGATCAGCTCCCTCTGCTCCTCCTCGGTCAGCCCCAGGCCCTTGCCGAACACTTCGAGGACGGGCTCGGCGGGGCGGCGCACCGGTATTTCCTGCGCGAGGTAGCCGATCCGGCCTCTGCGGTCGACAGTGCCTTCGTCGGGTTCGAGCACGCCCGCCATGGTGCGAAGCAGAGTGGACTTTCCCGCGCCGTTTCCTCCGTGGATCAGCAGTCGCTCGCCGGCCGAGACAGTCAGCGACTGCACGGCGAGCCGCTCGCCCACGCGCACATCCCGCAGGGTCACCAGGGCTCCTTCGGCCGCGCCCGCCACAGGGCGCGCCGTGAAGCTCAGCGGCTCGGGAGGCTTGGGCACAGGCTGCTCCCGCAGTCGACGGAGGCGCTCCTGGGCGTTCCGCACGCGTCCGGCGACCGATGCCTGGACCCGGCCTCCGGCCCGGTCGTACGCCATTTTGTTGTTGTCCTTCATGCCACGGCCACCGGCTACCGCGTGGGCGGTGGTCGCCATGAACTCCTGCAGTCGGCTCGTCTCCTCGCACCACTGCGCGTACTGCTGCTCCCAGCGCAGCCGGGCGGCCGCCCGTTCCGCCACGAGCCCCTGATACCCGCCGCCGTGCCGCACCACCGACCTTCGATCGGCGTCCACTTCAAGGATCGCGGTGGCCACTCGCTCCAGGAACGTGCGGTCGTGAGAGACCGCGACCACGGTTCCGCGATGCGCCGACAGGGCACTCTCCAGCCAGTCCAGGGCGTCTTCGTCGAGATGATTGGTCGGTTCGTCCAGGAGCATGACTTCGGGCGCTGCCGCGATGAGGCAGGCGAGGCCGAGCCGAGCCTGTTCACCGCCGGACAGACTGCCCAGAACTCTGTCCCGGCCGATGCGTCCGAGCCCCAGCCCGTGCATCGCCTTGTCCACGCGTACGTCCGCCTCATAACCGCCGCGCAGTTCGAAGGCCGTCAGCAGGTCGCCGTACTCACTCAGCCCCTTCTCCGTCGCTGACCCGAGCCCTGCTTCCAGGTCGCGCAACCGGGCCTCCATCGACCGCAGTTCGGCCAGTGCCGCGTCGATGGCGTCACCGACGCTACGGTCGGCCGGGAGCCGGGGAGTCTGCGCGAGAAGTCCGGCGCCTCGCTCGGCGACGGCCACGATCTCTCCGTCATCCGGCTGTTCGTCGCCGGACATCAGGTGCAGAAGAGTGGACTTTCCCGCGCCGTTCTCCCCCACGACCCCTATGCGCTCGCCCGGCCGGACCGCGAGCGACACCCCGTCGAAGAGCAGCCGATCTCCACGAGCCTTGGTCACGCCGTGCAGAGAAATCTGAGTAGGCAAGAGCACCCCCGGTTTCGCATCCCGCTCAAGCAAACGCAACGTCCGTCGCATTACGATGAGTGTGGCACACTGACCCACCTAACGCAACGCGAGTTGTGATTAGTTTTCGGGCGAGGCAACGCGGAAGGAACGAATCGATGGCGGACACCCCTGTCGTGGCTGGTCGGAGCGGTGACACACCCAGCGCCGCGCAGCGAGGACCGGCGCTGTCCGAGGAGGCAGAAACGGCGCCCGCGACGCCCGCTCCCGGCACCCGTCGCCCCGGCGGCCGCACCGCACGCACCCGCGCAGCCGTCCGGGACGCCGTACTGAGCGGTCTGGCAGACCATGGATACCCCGGCCTCACCGTGGAATACGTGGCCGACCACTCGGGGGTGCACAAGACCACGCTGTACCGGCGCTGGGGCGGCCTCGAAGGCATGGTCGCCGACGCCCTGGACCTGGCGGGCGAAGACGACTGGACTCCGCCGGACACCGGCAGCCTGGAAGGCGACCTGCGCGAGCTCGCCCGCGAGGTGGTCGGGTCCTTCTCCGACGAAGCGGCAGCCGCGGCGCCCACCGCCTTCGTCGCGGCGGCCTTCCAGTCGGCACGCGCCGCCGAGGCCCTGCACACCTTCTACGCCGAGCGGTTCGGCCGCTGCGAGGCGGTCGTCGCGCGCGCCGTGGCACGCGGCGACGCACCCCCGGACACCGATGCGGCAGCGCTCGTACGCGCCGTCTCCGCCCCGCTGCTGCTCCGCGTCTTCATCACGCGCGAGCCCATCGACACGGCACTGGCGGATCAGTCAGCGGCGGCAGCCGTCGCCGCCACCCGGGGGGGTGCGTTCGCCCGACGATGACCGCATCCGCGGCGGATGTGTCAGGGGCGGGTCACACCGTCCACGACGGTTCCAACTCCACGATGTCCCCTGCGAGCGCGGCGATATCGGCATCCGTCTGCGCCCGCAGAGAGAGACGCTCCACCCGCTCGGCGCGGTACTTGCCGTGCTCGGCCGCCGACAGCCACATGGAGAACACCAGGAACTCGTGCCCCGGTGCCTCACCGAAGAATCCGCGCACCATCCCCGGTGAGCCCGCCATCGCGGGGTTCCAGACCTTCTCCTGCATCAGCGCGAAATGATCCACCCTCGCTTCCCGGACCCGGCAGTGCGCGACGCGCAGCACGTCCACGTCCGTGAAGCGCGGCTCGAACCCGGTCTTCACGTCGAAGCGATAGTCGAAGATCTTGGCCTGGAGGTCCTTGTAGGTGCCCGACTGCGCAGCCGCGAGGCGATCGTGCGAGCGGGCCATGAACGAGTCGTAGAAGGCCCGGCTCTCCCAGAAGGCGAAGACGTGAGCCACACCCTGACGACCCCGGCTCCACCCCCCGCCCTGCCCCCGGAACCCCGGCTCGCCCCAAAGCCCCGCCCACTTTCGCTGCCCTCGTTCGAATCCCCGACGGTCCACCACGGTGCAGCGAATCCACTTGACCAGCACGGCGCCATCGTACGGCGCGGAGTGCGGCCCGGGTCACGCTCCGGCGTAGTGCACCCGGATCAGCTCGGCTGAATCATCAGCATCCAGTTCAATGCCGAACTCGCGATCGAGAACGTCCCTCAATTCGCCCACAGGGACGCTTCGTTCGTCCACCGAGCCGTCCGGGTGCACCACGGTCAGCTGGTCACCCACCAGCCTGCGCCGCACCTCTGGAGCCGCCCTCTGCACCACCGGGCGACGAATGAACGACGACTTGGGGTGAGTCGACGTGTAGTGGTTCATCACTACGTAGTCGACGGGAAGCCGCCGCTCCTGCGTGTACGCGTAGAGGTCGAACCAGCCACCGGAGCTCCACGTGCGCAGCACCAGGACGTCTTCGTCCTCCTGCCGGAGTCCGAAACGCCACTCTCCTTGCTGCGTTTCCACACCACCACGCAGAGGGATCGGTTCGAGGAGCCCGTCGGCGCCGAACCCGACGTCGCAGTGCCAGGCTTCGCCGTCCGCTTCCACCTTCAGGACCATGTGCGTCACCGCGCGCGTGGAGG
Organism: Streptomyces sp. NPDC093510; assembly: GCF_040683555.1. Lineage (NCBI taxonomy): Bacteria > Bacillati > Actinomycetota > Actinomycetes > Kitasatosporales > Streptomycetaceae > Streptomyces > Streptomyces sp. NPDC093510. Next base: position 122,605 of record NZ_JBFBEE010000018.1, read on the forward strand.
ACGCCCCGACCCTGACCCGGGCCGCGAGACCGGTGACATCGAAGCCGATGTGCTCCAGGGCGGCCGCGAAGAGAAGGTTCTGCTCATAGCAGTATCCGCCCCGCCTTTTGTGAAGCATCTTCTGCTGGAGTGCCGGCAGGTCCAGTGGTACCGGACGGCCCAGCATCATCTCGAGGTTCTCGAAGGGGATCGCCGCCACATGCTCCCTGTGGAGGAGACGCAGAGTGTCGAGATCCGGCTTCGCCCCGCCGGTGTGTCCGAGCCGCGCGAAGTAGGCCTCGATGTCGAGTTCTTCCCCGTTCCATGTCATGCCTCAATGATCTCCGGGGTGGCTCCGCACGCCAACCGGGCTCGCTTGCGCCCCCGTTGCACCCGCCTCTGACCAGCGGCGCTACGAGGTTGTCAGTCGTACGCCGTAGCGTGTGCGCTGGACACGCCTGGTGAATCCACAGCGGCCAGGTCACGAGGAGGGGGAAGTCCAGTGAGCAGCGTCAGCAAGGGAATCAAGAAGGTCGAAGTCGGACTCAAGTGGGACCCGAGCCCGGCAGGGACGCCGTCCAACGACCTCGACATAATCGCCGCGACGTACGCGGCGGACGCTCCGTACGGCACTCCTGTGTACCTCGTGCACTTCGACAGCCGCTCCCCCGACGGCACGATCACCCTGAACCGTGACAGCAGGACGGGCCAGGGTTTCGGTTTCGACGAGGTCATGACCTTGGAACTGGACCGGCTCGCCTCCACGTTCACCAGGGTCGTCGTGGGCGTGGCCATACAGCAGGAAGCGGGACAGAAGGTGTTCGGCGACATCACGAACACCGCGATCCGGATCCGCGAGGGCTACACGGACCTGGCACAGAGCGACCTGTCGAGCGTCGCCGGGTGCACGGCCGCGACCATCGCCGAGTTCACCCGGGACGACACCGGGGCGTGGTCCTTCCGCGAGGCCGTCCGAGGCTTCGACGTGGATCCGACGGTGTTCGCCTCGCTGATGGGCGCTGAGCACTGAGAGCCTGCGAGACCGAGAGCCGACGGGCACCGGGATCTTGAGGGCTCCCGCCTCCATGGAGCACGCCAAGGGCGGTGGTACCGAGTATTCGGTGCCACCGCCCTTGGCGGTCAGCTCAGCTCACTCCCGGAACAGGCCCGGGATCACTGCTGCTGGTGTCAGCTGCAACCGCTGGTCGAGCCGCAGCCCTCGCAGATGTAGCAGGAACCGGCGCGCTGCATCTTCGTACCGCAGGAGAAGCACAGCGGTGCGTCGGCCTGAATGCCCAGCTGCATCTCGACGAGCTCGGCGCTGGTGTGCGCCTGCTGCGGCGCGGCCTTGGCGCTCTCGGCCTCCGCCTTCGGCGTGGCGACAGCCTTCAGGGACTCGGTCTGCACCGGGGCGGACTGGGCCAGGCCCTCGACGTCCACCTCGTCCTCGGTCGGCTCGTACGACCCGGTCTCCAGGTGCCGCTGACGCTCCTCGGCGGAGTGGATGCCGAGCGCGGACCGCGTCTCGAAGGGCAGGAAGTCCAGCGCCAGGCGGCGGAAGATGTAGTCGACGATCGACTGCGCCATCCGCACGTCCGGGTCGTCCGTCATACCGGCCGGCTCGAAGCGCATGTTCGTGAACTTGGAAACGTACGTCTCCAGGGGCACGCCGTACTGCAGGCCGACCGAGACCGCGATGGAGAAGGCGTCCATCATGCCCGCGAGGGTCGAGCCCTGCTTGGACATCTTCAGGAAGACTTCGCCGAGACCGTCGTCCGGGTAGGAGTTGGCGGTCATGTAGCCCTCGGCGCCACCCACGGTGAAGGAAGTGGTGATGCCGGGACGGCCCTTCGGAAGACGCTTGCGGACCGGGCGGTACTCGACCACCTTCTCGACCGCGGCACGGATCGTGTCCTCGGCCTTCTCGGTGATCTCGGCCTTCTCCTCCTCCTTCTTCTTGGCGGAGAGCGGCTGACCGACCTTGCAGTTGTCGCGGTAGATGGCGAGCGCCTTGACGCCCAGCTTCCAGGCCTCGAAGTAGACCTCTTCGACGTCCTCGACGGTGGCGGTCTCCGGGAGGTTGACCGTCTTGGAGAGGGCGCCCGAGATCCACGGCTGGATCGCGGCCATCATGCGGACGTGGCCCATCGCGGAGATGGAGCGCTCGCCCATGGCGCAGTCGAAGACCTCGTAGTGCTCGGTCTTCAGACCCGGGGCGTCGATCACATTGCCGTTCTCGGCGATGTGGGCGACGATCGCCTCGATCTGCTCCTCCTGGTAGCCCAGGCGACGCAGGGCCTGCGGCACGGTGCCGTTGACGATCTGCATCGAGCCGCCGCCGACGAGCTTCTTGAACTTCACCAGGGCGAGGTCGGGCTCCAGGCCCGTGGTGTCGCAGGACATCGCGAGACCGATGGTGCCGGTCGGGGCGATGACGGACGCCTGCGAGTTACGGAAACCGTTCTTCTCGCCGAGGCGGATCACGTCCTGCCAGGCCTCCGTGGCCGCGGCCCAGATCGGCGCGTCCAGGTCGTCGATGCGGACGGCCGCGCCGTTGGCGTCGGCGTGCTGCTTCATGACGCGCTTGTGCGGCGTGGCGTTCTTGGCGTAGCCGTCGTAGGGGCCGACGACCGCGGCGAGCTCGGCGGAACGCTTGTACGAGGTACCCGTCATCAGCGAGGTGATCGCACCGGCGAGGGCGCGGCCGCCGTCGGAGTCGTACGCGTGACCGGTCGCCATCAGGAGGGCGCCGAGGTTGGCGTAGCCGATGCCGAGCTGGCGGAAGGCGCGGGTGTTCTCACCGATCTTCTGCGTCGGGAAGTCCGCGAAGCAGATGGAGATGTCCATCGCGGTGATGACCAGCTCGACGACCTTGGAGAAGCGCTCGGCGTCGAAGGACTGGTTGCCCTTGCCGTCGTCCTTCAGGAACTTCATGAGGTTCAGCGAGGCGAGGTTGCAGGACGTGTTGTCCAGGTGCATGTACTCGCTGCACGGGTTCGAGCCGTTGATACGGCCGGACTCCGGGCAGGTGTGCCAGGCGTTGATCGTGTCGTCGTACTGGATGCCCGGGTCGGCACAGGCCCAGGCGGCCTCGGCCATCTTGCGGAAGAGCGACTTGGCGTCGACCTCCTCGATGACCTCGCCCGTCATGCGGGACGTCAGACCGAACTTGCCGCCCTCCTCGACCGCCTTCATGAACGTGTCGTTCACACGGACCGAGTTGTTGGCGTTCTGGTACTGGACGGACGTGATGTCGTCGCCGCCCAGGTCCATGTCGAAGCCCGCGTCACGCAGGGCGCGGATCTTCTCCTCTTCCTTCACCTTGGTCTCGATGAAGCCCTCGATGTCGGGGTGGTCGACGTCGAGGATGACCATCTTGGCCGCGCGACGCGTGGCGCCACCGGACTTGATGGTTCCGGCGGAGGCGTCGGCACCGCGCATGAAGGAGACCGGGCCCGAGGCGTTGCCTCCGGAGGACAGCAGTTCCTTGGAGGAACGGATGCGGGAGAGGTTCAGGCCGGCACCGGAGCCGCCCTTGAAGATCATGCCCTCTTCCTTGTACCAGTCGAGAATCGACTCCATGGAGTCGTCGACGGCCAGGATGAAGCAGGCGGACACCTGCTGCGGCTGGGGCGTTCCTACGTTGAACCAGACCGGAGAATTGAAGCTGAAGATCTGGTGCAGGAGGGCGTACGCCAGCTCGTGCTCGAAGATCTCCGCGTCGGCGGGCGAGGCGAAGTAGCTGTAGTCCTCGCCGGCCTTGCGGTACGTCTTCACGATGCGGTCGATCAGCTGCTTGAGGCCGGTCTCGCGCTGCGGGGTACCGACGGCCCCGCGGAAGTACTTGCTGGTGACGATGTTGACCGCGTTCACCGACCAGAAGTCGGGGAACTCGACGCCACGCTGCTCGAAGTTGATCGAGCCGTCGCGCCAATTGGTCATGACGACGTCACGGCGCTCCCAGGCCACCTCGTCGTACGGATGCACGCCGGGCGTCGTGTGGATGCGCTCGATACGCAGACCCTTGGCCTTGGAACCCTTCGCGCGGGAACCTCGTGCCGGGCCGCTCGTCGTCTCGGTCATGCCGCCTCCCTGTATCAGGCTAAAACGCCCTGAAGTGCCACGTTCTTCCCGTGGCACGGATGTGTGTCTGATGTCGAGGGCATCGCAGAGGACGCCCTCAACAGGTCTGGTTCGCCGCCGGCCGGTCGGTCAGCCGGTCAGTCGGCGGCAGTGGCGGGCACCGGGACTTCGACAGTCCCTCCGGGCCCGCAGTCATTCACGACGCGCTCTCCGCCCGCGTCGCACGGCTCGGCTTCGAGCCGCTGTTCCCTCAGCTCCCCGATGGCCGCCTCGAAGTCCTCGAGTGAGTCGAAGGCCCTGTACACGGACGCGAAGCGCAGGTAGGCGACGAGGTCGAGCTCCTGCAACGGGCCGAGTATGGCAAGGCCCACGTCGTGAGTGGTCAGCTCGGCGCTGCCGGTGGCCCGCACCGCCTCTTCGACCCGCTGGCCGAGCAGGGCGAGGGCATCCTCGGTCACCGGCCGCCCCTGGCACGCCTTGCGGACGCCATTGATGACCTTCGTGCGACTGAAGGGCTCGGTCACGCCGCTGCGCTTGACCACCATCAGTGAGCACGTCTCCACGGTCGTGAAACGACGGGAGCAGTCGGGGCACTGACGGCGCCTGCGGATCGACGTGCCGTCGTCGGTTGTGCGGCTGTCGACTACGCGGCTGTCGGGGTGCCTGCAGAAGGGGCAGTGCATGGAACTCCCAACCCTCCTTCACGGCACGACTCATAAGCCTCAATGGGCCCTCGGGGCCCTCGAAGCAGCCCCAAGCATAGGCGATCCCAGGAGTCCCGAAAGACCATGGACCACAACTTCTGGGCTGCTGCCGCAATCCAACCACTAGATCTGGGGTTTGGCCGCTTTTTCGGCATCACGCGTGTCGTACCGCCACGGAAGGCGCCAACCGCACACGGCCGTCACTCGCGCCGCTCGGGACGGGGGGCCGGTGCCAGCTTGACGAGGTGCCGAGTGGCAGTATGGGTGCCCCGCCGAGGGGCTCTCGGCCCCGGCGGTGAAGCGTACCGTAATGAACCGAAATGCCGTTCGGCCCGAGCGTCAGCCATACACCCAAACACATGATCACGGCGGGTAATCAGCGTTTTTTCACTCGAACGTGTGTTTGGCGCAACCTTTCGAAAGCAACTACCGTTGGCTAGCTAGGGAGAGAACATCTCGAGAGGGGCCGACCGACGTGACCACCACCGCAGACAGCGCCACCATCACTGCCCAGGACCGCTCCCAGAGCCGACTCGAGCCGGTGCATGCCATGAATGACGCAGCCACGAACCAGGAGGGGCCCAAGCCCACTCGCTCCCTGCCGGGCCGACCTCCAGGCATCCGAGCCGACAGCTCGGGGCTTACCGACCGGCAACGCCGAGTGATCGAGGTCATCAGGGACTCCGTGCAGCGGCGCGGCTACCCACCGTCGATGCGGGAGATCGGGCAGGCTGTCGGCCTCTCCAGCACCTCCTCCGTCGCCCATCAGCTGATGGCTCTGGAGCGCAAGGGCTTCCTCCGCCGAGACCCGCACCGCCCTCGGGCGTACGAGGTGCGTGGCTCGGACCAACCGAGCAGCCAGCCCACCGACACCACCGGCAAGCCGGCGGCGTCGTACGTCCCGCTCGTCGGCCGTATCGCGGCCGGTGGGCCGATCCTCGCCGAGGAGTCGGTGGAGGACGTCTTCCCCCTCCCCCGGCAGCTCGTGGGGGACGGCGAGCTCTTCGTACTGAAGGTCGTCGGTGACTCGATGATCGAAGCCGCGATCTGTGACGGCGACTGGGTCACTGTGCGGCGTCAGCCCGTCGCGGAGAACGGCGACATCGTGGCCGCCATGCTCGACGGCGAAGCGACGGTCAAGCGCTTCAAGCGCGAGGACGGACACGTCTGGCTGCTGCCGCACAACTCCGCGTATCAGCCGATCCCCGGCGACGAGGCAACCATCCTCGGCAAGGTCGTGGCGGTGCTGCGGCGGGTGTGACATCCGCCCCTGACCGGGCCCCGGAACCAACTGCGCCGGTTCCGGGGCCCTGCTGTGTCCGGGATCGGATCGAGCCCGCCCTAAGCCTCGTCCGCCTTCGCTGCGGCGTCGATCGCCGCCAGAGAACGGCGTGCCTGGTTGCGGTCCGTCGTGTACCAGAAGTCGGGCAGCGAAGCCCGCAGGTAGCTGCCGTAGCGCGCGGTGGCCAAGCGGGGGTCCAGGACGGCGACCACTCCGCGGTCCCCGGACGCTCGTACGAGGCGCCCTGCACCCTGCGCCATCAGCAGAGCCGCATGCGTTGCCGCGACTGCCATGAAGCCGTTGCCACCGGCTTCGTCGACCGCCTTCTGGCGGGCGCTCATCAGCGGATCGTCGGGACGCGGGAAGGGGATCTTGTCCATGATCACCAGCTGGCAGCTGGGGCCTGGTACGTCGACGCCCTGCCAGAGCGACAGCGTCCCGAAGAGGCAGGTCTTCGCGTCCGCCGCGAAGCCCTTGATCAGCTCGCCCAGGGTCTCCTCGCCCTGCAGGAGGATCGGCATGTCCAGGCGTCCCCGCAGCTCCTCCGCCGCGCCCTGAGCGGCGCGCATGGAGGAGAACAGGCCCAGCGTGCGCCCGCCTGCCGCTTCGATCAGCTCGGCAAGCTCATCGAGCATGTCGCTCCGGGTGCCCTCGCGTCCCGGCCGGGCCAGATGCTTGGCGACGTACAGGATGCCCTGCTTGCCGTAGTCGAAGGGCGAGCCGACGTCGAGGCCCTTCCAGACGGGGGCGTCTTCGGATTCGGTGCCCTCCGGTGCCAGGCCGAGCGAGGCCCCCACACCGTTGAAATCACCGCCGAGTTTGAGCGTGGCGGAGGTGAGGACCACGGAGCGGTCGGCGAAGAGCTTCTCCCGGAGGAGTCCCGACACGGACATGGGGGCCACCCGCAGGGAGGCGCCGAAGCGTTCATGGCGCTCGTACCAGACGACGTCGTACTCGGAGCCGTTCGTGATGCGCTCCGCCACGTCGTGGATCGACTCCACGGAGGCCAGCGCCTGCTTACGGACCGCGTCCTCGTCCTGGACGGACTTGTCCCGGGTCGAGCCCAGCGCGGTGATGACCGTGCGGGCCGCGTCGCGCAAGGCCATCAGCGCATACCCGAGGTCCTCGGGGATCTCTTCCAGGCGACCTGGCAGAGCGAGCTCCATCAGCCGCTCGAAGCCTTCCGACGCGGTCTGGAGCTGGTCCGCCGCCTTTTCGTTGACGAGCTTCGCCGCGCGGCGCACGGCGCGGTTGACCTGCCCCGGGGTGAGCTCGCCCGTGGCCACGCCGGTGACGCGGGAGACCAGCTCATGGGCCTCGTCCACGATCAGCACCTCGTGCTGGGGCAGGACGGGTGCGCCCTCGATGGCGTCGATGGCGAGCAGCGCGTGGTTCGTGACGACGACGTCCGAGAGCTTGGCGCGCTCGCGGGCCGCCTCGGCGAAGCACTCCGCCCCATAGGCGCACTTCGAAGCCCCCAGGCACTCCCTGGAGGAGACGGAGACCTGGGACCACGCACGGTCGGACACCCCGGGGGTCAGATCGTCCCTGTCACCGGTCTCGGTCTCATCCGCCCAGTCCCGCATGCGCAGGAGATCCTGGCCCAGCTTGCTGGTGGGGGCGGCCGCCTCGAACTGATCGAAAAGGCCCTCCTCCTCGTCCTGTGGCACGCCTTCGTGGAGGCGGTGCAGACAGAGATAGTTCGAGCGCCCCTTGAGCATCGCGAACTGGGGGCGGCGGCGGAGCAGCGGGTGCAGCGCGTCCACCGTGCGCGGCAGATCCCGTTCCACGAGCTGACGCTGCAGGGCGAGGGTGGCCGTCGCGATCACCACACGCTCGCCGTGGGCCAGGGCCGGCACCAGGTAGCCGAGGGACTTGCCCGTGCCGGTACCGGCCTGGACCAGCAGGTGGGAGCCGTCGTCGATCGCCTCGGCGACGGTCTCGGCCATGGACACCTGGCCAGGGCGTTCCGTGCCGCCGACAGCGGTGACGGCGGCGTGCAGGAGCTCGGGGAGGGAGGGCTTCGTCATAGCGCGACCACCCTACGGTGCCCCACTGACAATCCGGCGATCAAGGCTGGTGGAGGGGGTTGGCGACGGTTCCGTGCACGGCGGCGTGCGGACGCTCGGAGCGGTCGCGGTAACCGTCGAGGTGCAGGCGGTTCCGGTTCAGGCAGAGCCGCTCGATACGGGGTGTGAGCAGGTCGAACATTTCGTACCTTTCCTTCAGCTCCGGAGCGCGCGCCTGATGCCGGAGGATCTCGGCACGTACGAAGGACCAGAAGTCGTCCTCCCGGATACCGAGTTGTTCCTCGCAGAGGGGCGCGAGATACCGGAAGACGCCTACGAAGAGACCCGAGTGGATGAACTGGGTCAGGAAGCTCGGGGGCTCGGTGAGGAGTACGTCCCGGACGTCGTCCGGCATCGAGTCCTGTTCGGGCAGCGGCACGGCACTCACGTTGACGTCGTCCACGAAGTCCTTCACCGCGAGCCGGACGGGCACGTCCTGGTCGTCGAAGACAACGATGGTGTTCTCCCCGTGAGGGGAGAACACCGTGCCGTAGCGGTACAGGAAGTGCAGCAGTGGAGGCAGCAGGGCGGCGAAGAGCCGCCGCAGCCACACCGCGGGGGCCAGCCCCGAACGTTCCACGAGCTCCGCGACGAACGCCCGGCCGTCGGGGTCGGTGTGGGTGAGTGAGGCAAGGGTGCGGGCGCGTTCGCCGGGTGCGAGGTACCGGTTGACCGGCTCGCGCCAGATGGCGCCGAGCAACTCTCTGTACTGGTACGGGACTTCGGGCAGCCCGTCGTACAGAGGGTGCTCGACGGCCACCGATGCCACTTCACCCAGAAGGATCACTCCGCATTCGTCGCGCAGGAAGGGATCCGCGTCACGCAATGCGTGCATCCATGCGGTGACCGCGGGTGCGGCGATCGTGCGCCCCGTCGGAAGGCCTCTCCATACGAGGGTGTTGAGCACCGACAGCGGAAGCTTCACGGTGTGCCGGTCGGGGCGGGAGGCGTTGAGGAACGTACGGATGGACTGCTGGGGAAGGCGCAGGTCGCCGTCGCTGCAGAGCGGAACGATGGCATTCGCAGCGACGGAGGGAGCGAACAGCGGCAGCACGACCTCGTCCCACTGCCAGGGGTGCACGGGCAGGTAGAGGTACTCCTGCGGATCGAGTCCGCGTGCGCCCAGTAAGTCGGCGAAGGTTTTCCGGGTGTCGGCGGAGAGTTCGTGGGCGTACAGGCGCTGTGCGCTGTCCAGCCCCGCGACCCCCCTGTACACCGCGAGGCCGGTGTGGACGGCGATCCATGGGAGTGTCGTGGAGCGGCGGGCTTCGGGCGCCCACCGGTCGGTGTCGCCCGCGGAGAAGCCGATGCGTCCCTTGTTGAGGACGAGCCAAGGGTGTCCCGTCTGGTGTCCTTCGAGTTCCGCGTAGCCGAGGTCGGCGAGTCGGGCGGCGTTGAGCGCCGTGTGGTCGAGCCGGGCGTCAGCGCTGAGGGTGACGGTGAGCTCGCGGATGAGGTGCCCGAGTGTGGCGCCGTCCAGGCCGAGGCTCCTGCGGGCCAGCACGAGGAACCGCAGAGGGTCGCTGAAAGCACGGGCCGGCCCGTCGCCCTCGGTGAGGGTCAGGCCGGCCGGGTCCACATACCAACTGCCGTACGAGCCGCGGCGTGCGCTGAAGGTGAGGCACGCGCCCTTCCGCACAGTCGACGCGCCGGCTCCGGTCCGCTCTTCCGCCTGCCTGTCTGCCACGCCCTGCTCTATCTCAGACGTGTCGGCCCCGTCCTGTTCGGCTGGTTCGAGGCGGAGCAGGTAGGTGCCCGGCTCCCCTTCATCGACCGGTACGGGCCGGATGATCTCCTCGTACGCGAACTCCCCGATCATCTTGGCCAGCAGACGACGGCCGGCCTCACGCCATCTGTCCGGGGTCAGCTCGGGCGGGTCGTACAGCTCGGTGGAGGGGCCGGGAATCGGGCTGGCGGACGGATTCGGCACGGGGACTCCTCAGTGAGGGAACCGGATCGGGTCGAGCATCGTTACTGAGAGTGATCGGGTCGGAGTACGTTGCGCAGGGCCCGGTCACGGACCACGAGGGCCGCGCGCTTGTCGGGCAGATCCACCTCGGCGAAATAGCGGAAGCCGGCGCTCAGGAATGCGGAGACGGAGGGGGTGTTGCGGAGGTCGGGTTCGGCTACGACACGCGCACAGGAGGGCCTGTGGTCGAGCACCAGGTCGGCGACGGTTCTCAGCAATGAAGTACCGAGGCCACGGCCACGGTTGGCGACGCTGCCGATGAGGAGGTGAATTCCTGTGTCATGCGGGCGCGATGGGTAGTGGCGGGCCAGGGGGTCGAGGTCGGCCCGGTAGATCTCCCAGTAGCTCATCGGCGTGCCTTCCAGCACGCCGAGGCAGGGGACGCTGCGGCCGTCTCCGTCGAGCTGGCGGCGCAGGTGGGCCGCCGTGACGTCTTCGGGACCTGCGAGTTCCCAGAAGGCGGCCACGGCGGGGTCGTTCATCCAGCGGCTGATCAGCGGGAGATCGCGTTCGAGGCGTACGGGCACGAGGTGGAAGACACCGGCGGCGGTGGTGGCAGGCCCCCATCCTCCGACGCCGTCCAGGAGATCGTCCTCCACCGCTGCGGCTCGCCTGTCACCTTCGGCCAGCAGCGCGACGAGCTCGTCGGGCAGGCGCAGATCGAGGGTGTCCGCGCAGTCGGCGCCGGCAGCGGCGGGTTCGGTCCCTGCATCGGTGCTCGCGTCGGGGGGAGGCACGTCGTCGCTCCTGTCAGCAGAGGGAGGGCATGTTCCTCAGGAATGGAGGGGGTTGGGAATGGTGACGTAGACGGACTGGGTGTCGACCGGGCCGACCAGCTCGTCGAGGCCGTGCAGCCGCGTCAGCAGGTTGGCCTTGCACCGCAGCACGGGTGAGTCGAGCAGGGTCGCGGGCAGCGAGGTGCGCAGCCTGTCGGGTCCCGACGCGACATCACCGAGGAAGCGGCGGAAGGCGGCGAGCAGCAGACGTTCGTCCGCGAGCCGTTCGGCACCGAGAGCCCCGATGAGGCCGAGGACGTTGTTGATGCCGAGGTAGTAGGCGAACCGCTCGTCCGTCACCTCGTCGGAGACGAAAGTGTCGCTGTCCTCACCGATGCCGGGAAGGCGTCGGTCGAGTTCGGCACGCCGGGACTCCCGGAAGTAATAGCCCTGATTGTCCCGGTAGCGGCCGCCCGCGGGCCAGCCGTCGGGATCGAGCATGAGGAGGGTGTTCTGCTGGTGCGCCTCCAGGGCGACTCCTGCCTCGCTGTCCAGCCACAGCACGGGGCGTACGACGGTTTCGAGATAGCGCAGGAACCACTCGGCGGCAACGGCGCCTCTGGGGCGGCCCGTTCGTCCGGCCAGCCGTGTGACGGTTTCGGCGAGCCGGGAACGCATCGCACAGCTGTCCTGTGAGGCCGGCAGTGTCGATGGCCTCGGCGAGACGAGTCCGGCGATGCAGGTGGCGTCGTCGCCGGGGCGGAAGGGGTTGTGCCGGACCATGACGTCGAGCCCGGGGACGGGTGCGCCGTCGGGGTCGGTGACGGCGAGCCATGCCGGGTCGCGCACCACGTCGAAGCCGGGGTGGACCGCCTGCCACTCTTCGCCGAGGCCGCTGCGCAACAGGCGGTGGACCTCTACGCCGCGGTGGAGTTCCTTGCGGAGGTTCTCGCGCCGGGAGTTGGTGATGCGCAGGCCGAGCGAGAGCTTCAGCATGGCGGCGGCGCCGGAGCGGTAGAGGGTGCGGACGGAGGAGGTGGGGTGCCAGGAGTCGCCATGAGGGCCGAGATCCTGGAGGAGTCCGGCGTCGAGAAGCTCTGCGGTCGCGGGCCGGTGCCGGAGCTCGCGGATCTGCCAGGGGTGCACGGGCAGGGCTGCGCGGCCGTCCGGGAGCGGAAGACCCGGGCCCGCGAGGCGGGCGGTGAGCTGGTCGGCGGGGACAGCGCGTCCGCGCTCGGTCCAGGCCGAGTCGGTCGCGAGTACGGAGCGGTCGACGGCCAGCCAGTGCAGCGCGAAGGAGCCGCGCAACTCCGGTGAGTACAGGCGGGATTCGGTGTCGGACAGGCCCTCGCGGCTCTTGGGGGTCGGATGCAGGGGGTGCCCGAGTAGCAGGGACTGTTCGGCGGCGAGGAAAAGGTCGGACTCGTCGTCGGGACTGTTGCGGCGGTCGGCGATGAACGTGGTCGTGCGCCGGACCGAGTCGGCGACCCGGCCCACCAGGTCGGCTCCGTCGCCCGGCCCGGCCGGTTCAGCTGCTCCGGCGGGGGCGCCCGAGGTGAACTCTCCGCCCTGCCCGCCTTGCCTGCCCTGCTCGCCCTGCCTGCCCTGCTCGCCCTGTCCGTCCGGTCCTCCCTGGGCGGTTCCTGTCGGCTCCGTGGCGCGGCGGGCCGTCTCGCGGCCGAGGAGGGCGGCGATGGTGACGGCGTCCACGGGCGGGGCGCCGGCTGGGCCGTCCGCCAGGTACGGGAGGCTGAAGCGGTGCCAGCCGGTGGCCGACCAGTAGTGCACGGGGACGAGCAAGGCCGTTCCGCTGGCCTCCAGGGGGATGCGCAGTACGCCTCGGTCCGGGGCGGGAATGTTGTTCTCCCTGACCCAGCAGCGCAGGAGGTTCTCGACGGCGGCCGCCTGTGCGGCGATATGCGGGTCGGGGTGCTCCAGCAGATCGGTGGACGTGCCGCACAGGTGCTCGGCCTCCTGGCCGCCACCCTTCTGCCGTGGGACCGTACCGGACTCCGCCACGGTGTGCGCTCCGCACGTGCCTGGGGCGTGGGGTTGGGGGCGGCCTTTGGATGCGGGGGTGGCGTTCAAGAGGGCTTCCTTGTGAGGTTGTTCGGGGCTCCGTGTGGCGACAGGTCCGGTGCGCGCCCGGCGGCTCGCGCCCGCCGGGAACGGCCCGGGTCCGTCTTGGCTATTCGTGGTGGGCACGCGCTGCGGTGGCGATCGCGTCGGCGAGACGGTCGAGAACCGCGACCGCCTGTTCGTCGGTGAGAGTGAGGGGAGGCAGGAGTCGTACGACACTGGAGTGGCGGCCGCCGAGTTCGACGATAAGCCCACGGCGGAGGCACTCGCGCTGTACGGCCGCGGCCAGTTCGGGAGCCGGCGGGCGAGGACGTGCGGTGGTGAAGAGGTCGTCCACGGGTGGGCTGTGCCGGTCGGTGGCCGTCGGGGTGGGCGCGGCCCCGGCTCGGGTGGTCGTCGGCGAAGTGTCGGAGTGCGCGCGCTGGTTGGAGGTGGTCGAGGACGGGACCGTCCCTGACCCTGGCCCCACCTGCGGCTCCTCCCCCGTGGCCGGGTCAGCCGTCTCCGGTACCGGTTCCCCGTGTGCTGCCGGCCTCGTGTTCGACCTCGGGCCCGGGGCCGAAGCGGGGTCCACCAGTTCCACGCCGATCATCAGTCCCCGGCCGCGTACCTCACCGACGCAGGGGTGGTCGGCGGCCAGGGTCCGCAGTTGGGCGAGCATGCGGGCGCCGAGGGTGGCGGCGCGTTCGGCGAGACCGTTCTCGCGGACGTACGCGAGGGTCGCCGCGCCTGCGGCCATGGCGAGCTGGTTGCCGCGGAAGGTGCCCGCGTGAGCGCCGGGCGGCCAGAGGTCGAGGTCGTCCCGGTAGACCACGACCGCCAGGGGGAGGCTGCCGCCGATGGCCTTGGAGAGCACCATCACGTCCGGGACGACGCCGCTGTGCTCGACGGCCCAGAAGGCTCCGGTGCGGCCGACGCCCGTCTGCACCTCGTCGGCGATGAGCGGGATACCGCGCGCGGCGGTGATCTCGCGCATTCGGCGAAGCCAGGCGTCGGGTGCCGGAAGGACCCCGCCCTCGCCCTGTACCGGTTCCAGGATCATGCCTGCGGGCGTCGTGACGCCCGACTTGGTGTCGTCGAGGAGGCTCTCGGTCCACCGGGCGGACAGTTCGGCGCCGCGCACGCCGCCGACGCCGAACGGGCAGCGGTAGTCCTGCGGATAGGGCAGGCGCGCGACCCGTACGCTCGATGCGCTGCCGGATGCTTCGAGCGCCCCGGCTGTCATCCCGTGGTAGGCGCCGGTGAACGCGAGGAGGTTGTCGCGGCCGGTGGCGGCGCGGACCAGTTTCAGCGCCGCCTCCACCGCGTCCGTCCCCGCCGGGCCGCAGAACTGGATCCGCGCGCGCTCCGCCAGGCCGCGCGGCAGCGTGTGGAAGAGCTCGGTGGTGAAGGCGTCCTTGACGGGCGTGGCCAGATCCAGGACATGCAGCGGCGCCCCGGAGTCGAGGACCTTCCTGATCGCTTCGAGCACCACGGGGTGGTTGTGGCCGAGCGCCAGGGTCCCGGCGCCCGAGAGGCAGTCGAGGTAACGCCGTCCGTCAGCGCCCTCGATCGTCAGGCCGCGGGCCCGGACAGGCACGATCGGCAGGGCTCGCGCATAGGTGCGTGCAGCCGATTCGCGCGCCGACTGGCGGCGCAGGATCCCCTCCTCGGCCGCGGAGTGCACGGAGAGATCCGCCGTGGTGTGCGCCGCCGGGTGAGTCACCGTCTGCGGCGCGCTGTGTGGCACCGACTGCGGTGTGGGCTGCTGGGGCGCTGGCTGCTGCGCGGTCTGCGCTGCGCTCGGCGTCACATGCTGCGTCACGGGCTGCGTTGCGGGCTGTGTCACAGGCTGCGTTACGGAATTCCCTGCGGACACTGCCGCGGGCGCCGGCTCGGTCACGGCCACGACTGTTGGTCCTCCCGCTGCGGACGAGCGCGTCCGTCCGACGCGGCTCGGGGGAGCTCATGTGGGCGTACGCGCGGGCGAGTTGGCAGGGGGATGAACGCAGGCCGCGGCTCCCCCGTACGTACCAACGACGAAAGCCTCGGGGGATCACGGGTAACGGGAAGATCCTTGCCGTGACGGAACCGTTGCCCTTCCGTCGGCCGTCCCCAACCGCACCGGCATAGTGTGGGGGCCGTTCATCAGCGACAGGTGCACCGCTCCCCCGAGCAAACCCGAGCAAATCCAGCGGAGGGGTGCCGCACCGGTGGCAACGGGTGCCCAACACCCGGATGTCCAGCACTTTGGAACAATTTCGAGGCCCAGGGGGATTCTCACGATGCGACCCATACGTCCGCTCTTCACCGTTCGCAACAGGAGGAGCGCGCGCACCAGAACCTCCCCCGTGGCAGCGGTGGCGCTCGGCGCGGCGCTCGTACTGACCGCCACGGCCTGCGGTCCCAGCGAGGACAACGCCGGCGGCGACTCGTCCTCGGCGCAGCCCGGCGACAGCAACGGCGACGACAAGATCCAGATCCCTGACGCCTGGAAGGACAAGCTCAAGGAAAAGGGGATCGATCTGGACGAATGGAAGAACGGCGCCTGGAAGAACTGGAACCAGGACGACTGGCTGCGCGAGGCGGGCGAGTTCGTCAATCCGATCATCGAGGACCTGTGGGACCCGGACCGGATGAGGGACGCCGACAAGAACCCCGACCGGGGCGTGGACGACAGCGACATCTCCGGTGACCAGGGCGTCACCGACCCGACCCCGAAGCCCGTGGAGGCGGCCGCCGTGAAGGCGCCGTACCACGACCAGGTCGCCGAGTCGGGCAAGCTCTTCTTCGACGGCCCCAAGGGTTCGATGGTCTGTTCCGCGACCGTCGTCAAGGACCCGGCCCACCCGGGCAAGTCCAACATGGTGTGGACGGCGGGCCACTGCGTGCACGCCGGCGCCAAGGGCGGTTGGTACCGCAACATGATCTTCGTCCCCTCGTACAACGACAGCGGGAAGTCGGCCGAGGAGCTGCAGAACGCCCCCAAGGAAGAGGTCGCTCCCTACGGTGTCTGGTGGGGTGACTGGGCGCAGACGTCCGACCAGTGGATCGAGCAGGGCGGCCCGACGGGCGGCAAGGGCGCGCCGTACGACTTCGCGGTCATTCACGTGAAGCCGGAGAAGGGCAGCGAGGGCAAGTCGCTCGAGGAGACGGTCGGTTCCGCGCTTCCGGTGGACTTCAACGCTCCGGCGGTGCCCCAGATCGACACCATGACGGCGACCGGATACCCGGCGGCGCCGCCGTTCGACGGCCAGAAGCTGTTCCAGTGCGCCGACAAGCCGGGGCGGCTGTCGCTGAGCAAGCCCGACCCGACGATGTACCGCGTCGGCTGCACCATGACCGGCGGCTCGTCCGGTGGCGGCTGGGTCGCGAAGGGTCAGGACGGCAAGCCGGCTCTGGTGTCGAACACCTCCATCGGCCCGGTGACGTCGGGCTGGCTGGCCGGTCCGCGCCTCGGCAAGGAGGCCAAGGGCATCTACAGCGCGGTCAGCAAGAAGTTCGCCGACCAGTAGGAATGCGGGCGGCGGGGCACCGGAAACCTTCACCACCCCGCCGCCGTTCGTACCCAACCTCACAGGCATAGTGGGGTGTTGTGTCACATCGGACTTCACGGAGCTCCGCGCCGACACATGACACGTTCATGGCAATTACACGTTCCATCGGGGGTACCAGCACCATGCGTTCCACTCGTGCGCCGTTCGCGCGCAGCCGCGGACGGCGGGTCGCGCTCGCCGCCACCGGGCTCGCGGCGACCTTGGCGCTCACCGCCACGGCCTGTGGCCCGAGCGACGACAAGGCGAGCGACAAGCCCGACACCAGTACGTCTCAGGGAGCCGACGGCTCCGACTCCGGTTCCGACACAGAGCTGCCCGACGGCCTCGCCGACAAGCTCAAGGACAACGGGATCGACCTGGACGACTGGAAGAACGGCGCCTGGAAGAACTGGGACAAGAGCGACTGGGTGCGCGAGGCCAGAGACTTCGCCAACCCGGTCATCGAAGGGCTCTGGAAGCCCGAGCGGATGCAGAAGGCCAAGGACCCGAACAAGACGATCGCCGCGAAGGACGCGACCGCCGACCAGGGCGCGACCGACCCCGAGCCGACCCCGGTCCAGGCCAAGCGCGAGAAGACGCCGTACCACGACAACGCGGCCCCGGTCGGGAAGATCTTCTTCGACTCCCCCAAGGGTTCGATGGTCTGCTCGGGCACGGTCGTGAAGGACCCGCGCAACCCCGGCAAGTCCAACCTCGTGTGGACCGCGGGCCACTGCGTGCACGCCGGTCAGAACGGCGGCTGGTACCGCAACATAGCCTTCGTTCCCTCCTACAACGACCTGGGCAAGCCCGAGGCCGCACTGCGCAACGCGGCCCCACAGGAGATCGCCCCCTACGGCCAGTACTGGGCCGACTGGGTCTCGACCTCCAACGAGTGGATCAACGGCGGCGGCCCGACGGGCGGCGCGGGTGCCACGTACGACTACGCCGTGATGCACGTGAAGCCGGAGCAGGGCGGCAAGTCCCTTGAGGAGACCGTCGGCAACGCGCTCGACGTCGACTTCTCGACCCCGGCCGCACAGAGCGTGAGCTCGATGGGCGCCTGGGGCTACCCCGCCGCCCCGCCGTACAACGGCCTGATCATGCACAAGTGCGTCGACAAGCCGGGCCGGCTCTCGCTGTCGCCGTCCCTGCCGACGATGTACCGCATCGGCTGCACCATGACCGGCGGTTCGTCCGGCGGCGGCTGGTTCCGGATGGTGGGCGACAAGACGAAGCTCGTGTCGAACACCTCGATCGGCCCGGCCGAGACCACCTGGCTGGCCGGCCCCCAGCTCGGCAGGGGCGCCGAGCAGGTTTACGACATGATGAGCAAGAAGTACGGCGCTCAGTAGCCGCACCGCACACCTGACATGGCGAAGGCCCGCCCCCTACAGAAGGGGGCGGGCCTTCGCCATGCGAACTACCTGGTGAGGCACTCGAACTCAGTGCGCCGCCAGCACATACGGAGCCAGCTCCGCGGCGAGCTCCTCGTGCACCTGGGCCTTGAGCAAGGTGCCCTCGCCGGTGTGCTCCTCGGAGAGCACCTCGCCCTCGGCGTGGGCGCGCGAGACGAGCTGACCGTGCGTGTACGGAACGAGAGCCTCGATGTCGACCTCGGGCCTCGGCAGCTCGCTGTCGATGAGCCCGAGCAGCTCGTCGATGCCGGCACCGGAGCGCGCGGAAACCGCGATCGCGTGCTTCTCGTTGCGCAGCAGGCGCTGGAGGACCAGCGGGTCCGCCGCGTCCGCCTTGTTGATCACCACGATCTCGGGCACGTCGGTGGCGCCCACATCGCGGATCACCTCGCGCACGGCGGCAAGCTGCTCCTCCGGCACCGGATGCGAACCGTCCACCACGTGCAGGATCAGGTCGGAGTCGCCGACCTCCTCCATCGTGGAGCGGAAGGCCTCCACGAGGTGGTGCGGCAGGTGCCGGACAAACCCGACGGTGTCCGCCAGGGTGTAGATCCGGCCGCTCGGCGTCTCGGCCCGGCGCACTGTGGGGTCGAGGGTGGCGAACAGCGCGTTCTCCACCAGGACGCCCGCGCCCGTGAGGCGGTTGAGCAGGGAGGACTTGCCCGCGTTCGTGTACCCGGCGATCGCGACCGACGGCACCTTGTTCCGCCGGCGCTCCTGCCGCTTGATGTCGCGGCCCGTCTTCATCTCCGCGATCTCCCGGCGCATCTTCGCCATCTTCTCGCGGATCCGTCGCCGGTCCGTCTCGATCTTGGTCTCACCGGGGCCACGGGTGGCCATGCCGCCACCGCCGCCGCCACCCATCTGACGGGAGAGCGACTGACCCCAGCCACGGAGCCTCGGCAGCATGTACTGCATCTGCGCGAGGGCGACCTGTGCCTTGCCCTCTCGGGACTTGGCGTGCTGGGCGAAGATGTCGAGGATCAGGGCGGTCCTGTCCACCACCTTGACCTTGACGACGTCTTCCAGGTGGATCAGCTGGCCGGGGCTCAGCTCACCGTCGCAGACGACGGTGTCGGCACCGGTCTCGAGCACGATGTCGCGCAGCTCCAGGGCCTTGCCGGAGCCGATGTACGTCGCCGGGTCGGGCTTGTCGCGGCGCTGGACGACACCGTCGAGCACGAGTGCGCCCGCGGTCTCGGCGAGCGCTGCCAGCTCGGCGAGGGAGTTCTCCGCATCCTGGACCGTTCCCGAAGTCCACACTCCGACGAGCACCACTCGCTCCAGGCGGAGCTGTCGGTACTCGACTTCGGTGACGTCCTCGAGCTCGGTGGAGAGGCCCGCGACGCGGCGCAGAGCCGCGCGCTCGGAGCGGTCGAGCTGCTCGCCGTCCCGCTCTCCGTCGATCTCGTGGCTCCAGGCGACGTCCTCTTCCATCAGGGCATCGGCCCGAAGACCTTCGGGGTAGTTCTGCGCGAAGCTCTGTGCGTCCTGGGAAGGGGAAGAAGAGGAGGTCATTTGGTCCTTACGTCGATTCGTCGATGGGAAAGCGCGACGGATGCGGGATCCGTCACAGTCGACAACGCCCGGGGTGGCCCGGAGATTCCCGGAACCGGCCGGTCGTGCCCTGAGATGTCCCCGAGGGGATGTCCCTGATGGACCGCGCCGTCGACCCGATGATGGTTGCACGGCACGGCCCGTCTCGTCATCTGGGTTATTTCCCGGAATTCCAGTCGGGATGCCCCGGCATCGGCGGCGTCTTCTCCCCGTACAGCCAGGCGTCGAAGAAGCCGCTCAGATCACGCCCGGCGACCAGGGACGCGAGCCGCACGAAATCGGCGGTCTCGGCGTTGCCGTCGCGGTGGGCGCGGACCCACTTCCGCTCCAGGCGTTCGAAGGCGTCGCGCCCGATCTCCTGGCGGAGGGCGTAGAGCACCAGGGCACTGCCGTCGTAGACGACGGGACGGAAGAGGCTGATCTTCTGTCCGGGCGCGGGCGCCTTCGGTTTGGCCGGGGGCCCGCCGGCCGCACGCCAGCGGTCCGAGTGGCTGTAGGCGGCCCGCATCCTGTCGACGAGGGGCCGGTCCGCCTTCTCCTCGGCGAAGAGGGCCTCGTACCAGGTGGCGTGGCCCTCGTTGAGCCAGAGGTCCGACCAGGACTTCGGGCTGACACTGTCGCCGAACCACTGGTGTGCGAGTTCGTGCACCATGATCGCGTCGACGTACCACTCCGGGTACTCGGGGCGGGTGAAGATCTCTCTCTCGAAGAGAGAGAGCGTCTGCGTCTCCAGTTCGAAGCCGGTCTTCGCCTCGGCGATCAGGATGCCGTAGACCTCGAAGGGGTAACGCCCGACCTTCTGCTCCATCCAGCCGATCTGGCCGGGTGTCTTCTTCAGCCAGCGCTCCAGGATCTCGCGGTCCTTGGTGGGCACCACATCGCGTACCGGAAGGCCGTGCGGTCCCTCCCGGCGCACCACGGTCGAGCGGCCGATCGACACCTGGGCCAGTTCGGTCGCCATGGGGTGGTGGGAGTGGTACGCCCAGGTGGTGGCGGCGCCGTGCCGGGTCGTGGCGACCGGGAGGCCGTTGGCGACGGCGGTGAGCCCCTTGGGCGCGGTGATCCGGAACGTGAACTCTGCCTTGTCCGCCGGGTGGTCGTTGCACGGGAAGACCCGGTGGGCGGCGTCGGCCTGATTGGCCATGGCGAGTCCGTCGCCGGTACGCAGCCAGCCGCCCTCGGTGCCCTTCGCGGGCATGGGGTCGCTGGTGTGCCGGACGGTGACCAGCATGCGTTCACCGGGCCCGACCGGCGCGGACGGTGTGACGACCAGGTCCTCGCCGCTGCTTTCGAAGCGTGCGCGCTCGCCGTTCACCTCGACAGAACGCACACTGCCGTGCGCGAAGTCGAGGTTCACGCGGTCCAGGTGCTGGGTCGTGCGAGCGTCGATCTTGGTGACGGCGTCCAGCGGCTTGCGGTTGTCACCGCGGTAGGTGAAGGCGATGTCGTACGACTGCACGTCGTACCCGGGGTTGCCCAGGTGCGGGAAGAGCCGGTCGCCGATGCCGAGCGGTGTGGCCGGTGACGGTGCGCCGGCCGCGAGGAGCGCTGTGGACGCGGCCGCCGCGATCAGGGCTGCGGCCGTGCGGTGGGTGCGGAGGGCCTTCGGCCGGGGGGCCGTGGTCCGAGGGGTGAGCAGCATGAACCACCGCTATCAGCGCGCGCGTTGTCAGCACGTGACGGCGCGCTCCGCGCCACTCGAACGAGTCGCCGTCGGGGGCCGGGCAACGCCCCTTGGGCCAACGCTTCCGTGCCGACGGCTCGCTCTCAGTGGGCGGCGGCTGCGGGGTGCTGGGCGCGGTTCACGTCGTACACCCCGGGGACCGCGCGCATCGCCCGCATCAGGCCCGGGAGGTGCGCGGCGTCGGGCAGTTGCAGCGTGTACGTATGGCGCACGCGCTGTTGGGTCGGTGGTTCCACGGTCGCCGAGATGATCGCCACTCCTTCGAGGGCGATCGCTTCGGTGAGGTCGGCGAGCAGATGCGCCCGGCCGAACGATTCGGCGATCAGGGTGACACGGCACTCGGCGGTGTCCCCCCAGTGCACGCCGACCTCCGCGCGCCCCACTTCCTTCATGCGCTCCCCTCCGGGGCAGCCGACCCGGTGGACGGTCACGACACCCCCGCGGACGGCGAAGGCGGTGATCTCATCGGGCGGCACCGGCGTGCAACAGCCGGCGAGGCGCACGCTCGCGCCCTCGCGGTCCACGACGGCGTTGGCGGCGGCCGGCCGCGACGCTTCGGAGGTGTCCGGCTTGGGCATGGGGGCCGGGACCTGCTGGGGCGGCCGCTGCACGGACGGTGTCGGCGCGGGCGTCGGGTGAGTGGTGAGCCAGCGCCGGATGGCGATCCGCGCGGCGGGCGTACGCGCGTGGTCCAGCCACTCGCGTGAGGGTCCGGAGGTGAGGTCCTGGCCCATGAGGAGCTGGACCGTGTCGCCGTCCCTCAGGACCGTGCTGAGCGTCGCCAGGCGGCCGTTCACGCGCGCGCCGATGCAGGCGTGCGCGTCCTCGCCGTACTGGGCGTACGCGGCGTCCACGCAGCTGGCGCCCGCGGGCAGGCCGAGCGTGCCGCCGTCGGGCCGGAAGACGGCGATCTCGCGGTCCTGGGCGAGGTCCTCCCGAAGCGTCGACCAGAACGTGTCGGGGTCGGGGGCGGCCTGCTGCCAGTCGAGGAGCCGGGAGAGCCAGCCGGGCCGGGTGGGGTCCACGCGCTCGTCGTCGGCACCTTCGGACGGCTCCTCCGAAGGAGGAGCGTAGGGATTGCGCAGGGCGACGACACCGGCTTCGGCGACCTGGTGCATCTGATGCGTACGGATGAGGACTTCGGCGACCTCGCCGTCGGAGCGGGTCACGGCCGTGTGCAGCGATTGGTAGAGGTTGAACTTCGGTACGGCGATGAAGTCCTTGAACTCGGACACGACCGGCGTGAAGCAGGTGTGCAGCTCCCCGAGGACTCCGTAGCAGTCGGCGTCCTCGTTCACGAGGACGAGGAGGCGGCCGAAGTCGGAGGCACGCAGATCGCCGCGTTTGCGGTGCACTCGGTGAACGGACACGGAGTGACGAGGCCGGATGAGCACTTCGGCCGTGATGCCCGCGTCGCGCAGTACACCGCGCACCTCGCCCGCGATGTCCCCGAGGGGGTCGTCCGCACTCTCTTCGTTGGCGGCGATCATGGCCTTGACCTGGGCGCACTCCTCCGGGTGGAGGATCGCGAAGACGAGGTCCTCCAGCTCGGTCTTGAGCGCCTGCACACCGAGACGCTCGGCGAGCGGGATGAGTACGTCCCGGGTGACCTTGGCGATGCGGGCCTGTTTCTCGGGGCGCATGACACCCAGGGTGCGCATGTTGTGCAGCCGGTCGGCGAGCTTGATCGACATCACGCGTACGTCGTTGCCGGTGGCGACGAGCATCTTGCGGAACGTCTCGGGCTCCGCCGCCGCTCCGTAGTCGACCTTCTCCAGCTTCGTGACGCCGTCCACGAGATAGCAGACGTCTTCGCCGAACTCCTCCCGCACCTGGTCGAGCGTCACGTCCGTGTCCTCGACGGTGTCGTGGAGCAGGGAGGCGGTCAAGGTCGTGATCTCCGCGCCGAGTTGGGCGAGGATGAGGGTCACCGCGAGCGGGTGCGTGATGTACGGCTCGCCGCTCTTGCGCGTCTGGCCGCGGTGCGAGGACTCGGCGAGGACGTACGCACGGCGCAGGGGCTCCAGGTCCGCGTCCGGATAGTGGCTCCTGTGAGCCTCCGCCACATGGCCGATCGCGTCGGGCAGGCGGTCCCTGGTGCCGGAGCCGAGCAGGGCGGCGCGACCGAGCCTGCGCAGGTCGAGACGGGCGCGGCCGCGCCTGCGCTGGGCCCCGGACGTCACGGGGCCGGGCGTGGCCGGGTTCGTGGCCTCCGCACTCATGAGCACCTCCGGCTGCTTCGACCGGCGGTGAGCGGACGGCGGCGTACTCCGTCCGGGCCGGTGCTTGATGCTACCGAGCCCATCACGGGGTGCTGACCGGCTCTCGCCGAGCGTGAAACGGATCACCCATTCGAGCGACAGTTCATGCGGTTGCCGTTTCGATCCATTCGGGCACGATCTCCCCTTCGGCGACGATCACCGCGCCGCCCGTCATCTCGATCTCGCCGTCGGGCCGCTCGGTGATCACGAGGCGCCCGCCGGGCAGATCGACGGTGTACGTGACCGGGGCTCCGGTCACGGCCGGATCCACGCCGTCCTTGCGGGCCGCCGCCACGGCCACGGCGCACGCGCCGGTGCCGCAGGAGCGGGTCTCGCCCGCGCCCCGCTCGTGCACGCGCATGGCGACGTGGTGCGGGCCGCGGGGGACGACGAACTCGACGTTCACCCCGTCCGGGTAGGCGGAGGCGGGGCTGAAGGGCGGCGCGTCGTAGAGATTGCCCGCTTCGGAGAGGTCGTCGACGAAGGCGACCGCGTGCGGATTGCCCATGTTCACGTTGAGCGCGGGCCAGCGGTGGTCGCCGACCGAGACGGTGACGTCCCCTTCGGGGAGCAGCGCTTTGCCCATCCCGACGGTGATGTCGCCCCCGGACTCTGCCTTGGCGATGTGCACGGTCTTCACGCCACCCCGGGTGGCCACTGCCAGGTCGCCCTCACCGGCGTGCCCCGCGCGCTGCAGGTACCGGGCGAAGACGCGCACTCCATTGCCGCACATCTCGGCGACCGACCCGTCGCCGTTGCGGTAGTCCATGAACCATTCGGCGCGGTCCGCGAGGTGGCGCGCCTCGGGGTGGGCGGCGGAGCGCACGACGTGCAGGAGGCCGTCCCCGCCGATGCCCGCGCGGCGGTCGCAGAGGGCGGCGACAGCGGCCGGGGGCAGCTCGACGGTGTTGTCGGGGTCAGGGATGATCACGAAGTCGTTCTCGGTCCCGTGCCCCTTGAGGAAGGCGATCCGCGTGCTCATTCCTCGATCGTACGGGGTGGGTACGACAAACGGGGCACGCGGTCCGGCCGGGGTCGGGGGCCGGGCGGGGTGGCCTCAGCGGAGTCTGGCCACGCGCCACACGGCGAGGACCACGGCGCCCAGGAACAGCAGCGCGTACGCGGAGACGACCCGCCAGTCCGGACGGCGCCCGGAGCCGCGCTCGGGCAGACCCGGCCAGGTGTGGCCCACTCGGCGGGCGGCCATCATTCCCCAGCCCGCGGCGCAGCAGCTGAGCAGCAGGCCGAGCATGGCGACGACGGCGCCGCCGTCGCCGAACTCGAAGGCAAGCGGGAACGCGAACATCAGGGATCCGACCGCGGCCAGGATCACGATGGGCGCGAGCTGCCAGACGCGCAGGCGCGGCTGCGGACGCAGCTCGACCTCGACCTCGGCCTCCGCCGACATCTCGTCCGCGTCGGGACCGTCGTCCGTCACGCCGCCCGCGGTCTCGTCGGGACCGTCGGGGCTGAGCTGCTCTCCGCCGTCATGCGCGGTGTTACGAGGGCCGGCCTCCATCGCCACGCGCCCTCCCACTTCGGACTTCACCGGTCGATCGATGGTCGATGATGGCACGGCGTCAGGTGCCGGGATGACCGCCGGAGCGTCCCGATGCCATCACGTGATCAGGCTGTGACCGGTCGTTCGACCAACGCCAGTGCGCGTGCCGGGAGTTCCTCGCGGTCGGCCACGGCCCCGCTGAGCCAGTGCACCCGCGGGTCGCGGCGGAACCACGAGTCCTGGCGGCGCGCGAAGCGTTTGGTGGCGCGCACCGTTTCGGCGCGTGCCTCGTCCTCCGTGCACTCTCCCGCGAGCGCCGTGAGCATCTGCTGATAGCCGAGCGCGCGGGATGCCGTGCGCCCCTCACGCAGCCCCTGCGCCTCCAGCTCGCGGACCTCGTCGACCAGGCCGCGCTCCCACATGCGGTCCACGCGCGTGGCAATGCGTTCGTCGAGTTCGGGGCGTGCCACGTCGACGCCGATCTGAACGGTGTCGTAGACGGAGTCGTGGCCAGGAAGGTTGGCGGTGAAGGGCTTGCCGGTGATCTCGATGACCTCCAGGGCGCGGACGATCCGGCGGCCGTTGCTCGGCAGGATCGCCCGGGCCGCCTCGGGGTCGGCGGCGGCGAGGCGGGCGTGCAGCGCTCCGGGGCCGCGCAGCGTGAGCTCTTCCTCCAGGCGGGCCCGTACGTCGGGGTCGGTGCCGGGGAACTCCAGGTGGTCCACCGCTCCCCGGACGTAGAGTCCGGAGCCGCCGACGAGGATCGGCCAGCGCCCTTCGGCGAGGAGGCGGTCGATCTCGGCGCGGGCCAGCTTCTGGTACTCGGCGACGCTGGCCGCCTCCGTGACGTCCCAGATGTCGAGGAGGTGGTGGGGCACACCGCCGCGCTCGTCGAGCGTCAGCTTGGCGGTGCCGATATCCATCCCTCGGTAGAGCTGCATCGAGTCGGCGTTGACGATTTCGCCGCCGAGACACTGGGCGAGGAAAACGCCCAGATCGGACTTTCCGGCCGCGGTCGGACCGACGACGGCGATGACCCGCGGGGCGGGGGTTGCACTACTCACCGCCCCAGTCTCGCAAACTGCGCGCCCCGTCCCCGAACGAGCTACGTGACGGCACGGCTCCGAGGTCGTTGCCTGTTGCGAGGTTCCGGCCGCCGGTTTCGAGGACCGATCACCCGGGCGACGCAATGAGACGCACCGGGCGGGGCGGGATTTCGCCCACACGAGTACCGTATGGAGTAGATATGGGCGTTTTTGCACGGTTCCGCCGGAAGGCCAAGGACGGCGAAGAGGCGTCGACGACCGAGGCAGCTGCGGACACACTGACGGCCGAGCCGGAAGCGGCCGAGGGGTCCCCCGAGGCCGACACCGATTCGAAGCCCGCTGCCGAGGCGGCCGCCGACAACGCGGTCGCCGAGGGCGCTGCCGAGGACAAGTCCGCGGAGGCCGCCGAAGCGGCGGACGCGGACGGCGTGGACATCCCGAAGCAGCAGTCCGCCGAGGCGGCCGCCGACAACGAGGCCGGTGAGGGCGCCCGCAAGTAGCTCCCCAGCGAGGGAAGGTGGACCCATGGGCTTCCTGGACCAACTGAAAGCCAAGCTCGCCCCTGCCAAGGACAAGGTCTCGCACCTCGCGCAGCAGCACGGGGACAAGATCGACCAGGGCCTGGACAAGGCCGCGAAGATGGTCGACGAAAAGACCAAGGGCAAGTACAGCGACAAGATCCAGACGGGTACGGGGAAGGCCAAGGGCGCCGTCGACCGCCTCGCCGGGCCGGACCAGGGCAAGGACGCGGGCGGTGGCACCGCCCCTCCCACGCCCCCTCCGGCCGCCTGAACCGCAGCGGCGGACGGCCGCGAAGCACACTGCTTCGCGGCCGCCTCCGCATGTCCGCTCCGCCGCCTGCGCATGCCCGGCTCGGGGCTGCCGCACGATGCGGCCCCGGCGACCCGGCAGCGCCCGGCTACGACCAGGCGGCCACCACGTACCCCACGCCGTACGGCGCGTCCTCGTAGAGCAGCTCCCCGGCCAGCGCCGCGCCGTCCGCCGCCCCCGCGAGCACCTGCCACGGTGCACGGCCCGCCGCCTTCAGTTCGGCCGCGAGACCCGCGTCCAGGGCCTTCAGCGCCGCGATGTCGGCCGCACCGAGCGCCCGCCCGACCTCCGCGTCGAAGCCGGCCGCCCGCTCGTCCAGGTACCCCGGCGCCTTGAGCGTGCGACACGCGCTGGCGTCGCCCATCACCAGCAGTGCCAGCCGGTCCGCGCGGGCCCCGATGTCCTCTCCGGCCTGGATGCACCGCTCCACGGCAAGCGGTTCCTCCACACCGAGGCCTTCCACCGGGGCGGTCGACCACCGCGTACGTTCGAGCAGCCAGCCGGCCACGGCGAGCGACGGCGGAAGTTCACGCTGCGCGGCTTCGTCCGGCTCGGACCGCGGCGTCGGCCCGAGCCGTACGTCAAGGTCCACCCCGAAGCCGCGGAAGGAGCCGCGCGCGCCCTGTGGATGCGTTCCGCGGCCATTCCGGTCGGCAGGACCGACCACGACCAGACGCTCGGGTCGTGCGGCGGCGAGCACTGCGATGGCGTCCGAGCACGCCGCGCGCGCGGCGTCCAGTTCAGGGGCGGCGCCCGCGGCGACCTCGGGGACGAGCAGCGGCGGAGAGGGGCAGACGGCTGCGGCGACAAGCATGATCCGCAGCGTAACGCGCCCTAGGAGGAGACTCCTCCGGAGTCCCGCTCCAGCTGTTGTCGAAGACCACCGACCGGTGTCGGAAGGATCCCCCCCGGTCAGTCGCAGCCGCAGCCGCTGCCCGTCGCCACCGGGAGCGGCTCCGGAGCACCGATCTTCGGCAGCCCCAGCATCACGCCCGCGGGCTTCGCGGCCGCCTCGGCGTTCCGCTTCTCCCAGGCGTCTCCCGCGCGCGTGGGGCGCACGTTGAGCACGGGGCCCTCGGCCAGCAGGTGGTGCGGTGCGGCGTAGGTGATCTCGACGGTCACGACGTCGCCGGGGCGCACCTCGGTGTCCGGCTTGGTGAAGTGGACCAGGCGGTTGTCGGGGGCGCGGCCGGACAGGCGGTGGGTGGCGCCGTCCTTGCGGCCCTCGCCCTCGGCGACCATCAGCTCCAGGGTGCGGCCGACCTGCTTCTTGTTCTCCTCCCAAGAGATCTCCTCCTGGAGGGCCACCAGGCGCTCGTAGCGCGACTGAACGACCTCCTTGGGGATCTGCCCCTCCATGGTCGCCGCCGGGGTACCGGGGCGCTTGGAGTACTGGAAGGTGAAGGCGCTCCCGAAGCGGGCCTCGCGGACCACGTGCATCGTCTGCTCGAAGTCCTCCTCGGTCTCGCCGGGGAAGCCCACGATGATGTCGGTGGAGATCGCCGCGTCCGGCATGGCGGCGCGGACCTTCTCGATGATGCCCAGGAAACGATCCTGCCGGTACGAGCGGCGCATCGCTTTGAGGATCTGGTCCGAGCCGGACTGGAGCGGCATGTGGAGCTGCGGCATCACGTTCGGCGTCTCGGCCATGGCGGCGATCACGTCGTCGGTGAAGTCGCGCGGGTGCGGGGAGGTGAAGCGCACGCGCTCCAGGCCCTCGATCTTGCCGCAGGCGCGCAGGAGCTTGCTGAAGGCCTCGCGGTCGCCGATGTCCGAGCCGTACGCGTTCACGTTCTGCCCGAGGAGGGTGATCTCGGAGACGCCCTCGCCGACGAGCGCCTCGATCTCCGCGAGGATGTCGCCGGTCCTGCGGTCCTTCTCCTTGCCGCGCAGGGCGGGCACGATGCAGAAGGTGCAGGTGTTGTTGCAGCCGACGGAGATCGAGACCCACGCGGCGTACGCGCTCTCGCGTCGGGTCGGCAGCGTCGACGGGAAGGCTTCGAGCGACTCGGCGATCTCGACCTGCGCCTCTTCCTGGACGCGGGCGCGCTCCAGAAGCACCGGCAGCTTGCCGATGTTGTGCGTGCCGAACACGACGTCGACCCAGGGCGCCCTCTTGACGATGGTGTCGCGGTCCTTCTGGGCCAGGCAGCCGCCGACGGCGATCTGCATCCCCGGACGCTTGGTCTTCATCGGCGCCAGGCGCCCGAGATTGCCGTACAGACGGTTGTCGGCGTTCTCGCGCACGGCGCACGTGTTGAAGACGACGACGTCGGCATCACCGTCCGCCCCTTCGGGCGCACGCTCGTAACCGGCGTCCTCCAGCAGGCCGGAGAGCCGCTCGGAGTCATGGACGTTCATCTGGCACCCGTAGGTGCGCACCTCGTAAGTCTTCGCGCTCATCTCGCCCCCCAGGGTACGGGGTCGCCACGCGCGCGTGCCCGCGGATTCGGACCGCGGCATCAGGGGGTGGTCTCCGGAGTGGTGCCGTGTGACCTCGCCCCTGGTCATCACGGTGAGCGGACTGGCAGGATCGCGCGCATGTTCCAGGCACTCCCGCACATCAGCAGGCGCCGCGCCCTGCAAGGTTCAGCCGCGGCCCTCGTGGCGTTCGGGCTGCTGCTCTGGTGGTTGGTGCCCATGGACGAGGACTCCCCCAGCGGGCGGGTGAGGTTCAGCACGGGCGTGCAGAAGGGCGTGTACGAGCGGTACGGAGAGCTCCTGCGGACGGCGATCTCCCAGGACATGCCGAACGTCGACGTCGAGCTTTTGAACAGCGAGGGGTCGCAGCAGAACGTCGCACGGGTGGCCACCGGGAAGGCCGACTTCACCATCGCCGCCGCCGACGCCGTCGAGACGTACCGCCTGGACGGCGCACCGGGCTGGCACCGGCTGCGGGGCTGCACGCGGCTGTACGACGACTACGTCCAGCTCGTGGTGCCCCGCTCCTCGAAGATCGACACCGTTGAGGACCTGCGGAACAAGCGGGTGGCGGTCGGACAGGAGCACTCCGGAGTGCGGCTGATAGCCGACAGGGTGCTCGACGCGGCGGGCCTTGACCCGGTCACGGACATCAAGGCGGTCTCCGCCGGCATCGACACCATGCCGGCCCTCCTGGAGAAGGGCTCCATCGACGCCTTCTTCTGGTCGGGCGGACTTCCGACCGCTTCCGTGCGCACCTTGTCGAACAAGATGGACATCGAGCTCGTGAAGCTCGGCTACCTCGTCGACTCGCTGCACAAGCAGGGCGGCGGCTCGCGCTACTACCGGGCCGCGACGATGCCGGCCGACGCCTACCCCGAGGCCCAGCAGGGTTCCGCCGTGCCGACGCTGGCCGTGGCGAACCTCCTCGTGACCACGGACCGGGCCGATCCCGAGCTGACCGAGAGACTGACCCGCACCGTCATCGACAGCCGTGACCACATCGGCGATCAGGTACACGCGGCCCAGCTGGTGGATCTGCGCACCGCCCTGTTCACGGACCCGCTCCCGCTGCACGAGGGCGCGCGCCGCTACTACCGCTCGGTCAAGCCCTGAGCCGCCGCCCGGCGGCTACGGCCGCCCGAGGGGCTCGCTGCGCGGAACGCTGACCGTCACCTTCAGCCCGTGCGGTTCGTGGCGTGCGTACGCGATGGAGCCGCCGCCCGCCGCGAGCAGCGCCCGCGAGATGGACAGGCCGAGCCCTGAGCCCTTCACGTTCTGGTGGCGGTTGCTGCGCCAGAAGCGGTCGCCGACCCGGGCGAGCTCGTCGTCGGTGAGGCCGGGGCCGCCGTCGGTGACCACGACGGTCGTCGTCCCGTTGCTGGAGGAGACCGTCACGTGGACCGGCCCTCCCTCGGGTGTGAACTTCAGGGCGTTGTCGATCACCGCGTCCAGTGCGCTGGAGAGGGCCACCGGGTCGGCCCAGCCGGTGGTGGCTGGGCATGTGCCCGTCAGCCGCACGCCCCGCTCGTCGGCGAGCGGCCGCCAGGAGGCGACGCGCTCGGCGGCCAGCTCCCCGATGTCGGTGAGGCTCAGGTCGGCTGCGACGTGCTCGGCGAGCGCCAGGTCGAGCAGGTCGTCGAGGACCTGGGCCAGGCGCTTGCCCTCGGTGCGGACCGAGGCGATCTCCTCGTTGCCCTCGGGCAGTTCGAGGGCGAGGAGCTCGATGCGGAGCAGCAGGGCCGAGAGCGGGTTGCGCAGCTGGTGGGAGGCGTCGGCGACGAAGGCGCGCTGCTGCTCCAGCACGTCCTGGACGTTGTCGGCCATCTCGTTGAACGACCGGGCCAGGCGTCTGAGTTCCGGCGGGCCGCCCGCGGGCGCGACCCGGGATCTGAGGCGTCCGGTCGCTATGTCGTGCGTGGTCGCGTCCAGGATGCGCACCGGGCGCAGCACCCATCCGGTGAGCCGCAGCGCCGCGCCGACCGCAAGGAGCATGGCCGCCGACTCGCCCGCGCCGATGAGCAGCCAGCCGTGCAGAGTCTGTGAACGCATGCGTCCGGTCGGTGAGTCCGTGACGACGACGGCGATGACGTCGCCGTCCTTGATCACCGGTGAGGCGACGGCCAGCCGCCCCCGCTGCCACGGCCAGACCTGCTCGGGGTTGTGGCTGCCACGGGAGCGGAGCGCCTCTTGGAAGGCGTCACGCAGGGCTCCGTGGGTGGGCAGGAACCAGTCGTTCGGGGACTGGGCCATGGCGCCGTCGTCGCGGTAGAAGACGCCCGCGCGGATGCCGTAGACGTCGTAGTAGTCGTCGAGTTCCATCTGCAACGTCTCGCGGCGTTCGTCGGTGCTCCCTATCCCGAGAGGCCCCGTGGGGCGTTTGGTGACGAACTGGGCGAGCGAGGCGAAACGGGCCGTGTCGTCGATCCGGTCGACGACCACCTTCTGCTGCTGGGCCGCGGCGACGCTGACGGCGAGCGGGAAACCGAGCGCCAGCAGTACGCCCGCCATGAGGATGATCAGCAGCGGGAGGAGGCGAGAGCGCACCTGTCCTCGCTCTTGGCTACGCGGCCGGAGCGACGAGGCGGTAGCCGACGCCGCGCACGGTCTCGATCAGGGCCGGCATGTGCAGCTTGGAGCGCAGGGACGCGACGTGCACCTCCAGGGTGCGGCCCGTCCCTTCCCAACTGGTGCGCCACACCTCGCTGATGATCTGCTCCCGGCGGAACACCACTCCTGGCCGCTGGGCGAGGAGGGCCAGCAAGTCGAACTCCTTGCGGGTCAGTTGGACAACCGAACCCTCCACGCTGACCTGTCGGGTGGGCAGTTCGATACGCACGGGGCCGAGGCGCAGATCGCTGTCGCCGGGGGCCGAGGCGCCGCCGGGGGCGGGCCTCCGGATGACCGCGTGGATACGGGCGATGAGCTCCCCGGTGTCGTACGGCTTCACTACGTAGTCATCGGCCCCGAGGTTGAGGCCGTGGATCCGGGAGCGTACGTCCGAGCGGGCCGTCACCATGATCACTGGCGTCGAGCCGCGCTTGCGGATCTTGCCGCACACCTCGTAGCCGTCCTGATCGGGCAACCCCAGGTCGAGAAGCACCACTCCGAAGGGGGGCGTTTCCGCGGGCAGCAGGGCCTGTAGCGCCTCTTCGCCACTGCGGGCGTGCACGACGTCGAAACCGTGCCGGGCCAGGACCGCGGACAGGGCGGCGGCCACATGATCGTCATCCTCGACGAGAAGCAGTCTCACAGGGGCCCCCTCCAGTTCATCCGTCGTTCCGTCGTGGCCGGTAGGCATGGCCAGTGCTCGCGCGAGCGCACCAAGGCATCCACGCCGATGGATAAGGACCGCGTCAAGGGGGTTCAGGTCGTCAGCACGTTCCGTTACCCACCCGGTACGCACTCCGTGGACCCTCTTCACACGGTGTGTCCGGTTGCGGCCGGATCGTTATGCTCAATTTCCCCTCAGATGTAATGACGCTGGTCGCACTGGGTTATTACTGTCCTCCCAACCGAGGAGGATGGAGCAACAAGCCGTGACCGAAGTATCGGTGACCAAGGACGCCATACCGCCCGGGGCGGACGACCTTGTCGTGCTGAAGAACGTCAACAAGCACTTCGGCGCTCTGCACGTCCTCCAGGACATCGACCTGACCATTGCCCGTGGTGAGGTCGTCGTGGTGATCGGCCCCTCCGGGTCCGGCAAGTCGACCCTGTGCCGCGCCATCAACCGCCTGGAGACGATCGATTCGGGAGACATCTCGATCGACGGCAAGCCGCTGCCCCAGGAGGGCAAGGAGCTCGCCCGGCTCCGCGCGGACGTGGGCATGGTCTTCCAGTCGTTCAACCTGTTCGCGCACAAGACCGTGCTCGAGAACGTGACACTGGGCCAGACCAAGGTGCGCAAGATCGGCAAGGCGGAGGCGGAGACGAAGGCGCGCGGCCTGCTGGACCGCGTGGGCGTCGCCTCCCAGGCCGACAAGTACCCCGCGCAGCTCTCCGGTGGACAGCAGCAACGCGTGGCCATCGCGCGCGCGTTGGCGATGGACCCCAAGGTGATGCTCTTCGACGAGCCGACATCGGCGCTCGACCCGGAGATGATCAACGAGGTCCTCGAGGTGATGCAGCAGCTCGCCCGGGAGGGGATGACGATGGTCGTCGTCACCCACGAGATGGGCTTCGCCCGCTCGGCGGCCAACCGCGTCGTCTTCATGGCCGACGGCCGGATCGTCGAAGAGGCCGTGCCGGACCAGTTCTTCAACAACCCGCGCAGCGACCGGGCCAAGGACTTCCTGTCGAAGATCCTTAAACACTGAGGCTCCCACGCCGTCTCAACTCCAGTCGAAACAAAGGATGTTCTCCATGAAGCTCCGTAAGTCCGCTGCCGCAGCCGCCGTCGTCGCCGCTCTCGCACTGACCGCCACCGCGTGCGGCGGCGAGGAGGGGACGGCCGGCGACAAGCCGAAGGACCCGACGGGCGGGAAGAACGCGCCCAAGCTGCCCACGTACGACGTGAAGTCGGACGTGAAGATCGACTCGGACGTCCTGAAGAAGGCCCAGAAGGCCGGCAAGATCGTCATCGGCGCCAAGGACGACCAGCCGTACCTTGGCTTCAAGGACAGCGGCGGCAAGCGCTCCGGCTTCGACATCGAGATTGCCAAGATGGTCGCGGCCGACCTCGGCTTCAAGCCCGACCAGATCGAGTTCAAGACGATCGACTCCGGCGTGCGTGAGACCACCATCTCCAAGGGTGACGTCGACCTGTACGTAGGCACGTACACGATCAACGACGAGCGCAAGAAGCAGGTCGGCTTCGCCGGTCCGTACTTCATGGCTGGCGCGGACCTGCTCGTCCGCGAGGATGACAAGAGCGTCACCGGTCCGGACTCGGTCAAGGGCAAGAAGGTCTGCTCCATCGTCGGCTCGACTCCGCTTCAGGAGATCAAGAAGTCGAAGTACGGCGCCAAGACCGTCGAGCTGGCCAAGTACTCGGAGTGCGTGCAGCAGCTCATCAACAAGGAGGTTGACGCCGTCACCACTGACGACGCCATCCTCAAGGGTTACGCAGCCCAGCAGCCGAAGGCTCTGAGGGTGGTCGGCAAGCCGTTCACCAAGGAGCCGTACGGCATCGGCATGAGCAAGGGCGACAAGGCTCTGCGTGACGCGGTCGCCGACGCGGTCGAGGCGCACCAGAAGAACGGCGACTACAAGAAGGCGTACGACGCGACGCTCGGCCTCTCGGGTTCCGAGTTCAACGAGCCGCCGGCTCTCGAGCGCTACTGACGCGCGCCGACCGCCCGCCCCACCCCCCGGCAGTGAGTTGACCGGTTCCCCGTACGCACCGCCTCGGTGCGTACGGGAGTCGGCTTCCCCTGCCCGACCACTGCCGCCCACGAGGACATCCCCGTGAATGTACTGCTCGACCATTTGGCGGAATTCCGCGAGGGATTCATAGGCACTGTCTGGCTGACCGTGGCCAGCGGCGTGCTCGCGCTGTTCCTCGGCGTCGCGCTCGCCGGGTTCCGGGTGTCGCCGGTACCGCCGCTGCGGTTCTTCGGCGCCGCTTGGGTCACCCTGTTCCGGAACACACCGCTGACGCTGCTCTTCCTCACTATCTGGTTCGCGGTGCCGCAGGTCTTCGACTTCGGCTTCGACCCGTGGACCAAGGCGCTGATCGTGCTCAGCGTCTACACCTCGTCGTTCGTCTGCGAGGCCGTCAGGTCCGGTATCAACACCGTTCCCCTCGGCCAGGCGGAAGCCGCCCGTTCGCTCGGCATGACGTTCTTCCAGACCCTCGGCACGATCGTCCTGCCGCAGGCGGTGCGCAGCGTGCTGCCGCCGCTGAGCAGCATCTTCATCGCGTTGACTAAGAACTCCGCCATCGCGGGCGCGTTCAGCGTCACGGAGCTGTTCGGCTGGCAGAAGTTCCTCAGCGACCAGGGCTTCGCCATCGCCTGGCTCTTCCTCTGGGTGGCGCTCGGCTACCTCCTGATCACTTTCACCATCAGCGGTCTGTTCCGGCTGCTCGAGCGGAGCCTGGAGGTCGCACGATGAGCTCCAGCGTCCTGTACGACGCCCCGGGCCCCAGGGCCCGGATGCGCAACCGCATCTACTCCGTCGTCGGCACGGCCGCCATCATCGGCCTCATCGCCTTCGTGATCATGCGTCTCGCCGACCGGGGACACTTCGACTCCGAAGTGTGGAACACCTTCAACTACTCCAACGTGCGGACCACCATCCGCGACGGCATCGTCACCACACTGCAGGTCTTCGCGCTCGCCGGTGTGCTGTCCCTGGTGCTCGGTGCGGTGCTCGCGGTCGCCCGCGCGTCGGACCACCGCCCGGTCCGCTGGCTGGCCACCGGGTTCATCGAGTTGTTCCGTGCCATCCCGCTGCTGATCACCATCTACGCCCTGTGGGTGCTCTTCCTCACCTACAAGAGCGACCTCGGTGCCGTCGGGACGAACAACGGCTTCTGGGCCTTGGTCATCGGCCTGGCCATCTACAACAGTGCGGTGCAGGCAGAAGTGTTGCGGGCCGGCTTCAACGCCGTGCCACGCGGCCAGGTGGAGGCGGCCTACGCGCTGGGGCTACGCAAGTCCCAGGTGATGACGATGCTGCTGCTGCCGCAGGCCGTCAGGTCCATGCTGCCCACGATCATCAGCCAGCTGGTGGTGACGCTGAAGGACACCTCGCTCGGCTACATCATCACGTACGCGGAACTGCTCTACGCCGCCCGGCAGCTGGCCAACACCACGCTCGTCAACGGGCAGTACATCTACGTACCGGTGATCATGGTTGTCGGCACGATCTATGTGGCGATGTGTATGGCGCTCTCCGCCCTCGCCACGTGGGTCGAGAAGCGTGGGCGTCGCGCCAAGACGGGCATCGCCGTGGCGGCGGCCGCCGAACCGGCCGAGGCCCCGGGGGTTCTCGACCCGTCCGAACCGCTCGGCCCCACGGGTAACGCCCCTCAGCCGGCCGACACTGCCCCGGCGGGCCCCAAGGGCGCATCGGCGGAACCCGACGGTCCCGAGGACACGCCCGGGAAAGGGAACTGAGGGCACGTCAAGCACCGGTTAAGAAGAAACGGAGGGAGGAGGGGTGGCCTGTAGGCCGCCCCTCCTCCCTTTAATTCGTTTGATCATGAGCCGAACTTCAGCGTCGCCTGGGACTGCTGCTCGCCGTGGCTCAAATGGGTGTCGACAATTGGAGTGACCAAAGGCCGGCTTCCCCATCACCGTCAAGACCTGACGGTGCGCAAGCCGAAGGTGCCGCCCCGCCCGATGTGACATGGGAAGGGGCAGTGGCGGTAGTGGTCGCGCCGCTGCCGCCGTCGCTTGACGCAGGCACAAGCAGTGGGTTGCATACGTTCTGTGATCGTGCACCGGGCTCCAACTGCCAGTTTCTGTACGTACGTCCAGCGCTTCCGGGCAGTCCGGACCCTCGGAGCCCGCCGGGCCGGAGGGTGTGCGCCGTGGACCCGGTGATCGTCGTCGGCGCGGGCCCCGTCGGACTGGCGCTCGCCCTCGCGCTCGCGCGCCACTCGGTGCCCACCGTCGTCCTCGACGAGGGCCCCGGCAAGGACGAACAGCGGCTCGCGCGGACCGTCGTGCTCCGGGAGGACACGGCGGCGTTCGTGGAACGGCTCGCGGGTCGCCCGTTCGGTGAAGCGGAGTCCGGCGCACGATGGACCGGATGGCGCTCCGTACGGCGCAAGCAGCTGATGCGGGAACTCGACTTCGACGAAGAGACCCCCGCCCCACTGCACCTTCCCCAACACGCTCTGACCGGCGCCTTTCGCGAGGCCATCGCCGAAGAGCGGCTCGTCAAAGTAGTGGTGGACAACAAGCTCGACTCCCTGGAGCAGGACGCCGGTGGGCTGACCGCGCACACGCGCGGGCCCAAAGGCACGTGGTGGCGGGGCAGTTATCTGGTGGGCTGCGACGGCTCCCGCTCCACCGTGCGCAAACTCCTCGACGTCCGCTTCCCGGGCCGCACTGCCGTGGAGCGACACGCCGTGGCCGCGCTGCGCACGGAACTTCCGTGGCCGGGTCAGGCGTTGTTGCACCGGATGCCCCCGTGGCGCCACGGGGGCGCCGAGGTGACCGGCCGTCCCCTCGCCGAAGGGGTGTGGCGGCTCGACTGGCTGCTTCCGCCACGCGGCGAGCTGGTGACGCCCGACGCCCTCGTGGTGCGCATCCGGGAGACCCTCGCGGGCTGGTGCGGAGGCTCCACCCCGCCGTACGAACTGCTCGACACGGGTGTGCACACCGTCCACCACAGGCTCGCACGCCGGTGGCGGGTCGGCCGCGCCTTCCTCGCCGGGGACGCCGCGCACCTGCTCGGCGCGCTCGGCACCCAGGGGCTCGACGAAGGGCTGCGGGACGCCGACAATCTCGCCTGGAAGCTGGCGCTCTCCTGGCACCACGGCGCGAGCGAATCCCTGCTCGACAGTTATCAGGTCGAGCGGCGGGCCGGCGTGGCCGCGCGGCTGCGCGCCGCCGATCAGTCGCTGCCCGCTCTGCGCGGCGGCAAGGGCCTGCGCTCGTACGTGCCCGGATCCGCGCGCGGGCACGACACGCTCCTCACGGACGGCCATGTGGGGCGCGGGCCGCTCGGCGCTCCCTCGTCGTACGCCGATTCGCCGCTGGCGGCCGCTCCGTCCGAGTCCGTCACGGTGGTCGGCACGGAGCCCGGAGCGCCGGTCGCCGATGTGCGGGTGACGGCACCGGACGGTTCGTTCGTGCGGCTGCGGGACCGGCTCGGTCTCGGGCACCTGATCGTCGTCCTCGTCGCGCCGGGTACGGTCGTGTGGGAGCGGCGGCACTGGGTGAAGGCCGGGATCATGCCACGGCTCGCCGCGGCCGTCACGGCACTGCCGCACCCCGCCGAGCTGCTCGTCGCGGAGAGCTACCCCGGCGCCGCCGCCCACTCGGTCCTCCTCGTACGACCCGACGGCCACCTGGTGACCGCACTCTCCGGAGTGCGCCCCGCCGAGCTGTACGCGGCGGCCGAAGCCGCACTGGGCATTCCGTCACCGACGGAACACGGGGACGGAGCGAAGTCGCCGGGTCGGACGGGTGAGATGGGCCGGCCGGGAGACGCGGGCCGGGCGGGCAAGGCGGAGAGCGCGGCGGGGGCCACGCGGCCCCCGGGGTGAGCGGGGACGACCATGGGGCCGGGCCCCGCGGCTGACCGACCGCTGGGACCGGCCCGCTCGCATGCTGAGCCGGGGTTGACCGGTTTACACCCCCGTGGTCTACTCCGGATCGTGACAGACACCGATGTTCGCCTGTGGCGGAGGGTCCACATGGACCTCGTCCGCTACGCAGGCTGCGTGTGTCACCCGTCCTGCTGAAGTCGCATTTTCCCTCGCGCGCTGAGCCCCGGGTCCCCGGGCTGTCTCGCGCGCCTTCCGCGAATCTCCAGGACGGTATCCGTGTCTGTTGCCCCTTCCTCCACCGCGCCCTCTTCGACCTCCGCGCCCTCTTCGGCGCGTTCCGCGGCGCCCACCGCCGCCGAACTCCTCGCCTTCGTCCGCCGCACCGCGGCCGACGCCGAGCTCATCGCCTCCCTGCCGCTCGACCCCGAGGGCCGCACCTGGGTCCGTCTGCAGGGACCGGGCGGCAGCGAGGCCTGGCTGATCGGCTGGCCGCCCGGCACCGGGACCGGGTGGCACGACCACGCGGAGTCGGTCGGCGCCTTTCTCACCGCGGCGGGCACCCTGAGGGAGAACTCGCTCGCCGCGCGCCTGCCCACCGACGGGTGGAAGACCCTGGAGCTCTCTGAAGACGTCGACCGCGAGCGGGAGTTGACGGCCGGCGAGGGCCGCGCATTCGGCCGTAATCACGTGCACGAGGTGCTGAACGAGTCCACGACCGAGCACGCTGTCTCCGTGCACGCCTACTACCCGCCGCTGCCACGG
Organism: Streptomyces sp. NPDC093510; assembly: GCF_040683555.1. Classification (NCBI taxonomy): domain Bacteria; kingdom Bacillati; phylum Actinomycetota; class Actinomycetes; order Kitasatosporales; family Streptomycetaceae; genus Streptomyces; species Streptomyces sp. NPDC093510. The sequence continues at coordinate 161,651 of NZ_JBFBEE010000018.1, forward strand.
ATCCGTCGCTACAGCCGTACCGGTGACGTGCTCCGCCTGGAGTCCGTGGAGCGCCCGGAGGACTGGCAGTGAGTGATCGAGAGAACACGGATGACCAGCCGGTCGGAATCGACGAGTTGCTGGAACGCCTGCGGCTCGACCTGCACCGGCTTTCTCCGGAGGAGGCACACAAGACCGCTGCGAGCGGAGGGCTGCTGGTCGACATCCGGTACGCGGCGCTGCGGGAGCGAGACGGGCTGATCCCCGGAGCGCTCGTCGTCGAACGCAACGAGCTGGAGTGGCGCCTCGACCCCCAGGGCAGTCATCGCGCTCCTGAGGCCACCGGTCACGACCTGCACGTCGTCGTGGTCTGCAACGAGGGGTACGCGTCCAGCCTCGCGGCCGTCTCCTTGCGGCAGTTGGGCCTGCGTCACGCCACCGATCTCGTCGGCGGCTTCCAGGCGTGGCGGGCGGCGGGCCTGCCGGTGGTGGCTGCCGAAAGGTGAGTACGCGTGTGTGGGCGCCCCCGTAGGTAAGGGGCGCCCACCATTGCGTACCGCTCCTTACGCGCTACTCCTTACGCGCTCCTCCTCGACCACTACTCCTTGGCGGTCGCCACCGTGACCGGCAGCGGCCGTAGGGCGGCGCGGCCCGGCAGGGCGGTCGCGGCCAGGGCGAGCAGTCCGGCGACGGCGACCACGGAGACGTACATCAGAGGGACGACCGTCGGTGCCGCTCTGCCGGTCATCCCCACACTGAACGCCGTCAGGACGGCGAACGCCACGCCGCTTCCCAGCGCGGCGCCGATGAACAGGACCGACAGTGCCTCGGCGCGCAGCATCCGCAGGACCTGGCGGCGTGTGGCACCCGCGAGACGCAGCATCGCGAACTCCCGCATGCGCTCGGATACGGACATCGCGAGGGTGTTGACGACGGCTATGGCGGTGAAGGCCAGGACGAGACCCATCGCCAGGAGGTTCACCTCCGCGTTGGCCTGCCGGCTCTCGGCCTGGAGACTGTCCACGGCGGCGGGGGTGAGAACGCGTACCCCCGGGAACTTCTCGACGCCTGCCGCGAGTTGTTCCTGCGTACGGTCGCTCTTGACGAGGACTGTGGCGGCGAGCGGGTTGTCCACGTGGCGGGTGACCAGGTCGTGCGCCATGGTCAGATCGCCGAACCCGAGACCGCGTGCGTACACGGCGCGGACGGTGAGCTCCTTCTTCGTGCCGTCTCCCAGGGTGAGCTTGAGCGTGCTGCCCGGTCGCAGGCCGAGTTGGTCCGCGGCGAGTTCGCTGACGGCCACGGTGCCCTTGCCGAAGTCCTTGAGCGAGCCGGCGGTGACGTCCGGGTCCCAGGTCCGGGTGAGGCCTTCGGGGGTGACGCCCTGCGCGGGGTACTTGTCGAGCCCGACGCGCACCGTCGTGCGGACGACCTCGGTTGCGGCTTCGACGCCTTCGGTCGTACGCAGCTTCCGTGCGGCCTCCGCCGGGACGCCCGGCCCTTGTGCGGCCAGTACCCAGTCCGCGCGGATGCCTTCGCGGGCCTGGACACGCGCGGCGTCGTCGAGGGTGGGCTGGACGAAGAGGACGGTGCAGGTCATGCCGGTGAGGAGGGCGAGCGGAGTGACGACGGCGGCCATCCGGGCCGCGTTGCCTCGCAGATTGGCGTGGGCGAGCCTGCCGCCGGGGCCGCTCAGCCGCAGCGGGCCCCGCATAAGGGCAGCGGCCGCCCGGACGACGAGCGGTCCCAGGAGCGCGATGGCGCAGGCGAAGACCACCACTGTCAGGAACGTCACGGGGGTCGACGCCGCCTCGGTGCGCAGCATGCTCAACACGGCGACCAGGACAACGCCTCCGGCGAGAAGCACGAGGCCTGCGGCGATGCGGCTCCAGGCGGGTCCGCGGCGCTCGACCCGCGCTTCGGCGAGGGCCTGGGCCGGGCGGATTCCGGCGATTCTGCGCCCCGCGATGCGGGCGGCGGCCCAGGCGCCCAGCAGGGTGGCGCCCACGGCGACCAGGGGCGGGAAGACGCTGACGGCCCGTTCGAGGGTGGCGGGCACGGCTCCGGTTGCCACGAACCGTCCGTGCAGCCAGCCGCCGAGCGGAAGGCCGGCGAGCGCTCCGGCGACCCCGGCGGCGGCTCCGACGATCAGCGCCTCGCGGCCGAGGAGCCTGCGGATCTGCTTCGGTGTCGCGGCGACCGCCCGCAGCAGGGCGAGTTCGCGGTGGCGTTGCTGGACCGAGAGGGCGAAGGTGCCGACGACCACGAGGACGGCGACGAGAAGGGAGGTGCCGCCCATGGCTCCGCCCATGCTGACGAGTTTGACGCGCGCTCCCGCCGCGTCGAGGAACTCCACGGCTCCTCGGTCGTTGCCCACGCCGACCTGCGCCGTCGTCCCGTCGACGGCGCGTTCGACCGCCTTCTCCAGTTCGGCGACGGTGGTGCCCTCGGCCGGTACGACACCGAAGGCGGTGACCTTCCCGGGGTGTGCGGCGAGCCGCTCGGCCTCTTCGGAGGAGAAGAAGAGCGAGGTCTGGTGGGCCAGATCGCCGTTCTCGGGCGCGGCGACGCCGGTGATGCGGTAGTCACGCGGACTCTGCGTCGACTGGACGGTGAGACGGTCGCCGGGCTTCAGGCCCGCGCGTTCGGCGAGGCCGCGGTCGATGACGAGATCGTGGGCGGTGCGCGGGGCCGTGCCGTCGACGAGGTGGAACGGAGTGAGAGCGGCGGACTCCCAGGCGTGCCCGTACGAGGGTGTACCGGACCCACTCGCTCCGTCAGGCAACAAGGGCGCCGCGAGGAACGTGAGTTCGGGCACGATGCCACCGACGCCCGGGGCCTTCTCGAGTCTGTCCCCGATGTCGTCGGCCTGCAGCCAGGCTCTTTCGGCGATCGGTTTCGCCTTGTGCTTGACCTTGGTCTTGCCCTTCTTGTGCTTGACCGTGGTCCGGTGGACGTTCTGGTCCGCGGAGACGATCACGGGGGCCGCGGCGTAGCGCTCGGTCTTGATCGTGCCGCGCAGGCCCGTCTCCAGGAGGGTGCCGCAGGCCGTGATGAGGGCTGCGGCACACATCAGCGCGAGGAAGGCGCCCAGGAATCCGCCTTTGCGGTCCCTGACCGTCTGCAGTGCGTAACGCAGCATCATGACGACTCGGTCTCTTTTCGGTGGTCGGAGGAGGCCGTCGGCGCGGGGAAGGCCAGGAAGCGCGTGAGGACGGTGTGGGCGTCGGCCGGAGTGTCCGTGTCGGGTCGCTTGTAGCGATTGAGCAGCGCGATGTACTCCTCGAAGAACTCGTGGAGTTCGGGGAGGGTCAGCCGGATCGTGCCTCGCGAGTAGGGCAGGGCGTCGGCCCACTCGTCGGGTTCGGCGCCGTGCGACCGCTGTTGTTCCTGGCTCCGCTCCCGTTGCAGTTGCGCGAAGAGTTCCAGGTCGGCGGCGTACGAGAGGTGGTTGAGCTCGTCCATGACGCGTCGCGTCTCGGGGCTCTGCCGGCTGCGCGGCGGAAAGCGCCGGTCGCCCGGGACAGCCCGCCACCAGCGCTCACGGCCGTGTCCCGAGCCGGGCGTCTCCTCGACGAAGCCGTAGCGGGCGAGCTCGCGCAGGTGGTAGCTGGTCGCCCCGGTGTTGAGGCCCAGGGCTCGGGCGAGCGTCGCGGAGGTCGCCGGGCCGTGCACAGTGAGGTGCTGCAGCATCTGCTGCCGCCTCGGCTGTGCGAGCGCCTTGAGGACGCGCAGGTCGCTCAGTTCCTGCGGGGCCGGGGACCCGGTCTGGGGTCGGGGGTCAGCCAGGGGCTGGACGTCGGCCCGGGGTGGATCGTCGGGCCGCGCCGCGTCGGTCGTGCCGGGTTCCTGTGCCATGCGTACACAGTCGTCTGTGCACAGGTCGCTGTGCACTGCGGTGTCCCGGCGTCTCCGCAGGGGGGTAAGCCCCACCCTGCGGAGCGCGGGTCGGGGTGCGTATCGCTCCGGCTGCCGCCCCACCCCCGTGGGAGCGGCCCGATCAGAACGCCTCGTACCCCAAGTCCTCGGTGTCCTCGCCCTCTTCCTCCAGGGCCTGCCGCACCACTCTGAGCGCCATGCCCTCCCCGTATCCCTTGCGGGCGAGCATGCCCGCGAGGCGGCGCAGGCGCTTGTCCCGGTCGAGGCCTCGCGTGGAGCGCAGCTTGCGGGCGACCAGCTCGCGCGCGGTCGCCTCCTCCTGCTCCGAGTCGAGCTGCCCCACGGCCTCGTCGATCAGCGTGGACTCCACGCCCTTGGTGCGCAGCTCCCGCGCGAGCGCACGGCGGGCCAGTCCCCGGCCGTGGTGCCTGGACTCCACCCAGGCGTCCGCGAAGGCGCTGTCGTTGATCAGACCGACCTCTTCGAAGCGGGAGAGCACTTCTTCCGCCACGTCGTCGGGGATGTCCCGCTTGCGCAACGCGTCGGCGAGCTGCTTGCGCGTGCGTGGCGTACCGGTGAGCAGGCGCAGACAGATCGCCCGCGCCCGCTCAGCCGGATCCCCCGTCGGCGGCTCCCCCTTCTCGGCCCTCGACGAGGAAGGGGAACCGCTGTCCTGGTGGCCGTCGAAGCCGCCGCGCCGCCGACGGCGCCCACGGCTCTGGCCCTCGCCGTCCTGTCGGCCGCCGTCCCGGCCTGTGCCGTCCTGATCCACACCGTCCCCGTGGCCCCGCCCGGCAGGGCCGGTGCGGCTTTCGGGGGCGGTGTGGTCCGCCCAGTCGGTTCGTCGTGTCACGGACTAGCTCTTGGCCGCCGCGGCCTTGGACTTGGTGACCTTGACCGCCGGCGCGGGCACCGTCTTGGCGGCGTCGTCGGCCGGGGCCGCGCCTGCCACGTCAGCGGCCTTCTCGTCGGCCGGGGCCTCGGGCTTCACACCGACGCCCAGCTTCTCCTTGATCTTCCTCTCGATCTCGTTGGCGAGGTCGGGGTTGTCCTTGAGGAAGTTGCGGGCGTTCTCCTTGCCCTGGCCGAGCTGGTCGCCCTCGTACGTGTACCAGGCGCCCGCCTTGCGGACGAAGCCGTGCTCGACGCCCATGTCGATCAGGCCGCCCTCGCGGCTGATGCCCTGGCCGTAGAGGATGTCGAACTCGGCCTGCTTGAAGGGCGGCGCGACCTTGTTCTTGACGACCTTGACGCGGGTGCGGTTGCCCACCGCGTCCGTGCCGTCCTTCAGGGTCTCGATGCGGCGGATGTCCATGCGCACCGAGGCGTAGAACTTCAGCGCCCGGCCACCGGTCGTGGTCTCCGGAGAGCCGAACATCACGCCGATCTTCTCGCGGAGCTGGTTGATGAAGATCGCGGTGGTCTTCGACTGGTTGAGCGCGCTGGTGATCTTCCGGAGCGCCTGGCTCATCAGGCGGGCCTGAAGACCCACGTGCGAGTCTCCCATCTCGCCCTCGATCTCCGCGCGCGGCACCAGGGCAGCGACGGAGTCGATGACGATGAGGTCGAGAGCGCCGGAGCGGACCAGCATGTCGACGATCTCGAGAGCCTGCTCGCCGTTGTCCGGCTGGGACAGGATGAGGTTGTCGATGTCGACGCCGAGCTTCTTCGCGTACTCGGGGTCGAGGGCGTGCTCGGCGTCCACGAAGGCCACCGCGCCGCCCGCCCGCTGGGCGTTGGCCACGGCGTGCAGGGTGAGGGTCGTCTTACCGGAGGACTCCGGGCCGTACACCTCCACCACTCGGCCGCGCGGGATGCCGCCGACGCCGAGCGCAACGTCGAGCGCGGTCGACCCGGTGGGGATGACCTCGATGGGCTCGTTCGGCCGCTCGCCCATGCGCATCACTGCGCCCTTGCCGAATTGCCGTTCAATCTGTGCGAGCGCGGCGTCGAGCGCCTTCTCGCGGTCGGTTCCTGCCATGGGTTCCACCCGATTTGCTTGAGTCGATCGCTTCACGTCAAAGACGCTAACGCCTGCCACTGACAATCCGCCCCGACGCCCGTCCAGCCTGTGGATAACTCAAGGCGATCCCTCGTCGAAATCCACCGGAGCGCCCTGCGGATCCCCTGCTCACCTCGGAGAATCACCGCCGTACGCCCATGAGAATGGATGCTCGAATTTAGTGTCAAGCGCGGCACGCCGCCGACGAAACCCGTCCGGCTACCCCGCTTCCGCCCGGCTATCCCGCTCCCGTCCCGCTACCGACGTCCGCCCCGCTTGGGCTCGGCGCCGGACGACTCCGGCGGCGCTCCCGGCCTGTTCGGTCCCCGCAAGGCGCGCCGCACGCGCGCGAGGAGGGGGGCGCCGACCTGGCGCCGGTGCCCGTGCACCCGGGGGTCGTCCGTGACGTCGTACCTCTTCACGTACGCCCCGAGGAAGGCCTGCAGCGTCGCGACGGCGGGGATGGCGATGAGCGCCCCGACCGCGCCGAGGAGCGCCGTGCCCGCGATGACCGAGCCGAACGCCACCGCGGGGTGGATGTCGACGCTCTTGGCGGTGAGCTTGGGCTGCAGTACGTAGTTCTCGAACTGCTGGTAGACGACTACGAAGATCAGCACCCAGAGCGCGTACCAGGGGTCGACCGTGAAGGCGATCAGCATCGGCAGGGCACCCGCCAGATACGTGCCGATGGTGGGGATGAACTGGGACACGAGGCCCACCCACACCGCGAGCACGGGCGCATAGGGGACGTCCAGCACCTGGAGCAGGATGTAGTGCGCGATACCGGAGATCAGCGCCATCAGGCCGCGCGAGTAGAGATAGCCGCCGGTCTTGTCGACCGCGATCTCCCAGGCCCGCAGCACCTCGGCCTGCTTGGCGGGCGGCAGCACCGAGCACAGCGCGCGCCGCAGCCTCGGCCCGTCCGCCGCGAAGTAGAACGAGAACAGCAGGATCGTCAGGAGCTGGAAGAGACCGCCGAGGACCTGCGCGGAGACGTCCAGGACGCCGCTGGCGCTGTTCTGCACGTACTTCTGGAGCCAGTCGGAGTGCACCAGGCTGTCCTGGACCTCGACGCGGGAGAGGTCCGTGTGGAAGGTCTGGTTGATCCAGCTGATGACCTTGTCGAGGTAGTCGGGGAAGTCCTCGACCATGTCGACGATCTGGCCCGCGAGCATGGACCCCATCAACGTGACGAAGCCCGCGCTCGCGATCACGACGCTCAGGAAGACGAGGAAGGTGGCGAAGCCCCTGCGCAGTCCGCGCGCCGCCATCCAGCTGACCGCCGGCTCGACCGCGAGCGCCAGGAAGAACGCGATCAGAACGTTGATCAACAAGCCGGTCAGCTGGTGGAACGCCCAACTGCCCAGCTGGAAGCAGGCAATGAGCGCGAGGGCGAGAACCATGGCGCGCGGCAGCCAGCGCGGCATGCGGGCGCCATGCCCTGCCTCGGCCCCGGCGGGGGGCTGTGCGGGCGGCGTCGTGCCGGGAGGAACGGTGTCCTGGGTGACCTGCGCGGTCTCGTCTGTCGGTGCCACGGAGCAAGTCTCGCCCACGCCGCGGGCAATCGGTCGCCACCCACACATCTTGGAGGGGGCTTGGAGCGGGCTCGGGCTTAGAACGGGCCCGGGCTTAGAACGGGCTCGGGCTTGGGACGGCCCACGCGCGCGTGAAGCTCTCCGGCGGCAGCGAGCCTTCCGTAGTCAGCGCTTGTCGGCCGGTACGTCCATCGCCGCGCACACCGCGCGCCAGACGTCCTTGGCCTCCCAGCCCGCTTCCAACGCCTCGTGGACCGTGCGGCCGCCCAGTTCCGCCATCACGTGATCGCGCGCGAAGGAGTCGGCGTACCCCGCACCGAAGTGAGCCGCCATCCGCTGCCAGAAGACCGTCAACCGCATGCCTCCAGTATCGCGCCCCTGAGAGTGCAGCCCGGCGCAGGGGGCTTGCCGAGAACGCTTTCCACCCTACGGTCGGTGCATGGCCGAAACCGGAGCAACCAACGACGCAGTGCTTTCCCCCGACGCGGTGTCTCACCCGGACCCGGCGCTGCCCCCGCTCGCCCGCGCCGAGCACTTCGTCTGGCTCACCGCGCGCGTCCTCGAGCAGCGACGGTTCGCGTACCACTTCCTCGACGGGGCGGGCGGCGACCCGGCCGCGGACGCCGTCGAGACCGCCCTGACCTCGTACGCCACCGCGGACGGCGGGTATGGGTACGCGCTGGAACCCGATCTGCGCGGCCCCGTCAGCCAGCCGCTGCACACCGGGCACGCGCTGCGTGTGCTGGACTCGATCCGCCGCTGCGGCGGCCGGCGGGCGGAGCGCGTGTGCCGGTATCTGACCTCGGTGTCGACGCCCGAGGGCGCCCTCCCGGCGATCCATCCCAGCCAGCGCGGCTACCCCTCGGCGCCGTTCGTACCGGTCGTGGAGAACCCTCCCGGTGAGCTGCTCGCCACCGGCCCTGTAGTGGGCCTGCTGCACCGCAACGAGGTGTGGGACGCCTGGCTCTTCCGGGCCACGGACTTCTGCTGGGCGGCCGTCGAATCGCTCGAGACGTCACATCCGTACGAGATCCAGGCAGCCGTCGCCTTCCTGGACGGCGTACCCGACCGCCCACGCGCGCGGGCCGCCGCCGACCGCCTCGGACGTCTCGTGCGTGAGCAGCGGCTCGCGGCGCTGGACCCGGAGGACCTGGGCGCGTATCCGGTGTCGCCCGGTTACGCGCCGGGGGAGCACCACTTCGCACACGACTTCGCCAAGGCCCCCGAGTCGCTCGCGCGCTCTTGGTTCACCGACGCGGAGATGGAACGCTCACTGGACTTCCTGGCCCGGGAACAGCAGGCGGACGGCGGCTGGCCCGTGCGCTGGCGTCAGTGGGCGCCGGGCACAGCCCTCGAGTCGCGTCCCATCGTCACCGTCGAGGCACTGCGCACGCTCCGGGCATACGGTCGGCCCATCGACTGACAGGGAGCGCCTGCCTCTCCCTTCCCCGGTCCCGGGGGCTTCTCTTCGCGCGAACGCTGGTCGGTCTCGCTCCCGAGCCCGAAACTCGTGGCTGTGCAGCACTCCCAGCGCACACGAGGAGCCACGGAGATGACTGAGCACGCGGAGATGACCGAGCACAAGGCACCGGACTGTCTCAAGGGCCCTTGCGGGAACGGTCGCCGCGGATGAGCGGGGCCTGGCGCACCACGTGGTTGCTGCTGGCCTTCATGGTGGTCAATTTCGCCGACAAGGCGGTCCTCGGCCTCGCGGGGCCGGCGATCCGAGCGGACTTCGGTCTCACCCGGCAGGAGTTCGGCACCGCCCAGTCGGCGTTCTTCGCGCTGTTCTCCGTAGCGGCCCTCGGAGTCTCCCTGCTGACCCGGAGAGTGCGGACGACGCCGCTGCTCCTGGTGCTCGTGCTGCTGTGGTCGGCCGCCCAGCTGCCGATGGTGTGGGGCGCGGCCGGGTTCGGCACGCTGGTGGCCACCCGGGTACTGCTGGGCGCGGCCGAAGGCCCTTCGGCACCGGTGGCCGTGCACCACGTGCACGGCTGGTTCCCCCAGCAGGACCGGGCCCTGCCCACCGCGGTCCTGCTGTTCGGCGCGGCGGCCGGGGTGGCCGTCGCAGCCCCTGTACTGAGCTGGGTGATCACCCACTGGGGCTGGCGCTGGGCGTTCGGAGTGGTGGGGCTCGTCGGTCTCGTCTGGGCGGCGGCCTGGCAGATCTGGGGCGCCGAAGGGCCGCTTGCCTCACAGGTCGGGAAGGCCGGCGAGAGCGACAAGGGCGACACGGTCGCCGGGGAGGCACCCGCCCCGGACGGCGTGCCCCTGCGCGCCGTTCTGCTGTCCGGCTCCTTCATGACGGCAGCTTTCGGCGCCTTCGCGGCGTACTGGCTGATGAGCACCCTGTTGACGTGGACACCGGACTACTTGGAGAGCGTCGTCGGCTGGGATCTCGACCGAGCGGGCACGCTCGTGGGCCTAGGTGCCCTCGCCAACGGGGTAGTGCTTCTCGTCCACGGTCTGATCGCACAGCGCTCCGCCCGGCGGGACCGCATCGGACGGCGGCTGCCGGCGGGGGCGGGCGCGGGGCTGCTCATGGTGGTTTCGGGCGGTGCCGTCGCCGCGTTCGGAACGGTCGACTCCATGTGGTGCAAGGTGCCTTTGATGCTGGGCCCCATGACCCTGGCCATGATCACGCTCACGGTCGCCATGACGGCGTGCGCCCGCATCGCCCCGCCCGCCCAACGGGGCGTCGTCCTGGGCGTACTGACCTTCGTGTACGCGCTCGGCGGCATCCTGTCCCCCTTGGTCCTCGGCGGCATGGTGGACCGGGCGGCCACGGTGTCCGCGGGCTACGAGCGGGGCTGGCTGCTGACTTCGGGGCTGCTGTTGGCGGCGGGCGTCCTGGCGGCGTTGTTCTGCCGCCCGGACGCGACCGCGAAACGGCTCGGGATCCCCGAGTCCCCGTCACCGCAGGTGCTGCTCGCTCCCTGAACCGGCATATCACCCCGTCAGCACGCGCAGTCCCGCCGTGACCACGACGGCCGCCGCGATGACGACGAGGAACGGTGCGCGCAACAGCAGCGCCACGGCCGCTGCTGCGAGCCCTGCCGCCTTGGCGTCCAGGACGAGCACCCTCCCGTCGGCGAACGCCTGCTGGGCCGTGAGCGCCGCGAGCAGGGCCACGGGGAGCAGGGCGGCCATGCGCCGGACGAGCGGCCGCTCCAGCACTCCCGCGGGCACCAGCAACCCCCCGAGCTTGACGAGGTAACAGCTGACGAAGGTCGCTCCGATGGCGATCCAGACGTTCACCGGTCCTCCCTCCGCACATCGTCACGAGCCTGTCGACCTTCTACGTAGAGGACCATCGGCACCGCCAGAGCAGCCACCAGGACGGGGACGCCCGCGGGCAGCACCGGCAGGAGGCCGAGCCCGAGGAGCACGGCGACGCCCGCGGCGGCGCGCTCCGTAGAGGTGCGCAGCATGGGCGCGAGCAGCGCAAGAAAGACGGCGGGACCGGCAGCGTCGAGCCCCCACGCGTCGGTGTCGCCGATCGCCTCTGCGCCCAGCGCGCCGAGCAGGGTGGTCAGGTTCCACAGCGCGTAGAGGCTGACCCCGGTGACGGTGAAACCGATGCGGGCGGCGCGCCGCGTGGGCTGGGCGAGGGAGACGGCCGCGGTCTCGTCGATGACCCAGTGCGCGGCGAAGGGCCGCACCGCGCGCGGGAGAGCGAGCAACTGCGAGAGGCGCAGTCCGTAGAAGGCGTTGCGCACCCCGAGGAAGAAGGCGCCCGCGGCGGCCGTGAACGGGTTCCCACCGCCCGCGAGCGCCCCGACCAGTGCGAACTGCGACGCCCCGGTGAACACGAACAGGCTCAGCGCGCAGGTCTGGAGCAGGGTGAGGCCGCTGCCCGCCGAGGTCACTCCGAAGGCGAAGCCCGAGAGTCCGACGGCGACCCCGACGCCGAGCGCGTCACGGACGACAGCGGCATCGGGCTTCTCCAAGGGAAGGTCTTGTTCTATGCCCGCGGAGGGCGTCTGTTCTGCCACGCGTCGGACGTTACGAGCGGCGCCGCGACCGAGTCTTGTACGTTCTTGCGCTCCCGCTGATACGCCCCTGGGGGCACCCCGACGATCCGGGTGAAGTGCCGGTTGAGGTGTGGCTGGTCGGTGAAGCCCACGGCGACGGCCGTATCGGCGGGTGCCGTGCCTGCGTCGAGCAGGTGCCGGGCACGGCGCACCCGCGCGTCGGTGAGCCAGGCGTGCGGCGGCATTCCGTACGTGTCCCGGAAGGCGCGCAGCAGGGCGAAAGGGCTCGTACCGAGGCCGGCGGCGAGCCGCTCCAGACTCGGCGGATCCGCCAAGCTCTCATCGAGGACGGCACGCGCGCGTGCCGCCGTTCTAGCGCCCGCCGTGCGCACGGTGCGCTGCGGCAGGTGCCCGCCGTTGAGCCGCAGCAGCCGGGTCACCGCCACTCGCAGGAGCGTGTCGGCGGCGAGCGCGTTGCCGTCCTCCGCCGCGCGCAGCACGCGGTGCACGAGCGCTACGGAGTACGGGTCGTCGAGTACCGGGCGGACGAAGCCGGGCGCGCCCCGCAGTGCTGTCGTCTCCGCAGCGATGGCGGCGACCAGGTCCGGTGCGGGGTAGACCGCCCCGTACCGCCAGCCCTCGGGCGCGCCGGCCCGGCCCGTGTGCGAGGTGTCGGGGTTGATCAGGGCGAGGGCTCCGGGCCCCGCGTGGCGGTCGGCACCGGTGTGATGGAAGACCTCGACGCCCTCGGCGATCGCCGCGATCACGAAGTGTTCGTGGGTGTGCCGCGCGAACGTCCTGCGGATGTAGCGCGCCCGCAGGAGGTCGACGTCCGGCAGCTCCGCGTACCGCCAATGCCGCGCCTGCTCCGCCGCACCCGCCCCCACCGCACGTGCCTGCTCCGCCCCGTCTCCCCCGTCCGCACCCCGTGCTTGCTCCGCCCCGTCTCCCCCGTCGGCACGCCGTGCCTGCTCCGCCCCGTCTCCCCCGTCGACACGCGGCGCCTGCTCCCCTGCGCCTCCCCCGCCCCGACGCCGCGCTCGCTTCCGCTCCCGCGCCCGCTCCCGCCCCGCCGAACCTGCCATGCCCCCATTCTGCGACGGGCGCGCAAGCTCTTTTCCGCAGGTCGGCGCCGATGTCAGTGGCGGGGTGCACGATGGGGTCATGGTCAGCTCCGCGTCCAGTGCCCCTGGCGCCCCCAGCGCCCTAGACGGCTTCTCCCCCGCGACCCGCGGTTGGTTCACGGGGGCATTCTCCGCGCCCACCTCCGCCCAGGCCGGGGCGTGGCAGGCCATCTCCGAGGGTTCCGACGTGCTGGTCGTCGCGCCCACGGGCTCCGGAAAGACTCTGGCCGCGTTCCTCGCCGCGCTCGACCAGCTGGCCTCGACCCCACCACCCGCCGACCCGAAGAAGCGTTGCCGGGTGCTGTATGTGTCGCCGCTGAAGGCCCTCGCGGTCGACGTGGAGCGCAATCTGCGCAGCCCCCTGACCGGTATCCGCCAGGAGTCGGTGCGTCTCGGCCTGCCCGAGCCGGAGGTGCGGGTCGGTATCCGTTCGGGTGACACCCCGGCCGCCGAGCGCCGGGCGCTGTCGACCCGCCCGCCGGACATCCTGATCACCACGCCCGAGTCGCTCTTCCTGATGCTCACGTCGGCCGCGCGGGACGCGCTGACCGGCATCGAGACGGTGATCCTCGACGAGGTGCACGCGGTCGCGGGCACCAAGCGCGGCGCGCATCTCGCCCTGTCCCTGGAGCGGCTCGACGAGGTGCTGCCGAAGCCCGCGCGCCGCATCGGCCTGTCGGCGACGGTGCGCCCGGTGGACGAGGTGGCGCGCTATCTGTCCCCCAAGCGCAAGGTCGAGATCGTCCAGCCGCCGTCCGGCAAGGAGTTCGACCTGTCGGTGGTCGTCCCGGTGGAGGACCTCGGGGAGCTGGGCGGGTCGCCGGTCAGCGACTCCGGTGACGGTCCGGGAGCCGAGGCGGAGCGCCCATCGATCTGGCCGCATGTCGAGGAGCGCATCACCGACCTCGTACAGGCACATCGCTCGACGATCGTGTTCGCCAACTCCCGCCGCCTGGCCGAGCGCCTCTGCAACCGCCTCAACGAGATCGCGTACGAGAGAGCGACCGGTGAAGCCCTCCCCGAGGACCACTCCCCTGCGGAGCTGATGGCCGAGTCGGGTGCCGCCAAGGGTGCCCCGCCCGTGCTGGCCCGCGCCCACCACGGCTCGGTCTCCAAGGAGCAGCGCGCGCAGGTCGAGGAAGACCTCAAGGCGGGCAGACTGCCGGCCGTCGTCGCCACGTCCAGCCTGGAGCTGGGCATCGACATGGGCGCGGTCGACCTGGTCGTGCAGGTCGAGTCACCACCTTCCGTGGCCTCAGGGCTCCAGCGTGTGGGCCGCGCGGGCCACCAGGTGGGGGCTGTCTCCACGGGAGTCGTCTTTCCGAAGTACCGCGGGGACCTGGTCCAGGCCGCCGTCGTCACGGAGCGGATGCGGACCGGCTCCATCGAGTCCCTGCGCATCCCGGCCAACCCGCTGGACGTGCTGGCCCAGCAGCTGGTGGCGATGGTCGCGCTCGACACGTGGCAGGTCGACGACCTGCTGGCGGTGGTCCGCCGGGCGGCATCCTTCGCGTCGCTTCCGGAGTCCGCGTTCACGGCGGTCCTTGACATGCTCGCAGGGCGCTATCCCTCCGACGCGTTCGCGGAGTTGCGTCCGCGGGTGGTCTGGGACCGCGTCGCGGGCACGGTCACCGGGCGGCCTGGGGCCCAACGCCTGGCGGTCACTTCGGGAGGCACGATTCCCGACCGCGGCCTCTTCGGAGTCTTCCTCGCGGGCGCCGACCCCAAGAAGGGCGGCGGCCGCGTCGGGGAGCTCGACGAGGAGATGGTGTACGAGTCCCGGGTCGGCGACGTCTTCACGCTCGGCACGAGTTCCTGGCGCATCGAGGACATCACGCGCGACCGGGTCCTCGTGTCGCCCGCCCCCGGCGTTCCGGGTCGTCTTCCCTTCTGGAAGGGCGACCAGCTGGGCCGTCCGCTGGAACTGGGCCGCGCCCTCGGCGCGTTCCTCCGGGAAGTCGGCGCGCTCTCGCAGGAGGACGCGCGCGGGCGGCTCCTCGCCACGGGGCTGGACTCCTGGGCTGCGGACAACGTCCTGGCGTACCTCGCCGAGCAGCGCGAGGCCTGCGGGCACATTCCGGACGACCGCACGATCGTCGTCGAGCGGTTCCGCGACGAGCTGGGCGACTGGCGGGTCGTCGTGCACTCCCCCTTCGGAGCACAGGTGCACGCTCCCTGGGCCCTGGCCCTCGGCGCCCGCCTCACCGAGCGGTACGGCATGGACGCACAGGTCATGCACGCCGACGACGGCATCGTGCTGCGGCTGCCCGACGCGGACCTGATGGGCCTCGACCTGCTCGACCAGGAGCCCACCGCTCCTCCTGTGGAGTACGACGCGGAGAAGGCCCCGGTGGGCGCCGGCGACGTCACCTTCGACAAGGGCGAGGTCAACCAGATCGTCACCGACCAGGTGGGCGGATCGGCGCTGTTCGCCGCACGCTTCCGCGAGTGCGCCGCCCGCGCGCTGCTGCTGCCGCGCCGCAGCCCGGGCAAGCGCACCCCGTTGTGGCAGCAGCGCCAGCGCGCCGCCCAGCTGCTTGAGGTCGCGAGCGAGTTCGGCTCGTTCCCGATCGTCCTGGAAGCGGTCAGGGAGTGCCTCCAGGACGTCTTCGACGTGCCGGGGCTCACCGAGCTGATGGGCGACATCGAGTCCCGCCGCGTCCGCCTCGTCGAGGTGACCACCCCTGAACCCTCCCCCTTCGCCCGCTCACTCCTGTTCGGATACGTCGCACAGTTCCTGTACGAGGGCGACTCGCCCCTCGCCGAGCGACGCGCGGCGGCCCTCTCCCTGGACTCCCGGCTGCTCGCCGAGCTCCTCGGCCAGGCGGAGCTGCGCGAGCTGCTCGACGCGGACGTCCTGACGGAACTGGAGCAGGAGCTTCAGTGGCGTACGGAGGACCGGCGCGTCAAGGACGCCGAAGGCGTCGCCGACCTGCTGCGGCTCCTCGGGCCCCTGACCGGGGAAGAGCTGGCCGAGCGCGGCGCCGAGCCGGGCTGGGCCGAGGAGCTCGCGGCCGCCCGCCGCGCGATCCGGGTCCGCATCGCCGGCGCGGACCACTGGGCGGCGATCGAGGACGCCGGCCGGCTGCGCGACGCCCTGGGCACAGCCCTGCCCGTAGGCGTCCCGGAGGCGTTCACGGAGCCCGTCAAGGACCCTCTCGGCGACCTCCTGGCCCGCTTCGCGCGCACCCACGGCCCGTTCACGTCCGCCACCGCCGCCGCCCGTTTCGGCCTCGGAGCGGCGGTCACGGAGGGCGCACTGCAACGCCTCGCGGCGAACGGCCGCGTGGTGCAAGGGGAGTTCCACCCGGCGGGCATCGGCCAGGAGTGGTGCGACGCCGCGGTGCTGCGCCGACTGCGGCGCCGCTCCCTCGCCGCCCTGCGGCACGAACTGGAACCGGTACCGCCGGCCGCGCTCGCCCAGTTCCTGCCCCAGTGGCAGAACTTGAGCAGGCACGGCCTGCGGGGCATCGACGGACTGGTGCGCGCCATCGAGCAGCTCCAGGGCGCCACCGTCCCCGCCTCCGCGCTCGAAAAGCTCGTCCTTCCGTCGCGCGTCGCGGGCTACCACCCGGCCATGCTCGACGAACTGACCGCGGCCGGTGAGGTGATCTGGGCCGGCGCGGGATCCCTGCCCGGCAAGGACGGCTGGGTCTCCCTCTACCTGGCCGACACCGCCCCCCTCCTCCTGCCTCCCCCGCACCCCCTGGAGCTGACCGCGCTGCACCAGTCGGTCCTGGACACCCTCTCCGGGGGGTACGGCCTCTTCTTCCGCCAGATCGCCGACCAGGTCCGCTCCACCACCCACCCGGACGCCCAGGACCCGCAACTGGCCGACACCATCTGGGAGCTGGCCTGGTCGGGCCTGCTCACGAACGACACACTCGGCCCCATGCGCTCCCTCCTCGGCTCCGGCCGCACCGCGGGAGCCACAGCCCACCGCGCCAAGCGCAGCACCCCGCGCGGGCGCTACGGAAGCCTCACCGCGGCCGCCCGCACCGCCTCACGCACCGTCTCACGCACCGGCCCACCCACGGTCGCGGGCCGCTGGTCGCTGCTCCCCGCCCGCGAGCCCGACCCGACCCTGCGCGCCCACGCCCTGGCCCGCGCCCTCCTGGACCGGCACGGCGTGGTGACCCGCGGCGCGGTGGCGGCCGAGGGGGTCGAGGGCGGCTTCTCGGCGACGTACCGCGTCCTGTCGGCCTTCGAGGACAGCGGGCAGGCGCGCCGCGGCTATGTCGTCGAAGGCCTGGGCGCCGCGCAGTTCGCGATGGACGGCGCGGTGGACCGCCTGCGCGCCACAGCGAACTCCCGCGACCGTACGGACAGTTCACGCCCCTCCGACGCCCAGGACGCCGTCGTCCTGGCCGCCGCGGACCCCGCCAACGCGTACGGCGCCGCCCTGCCCTGGCCCGAGCCGCCGAACGGCGCGAGTCACAAGCCCGGCCGCAAGGCGGGCTCCCTCGTCATCCTGGTCGACGGCGAGCTGACGCTCTACATGGAACGCGGCGGCAAGACACTCCTGGCCTGGCCCGCTGCTCCGGAGGACCCGGTCGCCGACGACCCCCGGCTGCACGCCGCCGCCGAATCCCTGGCCGCGGCCGCCCGGGCGGGCTCCCTCGGCACGGTCACCGTGGAGCGGGTCAACGGCTCCGCCGCCCTGACGTCGCCCTTCGCCCCCCTCCTGGAAGGAGCCGGCTTCCACGCCACCCCGCGCGGCCTACGCCTCCGCGCATGACAGCACGCCTCACGCAGACAGACCCACGCGGCCTACGCCTCTGCGCATGACAGCACGCCCCACGCAGACAGACCCACGCGGCCTACGCCTCCGCGCATGACAGCACGCCCCACGCAGACAGACCCACGCGGCCTACGCCTCCGCGCATGACAGCACGCCCCACCCAGACACACCCACCCGGCCTGCACTCCCACGCATGACAGCACGCCCCACCCAGACACACCCACCCGGCCTGCACCCCCACGCATGACAGCACGCCCCACCCAGACAGACCTACCGACACGGCCAGGCCCACCACCCACCACCCACCACCTACCGCTCACCACCCACCGCTCACACGCAGACCCACCCCACCAACCGCCCCCACACACATCCACCGTCAACACTCACACGCCCAGCCGCCCAGCCCACTCGCCGCACCCCCGAACCTCACCCACCTCCGAACCCCACCCACCCCCCGCACTCACACCCCCAGCCACCACCAGAAGCCCTCCCGCCCCCGTCATGCCACCCTGGAGCCATGCCCGAAGGCGACACCGTCCACCAGGCAGCCCAGCGCCTGCACACCGCACTCGCCGGGCACACCCTCACGCGCTCCGACCTCCGCGTGCCCAAGCTGGCGACGGTCGACCTCACCGGCCGCACCGTCCTGGACGTCACCCCGCGCGGAAAGCACCTCCTCACGCGCGTCGAGGGCGGCCTCACCCTGCACTCGCACCTCCGGATGGACGGCTCCTGGCGGATCTACGCTCCGGGTGAGCGCTGGCGCGGCGGCCCCGGACATCAGATCCGGGCGATCCTCGGCACCGCCGAGAACACCGCCGTCGGGTACCGCCTGCCCGTCCTCGAACTGCTCCGCACCACCGACGAGGACAAGGCCGTCGGCCACCTCGGCCCCGACCTCCTCGGCCCCGACTGGGACCCGGAGCTCGCCCTGAGCAACCTGCGGGCGGCACCCGAGCGCCCTCTCGGCGAGGCCCTCCTGGACCAGCGCAATCTCGCGGGCATCGGCAACGTCTTCAAGAGCGAGCTCTGCTTCGTTCTGGGCGTCACCCCTTGGCTCCCCGTCGGCGAGCTCACGGAGGAGACGGCCGCCCGCCTCCCCGTCTTCGCGAAGAAGCAGCTGGAGGCCAACCGTCATCGGCCGTCCCGCATGACCACCGGCCGCGACCGCCCTGGCCAGCGCCTCTACGCGTACGGCCGCGCACCCCGCCCCTGCCTGCGCTGCGGCACGCCGATTCGCACCGCCGAGCAGGGCGACGGCTCCCGCAGCCGCCCCACGTACTGGTGCCCCACCTGCCAGCGAGGCCCCACTCCCTGATCCCGACGTCCGCCGGTCGACGTCCGCCGGTCGACGCCCGCCCGATCAAGAGCCACCAGTGAGCACGCACCAGTCGACGCAAACTAGTTGACGCTCCGTCAGCTCCGGTCGTACCGTCCCGTCATGCCCGTCAAGGCGTACGACCTCACCGGACGCACCGCGTTCGTCACCGGCGCCGCCGGCGGTATCGGCCGCGCGACGGCCCTGCTCCTCGCGGAGGCGGGCGCCACCGTCCACTGCGCCGACCGGGACGAGCAAGGGCTCCACGAGACCGCCACCCTCATCAAGACGGCCGGCGGCGCCGCGCACACCCACCCCTTGGACGTGTCCGACAGGGCGCAGGTCGACCGGGCGGTCACGGCAGCGGCAACAGCGGCCACGTCGAAAGCGGCGGCGACATCGACAGGCACCGGCGGCCCACGCCTCGACATCATGGCCGCCATCGCAGGCGTCATGCACAGCAGCCCGGTCCTGGAGACCCGCGACGAGGACCTCGACCGCGTCCTGAACATCAACTTCAAGGGCGTCCTGTACGCCTGCCAGGCCGCGGCCCGCACCATGATCGACGCCGGCTCGGGCGGCAGCATCGTCACCATGGCCTCGGGCGCCGTCGACACCGGCGGCCCCGGCCTCCTCTGCTACGGCGTCTCGAAAGCGGCCGTCGTCCAGCTCACCAAGACCCTAGCCACGGAGGTCGGGCCGCACGGAATCCGCGTGAACGCCGTCGCCCCGGGCTGGATCCGCACCCCCATGACGACCCGGCACAACGCGGAGACCCAGGCCCACACCGAAAGAATCATGGTGCGCATGTCGCCCCTCGGCCGCGTCGGCGAACCGGACGACATCGCGCACGCCGTGCTGCACCTGGCCTCGGACGCCGCGTCCTTCACGACGGGCCAGATCCTCCGCCCCAACGGCGGCGTCGCCATGCCCTGGTAGTCCTGACAGCCCGCTCGCGGCCCCGCTCCGCCATCGCGGCCGCCCGCCCCCGCCACACATGCGCCACACGCCCCCCGGGCCACCGAGCCGCTCTGTCCGGCCGCCCGGCATCCCCTTCGGCGTCGGCCCTCTTGGCCGCGCCCCCACTCACCGCCCGCGCCTTCGGCACACAGTGCACGGGCAGCACACTCAGCCCCCAGCCGCCTGCCGCGACCGCCCCTTCGAGAACCCCCGCGTCAGGCACGAAGGCGAGCCTCAGCACGCCCCACCACCACAGCGCGCCGAGCACCAGGGCAGGCACCCATCGCACGGCCCGCCATGTCACGGCTGTCCCGCTCACGGCTGCCACAGATGTCACCTCCCGCCCAACGCGAGGTCGACGCTAAACGCCGGGGTTCACCCCATGGGAGGGCGTGTCGGCCGCACCGGAGGCGCCGAAAGCGCCACGGCGCACAAACCGGCGGCACCGCCCATGGGGAGCGCCCTCACACGGCGCCCCGGCCGTCTCCGGCCGGGGCGCCCGGGCGTGTCAGCTGTTCTCCGCCTGGAACATCCAGTGGTGCTTCTCCAGCTCGGCCGAGATCTGGATGAAGATGTCCTGGCTGACCGGGTCGGCCTCACCGGTCGCGTCGACGCGCTCACGCATCCGTGTGATGACCGCGCCCAGCGCGTCCACGAGCGTCCCGACCGCGTCCACGTCCTTGACCCAGCCCTCCGGGATCTTCCCGATCCCGCTGCTCTGCGACACGGTCGCCGCGCGCCCGTCGGGCGAGACACCGAGCGTGGAGGCACGCTCCGCCACGGTGTCGGAGTGCTGCCTGGCCGTGTCGACGACCTCGTCGAGCTGCAGGTGCACGGAGCGGAAGCGCGGGCCGACCACATTCCAGTGGATCTGCTTGGCCACCAGCGACAGGTCGACCAGGTCCACGAGCGCGCCCTGCAGGGCCTCCGAGACCGTCTTCAGATCCGCATCGGACAGCGGGCTCTTCACGACGTACATCTGTCTCCTCCAACTCACGAGCGAATGAGGTAAATCCCCACCAACCATTGCATAAAAGAACCAAATAGGTCGATTCGTGCATGCTCGGACACTCGGGGACCACCTCGGACAACGCAGAAGCCCCTACCGGGTACCCGGCAGGGGCTTCCACACACTTCGTGGCTGCTCAGGGCAGCGCCACGTCACGCGGCGACGACGTCGACCGCCTCCGCGGGTGCCTTGATCGTGACCCGTTCCGGTGGCACTCCGGCCACGGAGACGGAATTGAGCATCGAGCGAACCGGTGCGCGCACCGGCTCGGGGACTGCTGCAGACTCAGCCAGCTCGGCGAGCGACAGTTCGTCGCTCACTTCACGCATGAGCTCGGACATCCGTACGTCAAGCGCGTCGCAGATCGCGGAAAGCAGCTCGGAGGAAGCCTCCTTCTGCCCCCGCTCCACCTCGGAGAGATAGCCGAGCGAGACTCGGGCGGACGAGGAGACTTCGCGCAGAGTACGGCCCTGGCGCTGGCGCTGCCGACGCAGCACGTCACCCAACAGGCGACGGAGCAGAATCATCGGTGGCTCCCTCCTCGGACCGCGTAGCCGCATCCTTCACGCCCCACCGTACCGCCTCGCGCGGCGGCCGTGCGGGGAGCGATGTCGTGTTCACTCAGGGCTGCAAACATCAATTCCCCCCGTTCTGTTCCGTATCCTGTGCCCGCCCATTCTCGGCACGTTCTCCGGATAGCTGCTCGAGAAGCAACGTGAGCACGCTGCGTACGCTCTCCATACGGATTTCCGAACGGCACCCGTTCAACCGCAGGGCGGCCACTTTCCCATGGGCTCCGCCATCGGCGTAACCGCTCACGCTTTCGAGTTCCGACTCCGTGGCCTCGGTATTCGGCCCCAAAACCTCGATATCCGGCCCCGCGACCGCCACGTACACGGTCCCGACCGGCTGTCCGTCCTGCGGGTCCGGCCCGGCGACGCCCGTGGTCGCGAGACCCCAGTCCGCACCGAGCACCTTGCGCACACCATCCGCCATCTGCCGCGCGACCTCGGGATCCACGGCCCCGCGCTCGTCCAGCAGAGTGCCGTCGACGCCGAGCACGTCCCGCTTGAGCTCGGTGGCGTACGCGGTCACGGACCCGCGGAAGACCTTCGAGGCCCCGGCGACCGAGGTGATCTCGGCGGCCACCAGGCCACCGGTCAGCGACTCGGCGACCGCGAGTGTCTCGCCGCGGGCAGCGAGAATTCGCAGCAGCCTGTTCGCCGGCTCCGCGGCGGCCGAGAGCCCGGGGGACGTCACTTCGCGGCCTCCCGGGCGGTCTCCGCAGCCGCCGCACGCGCCTCGGCCATGCCCTGCCTGCGCAGCACGACGGCCTGCTTCACATAGTCGAGCCCCGTCACCACGGTCAGCACCACGGCGACCGCCATCACCCAGAACCTCAGGGTCGCGAGCGGCCCGGTCAGGGCGAGAACGTACATCCCGACGGCGGTGCCCTGCGCCAGCGTCTTCATCTTGCCGCCGCGGCTGGCCGGAATGACGCCGTAACGGATCACCCAGAACCGCAGCAGCGTGATTCCGAGCTCGCGCCCCAGAATCACTCCCGTCACCCACCACGGCAGGTCACCGAGCCAGGACAGGCAGATCAGCGCGGCTCCCATGATCGCCTTGTCGGCGATCGGATCGGCGATCTTCCCGAAGTCCGTGACGAGGTTGTACGTGCGCGCCAGATGTCCGTCGAAAAGGTCGGTGATCATGGCTACGGCGAAGGCGGCCCAGGCGAAAGAGCGCCAGGCCGGGTCGTACCCGCCGTTGCCGAGAAGCAGCATCACGAAGCCGGGCACGAGCAACAGCCGCAGCATCGTCAGCAGGTTCGCGACGTTCCACAGGCTGGCCTGATTGACCGCCGCGGCGCCCAGCTTCCCGCCGCGCACCGGCGTGGCGCCCGAAGCGCCCTGCGCGCCGGAGCCGCCCGCGGACGCCGGGACTCCTGTCATCTGCCGGCCTCCTCGAGACACTCAGCCACCAAGTCCACGCCCTCCGTGCCGACGACCTTTGCCACGACCATACGGCCGACCTGGAGGCCCTCCCCACCGATGGTGCCCGTCAGGCGGATCTGGCCGTCCGTCTCGGGGGCCTGGTGCGCGGCTCTGCCGAGCGGTCCGTCCTCCTCGTCGAGTGATTCGACGAGGACCTCGACGGTCTCGCCGAGCCGCTCGTCGGCGCGCTGCGAGGTCAGCTCCTCGGCGAGCCGCGCGATGTGCGCGAGCCGCTCGTCGACGACGTCCTGGTCGAGCTTCCGGTCGTACGTGGCGGCTTCCGTGCCCTCCTCGTCGGAGTACCCGAAGACGCCGATGGCGTCCAGGCGCGCTCCCGTGAGGAACCGCTCCAGCTCCGCGAGGTCGGACTCGCTCTCGCCGGGGAAGCCCACGATGAAGTTGGACCGCACACCGGCCTGCGGCGCCTTGGACCTGATGGTGTCCAGGAGCTCCAGGAAGCGGTCGGTGTCTCCGAAGCGGCGCATGGCGCGCAGCACGCCGGGCGCGGAGTGCTGGAAGGACAGGTCGAAGTAGGGGGCGACCTTCTCCGTCGAGGTGAGGACGTCGATGAGTCCGGGCCGCATCTCGGCGGGCTGCAGATAGCTGACGCGGATCCGCTCGATCCCGTCCACTGCGGCCAGCTCCGGAAGGAGCGTCTCCAGGAGCCGGATGTCGCCGAGGTCCTTGCCGTACGAGGTGTTGTTCTCGGAGACGAGCATGACCTCCTTGACGCCCTGCTCGGCGAGCCAGCGGGTCTCGCCGAGAACGTCGGAGGGGCGGCGCGAGATGAAGGAGCCGCGGAAGGACGGGATGGCGCAGAACGAGC
Source organism: Streptomyces sp. NPDC093510 (assembly GCF_040683555.1). Classification (NCBI taxonomy): domain Bacteria; kingdom Bacillati; phylum Actinomycetota; class Actinomycetes; order Kitasatosporales; family Streptomycetaceae; genus Streptomyces; species Streptomyces sp. NPDC093510. The sequence continues at coordinate 184,995 of NZ_JBFBEE010000018.1, forward strand.
AGCGGCGGTCGCAGCCGGAGGCCAGCTTCACGGAGGCGACGGGGTTGGTGCCGAGGCGGCGGCGCAGCGGGGCGCGCGGACCCGACGCGGGCGCGACGCCCTCGGGCAGATCCTGCGGAGCCGCTACGGGGGCGTGCCCGGGCAGGGCGACCCCGGCTCCGGCGTCCTGGCGCTCGGCGGGGCTGATCGGCAGCAGCTTGCGCCGGTCGCGCGGGGTGTGCGCCTCGACGCTGCCACCGCTGAGGATGGTCTGGAGGCGGCTGGAGATGTCGGAGTAGTCGTCGAACCCGAGCACGCCGTCGGCCTCGGGCAGCGCGTCGGCGAGTTCCTTGCCGTACCGCTCGGCCATGCAGCCGACCGCGACGACGGCCTGGGTCCTGCCGTGGCCCTTCAGGTCATTGGCTTCGAGGAGGGCGTCGACGGAGTCCTTCTTGGCGGCTTCGACGAAGCCACAGGTGTTGACGACGGCGACATCCGCTTCCTCGGCGTCCTCGACGAGCTGCCAGCCGTCCGCCTCCAAGCGGCCTGCGAGCTCCTCCGAGTCCACCTCGTTACGGGCGCAGCCAAGAGTGACAAGGGCGACGGTGCGGCGTTCAGGCATGGTCTCAAGACTACTTCGTCCACGCCTCGGCCCCGGCCGCCAGGGTTACCGGGCGGTCGGCTCCCGGCCGTCGGCCCGTCACCCGGGCGTCACCGCGTCCCGAGCAGCGCTGCTGGTCAGCGCCTGGTCAGCGCCCCAGGAGGGCCGGTCAGCCGGCTTCCGGGTCGCCCTTTGTGTAGGTGAGGCGCTCCACTGTGCCGGGCTCGAATTCGTTCGCCACCGGCTTTCCGTTCACGTACAGGTTGATCGCTCCCGCGTCGCCGAGGACGAGGTCGATCTTCTGCTTGTCCTGGAAGGTCTTGGCCTCGCCCTGCTCCAGGACGCCGTCGAAGAGCGTGCGCCCGTTGTGGTCCTTGGCCGAGATCCAGCTGCGTCCGTCCGCGGCGTCGACCTTCACGGTGACCTTGTCGCGCGGGACACCGGCGATGGCGCTGTCCGACGGGTCGGGCTTGGGGTCGGCGGGCTTGTCGGGCTTCGGCTTCTCCGCGGGCTTGCTGCTCGCGGGGGTGGCGCCCTCGGCCACCGACTTCGAGCCGTCGTCGCTGTCGTCGCCGCCGCTGAACGCGGTGAAGCCGACGAAGCCGATCACCGCGACGATCGCGGCGACCATGGCGGCGGTCCAGTTCGGCCTGCGCGGCTCGGAGCGGATGCGCTCGGCCTCGAAGAGGGGCGCCGCCGGCGTGGGCGCGGGCGGGCGGCCGCCGTGCGCCTCGTCGTACTGCGCGATCAGCGGGGCCGGGTCGAGTCCGACGGCGCGCGCCAGCGTCCTGATGTGGCCGCGGGCGTACACGTCGCCGCCGCACCGGGAGAAGTCGTCCTGCTCGATCGCGTGGACGATGGGGATGCGCACGCGCGTGGAGGAGCTGACTTCGTCGACGGTCCGGCCGGAGTCGACACGGGCCTGCTGCAGGACACGGCCGATCGAGGGACGCTCTTCGGCCCGGCGCTCACCGTCCGGGCTCTGCTCTGCCGAGGTCTCGTCTGCCGGGCTTTCGTCCGCGACGCGGTCGGGGCGGGCGAGGCGGTCGTCCGAAGGTCGGTCGTCTTCAGGGGAGTTACCGATGGACACGGGGGCGCCTTTCGAGCGTGTAGCCACCTGCCGGAGGTTCAGTTTAGGGGGGCCTGGAAAGGGTGGGGCAACCGGACGGACAGACTTTGTACGCCATCAGAATGGCCGGACATCCTGATGTAGGTACATCGTGCTCTTCTCTCCCTCAACTTGACGTGCGCCGAAGGGAAACGGTTGCCTGCCGATCCCTTATGGGTGAGCCTTGCTCACCCCTCTGGGTGAGCCTCCCCCCGGATCACGGCGAGCACTCCGTCCAGCTCATCAGGTTTCACAAGAACGTCACGTGCCTTCGAGCCCTCGCTGGGCCCGACGATCGAGCGCGACTCCATCAGGTCCATCAGCCGGCCGGCCTTGGCGAAGCCGACGCGCAGCTTGCGCTGCAGCATGGACGTCGACCCGAACTGGGTGGAGACCACCAGCTCGGCGGCCTGGCACAGCAGATCCAGGTCGTCGCCGATGTCCTCGTCGATCTCCTTCTTCTGCTTGGTGCCGACGGTGACGTCGTCCCGGAAGACCGGCGCCATCTGGTCCTTGCAGTGCCGGACGACCGCGTGGATCTCGTCCTCGGTGACGAAGGCGCCCTGCATACGGGTGGGCTTGTTCGCCCCCATCGGCAGGAACAGGCCGTCGCCCTTGCCGATGAGCTTCTCCGCGCCGGGCTGGTCGAGGATGACGCGGCTGTCGGCGAGCGAGGAGGTCGCGAAGGCGAGCCGCGAGGGCACGTTCGCCTTGATCAGGCCGGTCACGACGTCCACGGAGGGCCGCTGCGTGGCGAGCACCAGGTGGATGCCTGCCGCGCGCGCGAGCTGCGTGATGCGCACGATCGAGTCTTCGACGTCGCGCGGCGCGACCATCATCAGGTCGGCGAGCTCGTCGACGATCACCAGCAGATACGGATAGGTCTTGAGCTCACGCTCACTGCCCTCGGGCGTCTTGAGCTTGCCCTCGCGCACCGCCTGGTTGAAGTCGTCGATGTGCCGGTAGCCGAACGCCGCGAGGTCGTCGTAGCGCAGATCCATCTCGCGCACGACCCACTGGAGCGCCTCGGCGGCCCGCTTGGGGTTGGTGATGATCGGCGTGATCAGGTGCGGGATGCCCTCGTACGCGGTGAGCTCCACGCGCTTGGGGTCGACGAGGACCATCCGTACGTCCTCGGGCGTCGCTCTTATCATGATCGACGTGATCAGGCAGTTGATGCAGGACGACTTGCCTGACCCGGTGGCACCGGCCACCAGGATGTGCGGCATCTTCGCCATGTTGGCCATCACGTAGCCGCCCTCGACGTCCTTGCCGAGCGCGACGAGCATCGGATGGTCGTCCTCGGCCGCGTCCGCGAGGCGCAGCACGTCACCGACGTTGACCATCTCGCGGTCGGTGTTCGGGATCTCGATGCCGACCGCGGACTTGCCGGGGATGGGCGAGATGATCCGGACGTCCGGGGACGCGACCGCGTACGCGATGTTCTTGGCCAGCGCCGTGATCTTCTCGACCTTCACGGCGGGGCCGAGCTCGATCTCGTAGCGCGTGACGGTCGGGCCGCGTGTGAAGCCGGTGACGCGGGCGTCGACCTTGAACTCGGTGAAGACGTTCGTCAGCGAGTCCACGACCGCGTCGTTGGCGGCGCTGCGCGTCTTGCCGGGGCCGCCGCGCTCCAGGAGATCGAGCGAGGGCAGCGCGTAGGTGATGTCTCCGGAGAGCTGCAGTTGCTCGGCGCGCGGCGGCAACTCGCGCTCGGGCGCGGGCGCGGACTTGGTGAGGTCCGGTACGGGGCCGGAAGCACTCTCGGTGCTGTCCGCCCTGTCAGCCCGCTCACCGGCCCTCTGCGGCTTCTTCTTGAGCTTGCCGGGCACCGGCACGTCCGTGGCGCGCGCGGTCGGTACAGGCGCCGTGTGCTCCCGCTCCTCGCGCTCTTCCCGCTCCCCCGACACGCCCTGCGTCAGATCGGCGACCAGCGGGGACGGCGGCATGCCGTGCATCACCGCGCCGTCCAGAGCAGCGGCCGCGGCTGCCGCCACGTCCACGGCGTCCATCGGCCGGTCCATGTCCGGCTGTACGGGGGTCCTGCGCGGCCTGCGCCGGGTCGAGAGCGCCTGCTCCTCGGCCTGGTCGGGGCCGTACGCCTCGGGGGCGGGGCCGCGGCGGCGCGAGGAACGCGCGGGCAGCGCCTCACGCCACTGCTCCTCGTAGCGCTCGTCGTCCTCCGCGTACTCGTCGGCCTCGGGCTCCGCCTGGATCACGCCGAGCCTGACGCCCAGCAGCCGCAGCCGCTGCGGGATGGCGTTGACGGGCGTCGCCGTGACGACGAGCAGCCCGAAGACGGTGAGGAGCACCAGGAGCGGCACCGCGAGGATCTCGCCCATGGTGAAGATCAGGGGTGTCGAGGCGCCCCAGCCGATCAGGCCGCCGGCGTCCCTTATCGCCTGCATGCCGTCGCTGCGGGCCGGTGAGCCGCAGGCGACGTGGACCTGGCCGAGCACGCCGATGACCAGGGCGGACAGGCCGATCACGATGCGCCCGTTCGCCTCGGGCTTCTCCGGGTGCCGGATGAGGCGTACGGCGATGGTGCCGAGCAGCAGCGGCACGAGCAGGTCCAGGCGGCCGAACGCCCCGGTCACCAGGACCTCGACGAGGTCGCCGACCGGGCCGCGCAGATTCGACCAGGTGCCCGCGGCGACGATCAGCGCCAGGCCGAGCAGCAGGAGCGCCAGGCCGTCCTTGCGGTGCGCGGGGTCGAGGCCCTTGGCGCCGCGCCCTATGCCGCGGAACATCGCGCCGACTCCGTGCGCCAGGCCCAGCCAGACGGCACGCACCAGCCGGTACACGCCCCCGGTGGGACTTGGTGCCGGTTTGGGTGCGGGCTTCTTCGCCACGACCTTCTTGGCGGGTGCCTTCTTGGCCGGTGCCTTTTTCGCCGCGGCTTTCTTCGCGGGCGGTCTGGCAGGGGCCTTCTTCGCCGGAGCCTTCGTCGGCGCGGCCGCCCTCTTCGCGGGCGTCTTCTTGGCTGCGGGCTGACGTGAGGCCATGGGTGTGAGGTTACCGGTGCTGGCCACTGTGGACACGTGTGCCCACTGCTTCACCCGTTCGTGTCGCTCTTGGAAGGGCCGAGAACTGACGGTGGTTCACCGGATGTGCGCGGCACGAAACCTCGTCAGTGAGGCTCCGTGCCGCGTCAGTTCTGCGAGGGGACCGACGGAGCGCCACTGCCGGTGCCCGGCTCCAGGGCGTCAAGAGCCCGCCGCAGACCGGTCAGTTTGCGTTCGAGATGGGCGGCGGTGGCGACCGCCGCCGCGTCCGCCGACTCGTCGTCGAGCTGTTTGGACAGCGCCTCGGCCTGCTCCTCGACCGCGGCGAGCCGCGCCGACAGCTCGGCGAGCAGACCCGCCGGCTCCTTCGCGTCCCCGGCCGCGGCCTTGCCCCCGCCTTCGAGCTGGAGGCGCAGCAGCGCCGCCTGCTCCCGCAGTTGGCAGTTCTTCATGTACAGCTCGACGAACACCGAGACCTTCGCGCGCAGCACCCACGGATCGAACGGCTTGGAGATGTAGTCCACCGCGCCCGCCGCATAGCCGCGGAAGGTGTGATGCGGCCCGTGGTTGATGGCGGTGAGGAAGATGATCGGGATGTCCCGGGTCCGCTCCCGCCGCTTGATGTGCGCGGCGGTTTCGAAACCGTCCATTCCCGGCATCTGGACGTCCAGCAGAATGACCGCGAAGTCGTCCGTGAGTAGTGCTTTGAGCGCTTCCTCCCCGGACGATGCCCGCACCAGTGTCTGATCGAGCGCAGAGAGGATGGCCTCCAGCGCCAGCAGATTCTCCGGCCGGTCATCGACCAGGAGGATCTTGGCCTTCTGCACCATGGCCCGCCCTCCTCGCCCCGGCGGTACACCGGGCGCCGCCCCAGAGGACGGCTCCCTTGCGCCGCCCGTCCTTGTGCCGGTCATGGTAGCCGCACCCCGCCTGTCGCCACACCCTGTCACCGCGATGTCACTGTGCACGTAGCAGAAACGCGGTGGGAGACCAGAAGGTTCCCCGAATACCGCGGTTCTACACAGCCTCGGCCACACTCTGTCAGCAACTCCGTGTGACGACGCCGTTTCTCGGTCACCGAGCGCGCATCCACTGCTCCATCACCGACAACAGATGATCCGGGTCGACCGGCTTCGTGACGTAATCGGAAGCTCCGGAGTCGATCGCCTTCTCCCGGTCGCCCTTCATCGCCTTCGCGGTGAGCGCGATGATCGGGAGTCCGGCGAACTGCGGCATCCTGCGGATCGCCGTGGTCGTCGCGTACCCGTCCATCTCGGGCATCATGATGTCCATCAGAACGACCGTCACGTCGTCGTGCTGTTCCAGCACCTCGATGCCCTCCCGGCCGTTCTCCGCGTACAGCACCGCCAGACCGTGCTGCTCCAGGACGCTGGTGAGCGCGAAGACGTTACGGATGTCGTCGTCGACGATCAGGACCTTCTCGCCGCCGAACTGGAAACCGACCCTCGACGCGACAGGGGTCTCCTGGCCGGCGTTCGGCCACGGCTCCTGCGTCCGCTGCCCCTCCTGGGCCCCGGCGGCCGACTGGCCCGGCAGGGACGAGGGCTCCTGTGCGGGCGCGGCACGGCGCCGCCTGCGGAAGAGCGCGGCGGGGCTCGTGGGCTCCTCGCGGTGCACCGGGCCGGCCGGCCGCTCGGCGTCCTCCGTGGAGGGGGCCTCTTCCAGGGCGGGCAGTTCGCGCGCCTGCGGCGGCGGGGCGAGCTGCGCGTAACCCTGGGGCGGCAGTTCGCTGGGGTGCAGCGGCAAATAGAGCGTGAAGGTGGAGCCGCGGCCCGGCTCGCTCTGCGCGTGGATCTCGCCGCCGAGCAGCCGCGCGATCTCCCGGCTGATGGAGAGCCCGAGGCCGGTGCCGCCGTACTTCCTGCTGGTCGTGCCGTCGGCCTGCTTGAACGCCTCGAAGATGACCCGCATCTTGCTGGCCGCGATGCCGATGCCGGTGTCCGTCACCGAGAAGGCGATCAGGTCGGCGTCCGCATCCCGCAGCGAGCCCGCCTCCAGGAGCTGTTCGCGGATGGCGTTGGGCACGTCGTTGTTGGCGTGCCGGATCACCAGCTCGACCGCTCCGGAGTCGGTGAACTTCACCGCGTTCGACAGCAGGTTGCGCAGCACCTGGAGCAGGCGCTGTTCGTCCGTGTGCAGCGTCGCGGGCAGCTCCGGAGAGACCCGTACGGAGAAGTCGAGCCCCTTCTCGGCGGTCAACGGCCGGAAAGTGGCCTCTACGTAGTCGACGAGTTGGACGAGTGCGATGCGCGTCGGAGAGACGTCCATCTTGCCCGCCTCGACCTTCGACAGGTCGAGGATGTCGTTGATGAGCTGCAGCAGGTCCGAGCCCGCCCCGTGGATCGTCTCGGCGAACTCGACCTGCTTCGGGGTGAGGTTCGCGTCGGCGTTGTCGGCGAGCAACTTGGCCAGGATCAGCAGGGAGTTGAGCGGCGTGCGCAGCTCGTGCGACATGTTCGCGAGGAACTCGGACTTGTAGCGCATCGAGACCGCGAGCTGCTCGGCCCGTTCTTCGAGGACCTGCCTCGCCTCTTCGATCTCGGTGTTCTTGACCTCGATGTCACGGTTCTGCTGGGCGAGCAGCTCGGCCTTCTCCTCCAGCTCCGCGTTCGAGTCCTGAAGGGCCTTCTGCCGGTTCTCCAACTCGGCCGAACGCTCCCGCAGTTGCTCGGTCAGCTCCTGCGACTGCTTCAGCAGCACCTCGGTCTTCGTGTTGACGCTGATCGTGTTGACGCTCGTCGCGATCATCTCGGCGATCTGGCTGAGGAAGTCCTTCTGGATCTGCGTGAACGGCTGGAAGGCGGCCAGCTCGATCACGCCGAGCACGGTCCCTTCGAAGAGCACCGGCAACACGATGACCTGCGCCGGCGGCGCCTCACCGAGCCCGGACGCGATCCGCAGATACCCGGAGGGCGCGTTCTCCACGAGGATGGTGCGCCGCTCCTTCGCGGCCGTCCCGATGAGGGTCTCGCCGGGCCGGAAGGACGTCGGCATGGACCCCATGGAGTAGCCGTAGCTCCCGAGCATGCGCAGCTCGTACGCGTCCTCCTGGTCGCCCCCGAGATCCTGGCCGTCATCCGTGGGCATCGCCAGGAAGAACGCGCCGTGCTGCGCGGAGACGACCGGCGTCAGCTCGCTCATGATCAGCGAGGCGACGTCCTCCAGGTCCCGGCGGCCCTGCATCAGGCCGGAGATCCGCGCGAGGTTGCCCTTGAGCCAGTCCTGCTCCTTGTTGGCCAGGGTCGTGTCGCGCAGATTCGCGATCATGGTGTTGATGTTGTCCTGAAGGACCTGGATCTCGCCCGCCGCGTCGACCTCGATCTTCAGGTTGAGGTCGCCGCGGGTCACCGCGGTGGCGACCTTCGCGATGGCGCGCACCTGACGGGTCAGGTTTCCGGCCATCTCGTTCACGGACTCGGTGAGGTCCCGCCACGTGCCGTCGACGTCCCGCACCCGCGCCTGGCCGCCCAGCTGCCCCTCGGTGCCCACCTCGCGGGCGACGCGCGTCACCTGCTCGGCGAAGGACGACAGCTGGTCCACCATCGTGTTGATGGTGGTCTTGAGCTCCAGGATCTCGCCCCGGGCGTCGATGTCGATCTTCTTGGTCAGATCACCCTTGGCGATCGCGGTGGTGACCATCGCGATGTTGCGGACCTGACCGGTCAGGTTGGACGCCATCGAGTTCACGGACTCGGTGAGGTCCTTCCACGTACCCGAGACGCCCGGCACGCGCGCCTGACCGCCCAGGATGCCGTCCGTACCCACCTCGCGGGCCACACGCGTGACCTCGTCGGCGAACGAACTCAGCGTCGTCACCATGGTATTGACCGTGTCGGCGAGCTGCGCGACCTCGCCGCGCGCCTCGACCGTGACCTTCTTGGTCAGGTCTCCGTTGGCGACCGCCGCCGAGACCTGGGAGATGTTCCGCACCTGGCTGGTCAGGTTGTTGGCCATCAGGTTGACGTTGTCGCTCAGGTCCTTCCAGATGCCGGTGACACCCGGCACGCGCGCCTGACCGCCCAGCTGGCCCTCCGTACCCACCTCACGGGCCACACGCGTGACCTGCTCGGCGAACGACGACAGCTGGTCGACCATCGTGTTGACGGTCGTGACGAGTTCGAGGATCTCGCCCTTCGCGTCGACGGTGATCTTCTTGGAGAGGTCGCCCATGGCGACGGCCGTCGTGACCTCGGCGATGTTCCGCACCTGGAGGGTGAGGTTGTTCGCCATGCCGTTCACGGACTGCGTGAGGTCCTTCCAGGTGCCCGAGACGCCCTGCACCTCGGCCTGACCGCCGAGGATGCCGTCCGTGCCCACCTCGCGGGAGACCCGCGTGACCTGCTCGGCGAAGGCGGACAGCTGGTCCACCATCGTGTTCAGGGTGTTCTTCAGCTCCAGGATCTCGCCGCGCGCGTCCACGTCGATCTTCTGGGAGAGGTCACCGCGGGCCACCGCCGTCGCGACCTGCGCGATGTTGCGCACCTGCGCGGTGAGGTTGCCGGCCATGCCGTTCACGGAGTCCGTCAGATCGCGCCACACGCCGGCCACGCCGGGCACCTGCGCCTGACCGCCGAGGCGCCCCTCCGTGCCCACCTCGCGGGCCACCCGGGTCACCTGGTCCGCGAAGGCGGACAGCTGGTCGACCATCGTGTTGATGGTGTTCTTCAGCTCAAGGATCTCGCCACGCGCGTCGACCTCGATCTTCTGCGAGAGGTCACCGCGCGCCACGGCCGTCGTCACCTGAGCGATCTGACGTACCTGCGAGGTCAGGTTCCCCGCCATGAAGTTGACGGAGTCGGTGAGGTCCTTCCACGTACCGCTCACGCCGTCCACGCGGGCCTGACCGCCCAGGCGGCCCTCGGTGCCCACGTCGCGCGCCATCCGCGTGACCTGGTCGGCGAACGACGACAGCTGGTCCACCATCGTGTTCACGGTGTTCTTCAGCTGGAGCATCTCTCCGGAGACATCGACCGTGACTTTCTGCGACAGGTCACCGTTGGCGACCGCCGTCGTCACCTGCGCGATGTTCCGCACCTGCCCGGTGAGGTTGCGGAAGGCGGTGTTCACCGAGTCGGTGAGGTCCTTCCACGTGCCGGCCGCGCCCTGCACCTGCGCCTGACCGCCGAGCTCACCCTCGACGCCGATCTCCCGCGCCACACGCGTCACTTCGGAACCGAAGGCCGAGAGCTGGTCGACCATCGTGTTCACGGTGTTCTTCAACTCGAGCATCTCGCCCGCGACATCCACGGTGACCTTCTGCGACAGGTCACCGTTGGCGACCGCCGTCGTCACCGTCGCGATGTCCCGCACCTGCGTGGTGAGGTTGCGGAAGACCGTGTTGACCGAGTCGGTCAGGTCCTTCCAGGTCCCGGCCGCACCGGGCACGTTCGCCTGACCGCCGAGCTGGCCCTCGGCCCCGACCTCGTTCGCCACCCGGGTGATCTCGTCCGCGAACGTACGCAGCGTCTCGGTCATCTGGTTGATCGTCTCGGCGAGCTGGGCGACCTCGCCGCGCGCGCTCACCGTCACCTTCCGGGACAGGTCACCGCTCGCGACCGCCGTGGTCACCTCGGCGATCCCCCGCACCTGGGCGGTGAGGTTGCCGGCCATGAGGTTCACCGAATCGGTGAGGTCCTTCCACACACCCGCCACACCCGGCACCTGCGCCTGGCCGCCCAGCTCGCCCTCCGTGCCGACCTCGCGGGCGACGCGCGTCACCTCGGACGAGAACGACGAGAGCTGATCCACCATCGTGTTGACGGTGTTCTTCAACTCGAGCATCTCGCCCGCGACATGGACGGTGACCTTCCGCGACAGGTCGCCCTTCGCCACCGCCGTCGTCACCAGCGCGATGTCCCGCACCTGAGCCGTCAGGCGGTACGCCATGGTGTTCACGGAGTCCGTGAGGTCCTTCCACGACCCGGACATCCCGCGCACCCTGGCCTGCCCGCCGAGCTTGCCCTCGGTGCCGACCTCGCTGGCCACGCGCGTGACCTCGTCCGTGAACGTGGAGAGCTGGTCGACGAGGTTGTTCACCGTCCGCCCGACCTTCAGGAACTCCCCGCGCAGCGGATGACCGTTTCCGTCGACCCCCGGCGCCCGCAGCTCCATGCGCTGCTCCAGGTCGCCCTCCGCCACCGCGGAAAGGACCCGGCCGACCTCGGAGACGGGACGTACGAGATCGTCGACGAGCGCGTTCGAAGCGTCGATCGCGGCGGCCCACGAGCCCTCGCTCGCTCCACCCTCAAGTCGTTCCGTGAGTTTTCCCTCACGTCCGACCATGCGCCGCACCCGCGAAAGCTCACCCGTGAGGTGCAGATTCCGGTCGGCCACCTCATTGAAAACGGCGGCGATCTCCGACATCACATCGTCACCGGAGACCGTGAGCCGCTTGCGGAAGTTGCCGTCCCGCATCGCCACCAGGGCTGCGAGCAGCCTGTTCAGAGCCGCCGCATCCACTGAAGCCGTCGTCCCGTTGCGCGGTTTGCGCTGTTTGTTCAGGGACTGTCCGTCTTTCGCGCGCGTCTTAGTGCCCCGCGTCGCTGCGCCAGACTCCACTGTGTCCCTCCCGCAAGGGTCGACCGGTACTGCTCGGGTTGTTCTGAGCTGTCTCCATGAAGCTTGCCCAGTGTTTCACCATGGCCGAACCAGGCCATAACAGTTCGGCAGCTTCGCACACCGTCCGCACACCCTCCGGGCGGAAACACTGACGACCGGCATCAGCATGGACGGCGAAGGTAAGTAACCTTGCATCCGGCTGTCCAACCACCCCGGTCCTGCCCGGCCTGGGCGGTGGTACACGAAACAAGCGGGCATCGGAGGGGCGGCCGCACCATGGGTTCGGGAGAACTGGGCGTCGAGACAGTCGCCACTGTCGACGCCGTCGATACTCGTACGAGGAGTGCTGTGATCACCGCGCGTGCGGCTGCCACCTTCGACCCCGTCGGGCGTTCCGTCGCGACGGCCCGCTCCTTCGTGCGCGACACCCTCCAGGGCTGGGGGTTCTCGGACATCGTCGACGACGCTGTCGTCCTCACCAGCGAGCTGGTCACCAACGCCGTGGTGCACGCCGGCACGGCTGCCGACGTCGAGTGCCTGCGCAGCGAGGACGCCGTCCGCATCGAGGTCTCCGACCGCTATCCGGAACGTGAGATCCCGCTCCAGCAGGCCTCCGTCAACATGGGCAGCCCGGACCGCGAGGGCGGCCGCGGCCTCCAGCTCTGCGCCGCGCTCGCCACCCGCTGGGGCGTCGACTACAGCCCCACGCACAAGCAGGTCTGGTTCCAGCTCGACCTCCCCCACCGCCCCGTGGGCACCCGCACCGCGGGCCCCTCGCTCCCGGCCGACCTCCTGCCCATCGCCGACGGCAGGGTCCGTGTCGCCGTCATCCAGATCGACCGCCTGGGCGCCATCTCCGCCTGGAACGAAGACGCCGAGGAACTCTTCGGGTACGTGGCCGAGCAGGTCATCGGCAAGCCGCTCAACGACCTCGCGGCCTGGCCGCACACCCCGGGCACCAGCACCGGCATCGCCGAGGCCCTCCAGCTCTCCCGCTGGGAGGGCAGTTACGGCGTCCGCGGCGCCCACGGCCGCGTCATTCCCGTCTACGCCTCGCACCTGCGCGTCCGCGACGCCGCAGGCGAACCGTCCACGGTCTGCCTTCTCGTACGGGACGACGAGCGCGCCGTGCTCCAGACCCCGCTGCGCGGCGCGGCCCCCGAGCCGGGCACGCGCAGCGAGTCGCACGCCGCGGACCCCTTCGAGGTGTTCATCGGCTCCCCCGCCCCGGACGACCTCGACGGGCTGCTCCAGCGCACCGTCGAGCGCGCCCGCGACATGCTCGACGGCGACGCGGCCTTCCTCCTCCTCGCCACCGATGACGAGACGGAGCTTGAGGTCCGGGCCTCCACGGGCCTGCCGTCGGCCCGCCAGCGCTTCGCCCGCGTCCAGGTCGAGTCGGCCCCCGGCCGCTATGGCTCCGCCCGCATGCCGGCCGTCCACGAGGACCTGACGGTCGTGCCGGGCGCGGTGCCTCTGCTCGAGGGCACGGGCATGCGCTCCGTCGTCACCGTCCCGCTGAAGGTGGAGGGTCGCCTCACGGGCTCCCTGGGCGTCGCCGCCGAGGCCTCCGGCCGGTACTCGAACGAAGAGGCCCTGCGCCTCCAGTTCGCCGCCGACCGCATCGCCCTCGCCGTGGAGTCCGCGCGCCTCGGGGAGCTGGAGAGGCTCCGCCGCGGCTCGCTCTCCTTCCTCGTAGAGGCTTCCGATCTCCTCGCGGGCACCCTCGACCGCGACCAGACACTGGCCCTCATGGCCCAGATGACGGTCCCGACGCTCGCCACCTGGTGCGCCGTCTACACCATCGCCGACCAGTCGGCCGAGCCGTACCTCTCGTACGTCCTGCACGAGGACGAGGAGCGCATCGACGGCCTCAAGGCCCTCCTCTCCAAGATCGCCCCGCCGGACCCGGTGCCCACCCCGGGCGCCCGCGTCTGGGCGGCCCCCTCCGAAGCCGCGCACCAGGCGGCCCTGCGCACCTCCATGCGCAGCCTGGGCCTCGGCGAACCCATGACGCTGGGCTCGGGCATCGGCACGACCCTCTCCACCTCTTCTGCGGTGGGCGGCGAGACCGTGGTCCTGCCGCTGGTCGCCCGCAACCGCGTCATCGGCATGCTCACCCTGGGTAAGCCCGCCGACGAACACTTCCGCCAAGAGATCCTGGAATTGGCCGAAGATCTCTCCCGCCGAGCGGCTCTCGCCCTCGACAACGCCCGCCTCTACTCCGAGCGCATGGCCATCAGCCAGTCCCTCCAGCGCAGCCTGCTGCCGCCGGGGCTCCCGCAGATCCCGGGCGTCGAGGTCGAGGTCATCTACCGCGCGGCCGGCGAGGGCAACGAAGTCGGCGGCGACTTCTACGACCTCTTCCCGATCCGCGACGGCGCGTACGGCTTCGCGATCGGCGACGTCTGCGGCACGGGCCCGGAGGCCGCGGCCGTGACGGGCCTCGCCCGGCACGCGCTGCGCCTGCTCGCCCGCGAGGGCTTCGGCGGCCCCGCGGTCCTGGAGCGCCTCAACGCCGCGATCCTCGACGAGGGAGCCCGCAGCCGCTTCCTGACGCTCCTGTACGGCGAGTTGTGGCCCCAGGAGGACGGCTCGGCGGTCCTCAAGATCGTCTGCGCGGGCCATCCGCTGCCGCTCCGGCTGCGCCAGGACGGCACGGTCGAGCCATACGCGGAACCGCAGCCGCTGCTCGGCGTCATGGACGACCTCGAACTGTACGAGCAGACGATGACGCTCGACCCGGGCGATGTCCTGCTGTGCGTGACCGACGGCGTCACCGAGCGCCGCGAGGGCACCCGCATGCTCGGCGACGACGGCCTGGCGGACGTCCTCACGACCTGCACGGGTTTGACGGCCGGTGCGGTCGCGGCGCGCATCATGCGCGCGGTCGAGCGCTTCGCCACAGACGCCCCCTCCGACGACATGGCGATCCTCGCGATGCGCGTCCCCGGCCTCCAGAAGGACTGAGCAGTTCCGGGGCGCCCCATGGTGCCCCGGACACAACAAAGGCCCCCGCCCAACAGGGCGGAGGCCTTTATCAGTTGAGCCCCCAAGCGGAATCGAACCGCTGACCTTCTCCTTACCATGGAGACGCTCTACCGACTGAGCTATAGGGGCCTGCTGCGCTCCGGGGGTTTTCCCCGCGGCAACGGAATAGATCATACCTGAAATCGAAGGTGCCTCGAACCGCCCGTTCCTCTGGACCGCCCTCCTTGGCGCTGCCACTCTGCGCGCATGCCGACCCGAACCGGTACGCCTTTGCGGCACGCCTTGCCCCTGGCCGTCGCCGCCCTGCTCTCGCCGCTCGCGGCCTGCGGATCCGACGACAATGCCTCGGACCCGCCATCCACCAAGAAGCCGGCGACCATGGAAACCCCGCGCCCCGGCACCCAGAAGGTCACGATCTCCTGGAAGGGCGAGAAGCGCGTCTACACCGTCCACGCCCCGCCCGGATACGCCCGCTCCGAGCAACGCCCGCTCGTCATCGCCATGCACCCCTACCCGGGAGACGGCAAAGCCGCCGCCGCGATCAGCGGTCTCAGCGCCACGGCGGACAAGGAGAACTTCCTCGTCGCCTATCCCGACGGTCTCAACAAGGGTTTCAACGCGATGATCTGCTGCGGCTCCGAAGACGACGTGGGTTTCATTCGTACGATGACGAAGCGACTGACCAGCACGTGGAACGCCGACCCGGACCGCGTCTACGCCACCGGCATCTCCAACGGCGGCGACATGTCGTACAAACTCGCCGTCGAACTCCCCGGCACCTTCGCGGCGATCGCCCCGGTCAGCGGCGGATATCTCGGCACCGACGCGGAAGACACCTCGTACGTGCCGAGGACACCGGTCTCGGTGATCACATTCCTGGGCGGCCTCGACAGGCATTACGCCGCAATGGACGAGGGCATCAGGACCTGGCAGCAACGCCTGTCCTGCAAGCCGGGACAGCCGAGCAGACTGAAGAACAAAATCAGGAGGACGATGGCCAAGTGCCGCGACGGCTCGGACGTGGTCGTGTACCGGCTGCCCGACATGGGCCATTCCTGGCCGGACGGCGCCGGCGGCGGAATGTCCGACCCGGCAGCGGGCATCAACGCGACAGACCTGGTGTGGGAGTTCTTCGAAGCCCACGCCAGGAAATCCTCGTAGCGGCTCAGAAGGCAGGCTGCAGAAGCCCGCCGAGCGCGTTGCACGCGGACACGACGCGCTGCAGGTCGCGCCGCGTCATCGACGCATCGGCCGGCAGCGCCAGCGTCTCGTCCGCGGCCCGCTCGGTCTCGGGCAGATGTACGTCGCGCCAGAACCGCGGCGTGCGGTGCACCGGCGCCTTCACCGGCACCCGGCATTCAACTCCCCTGGCCCGTATGGCGCGCGCGAACGCGTCCCGGTCCGGCCGCCCGTTGCCGGGTACGCGCACGACGTACTCCTCGTAGCTGTGCGCCTCGCTCCCGTCGGGCGTCACGACGCCACTGAGCCGCCCACTGAGGTACGCGGCATGTGCCCGTCGGAGCTCGACACCGTCGTACGAAGCCTCCGGCTCTCCCTGCTCCAGGACGAGAAGCCCGTGCCGCTGCCCCACATCCCGAAGTCTCCGCACGTCGGCCCGGTTACCGAAGCGGTGCACGACGATGACGGCGGCTGTCCGCGGGGTCACCACGGCGGCGACGGCGGCGGGGTCGAGGCAGTACGTGGTCGGCTCTATGTCAGCGAAGACGGGCATCGCTCCCGCGAGGATCACGGCCTCGGCCACCTCGGCGTTCCCGTAGGCCGGCACGACGACCTCGTCGCCGGTACCGACACCCGCGGCGCGCAACATTCCAACTGTCCCCATGCCTTCGGATGCTGGCCTCGCAACGTGAACGGCAAGTAACGCAAAACAAAAAAGAGCTGGTCCCCGAACCGAAGTTCAGGGACCAGCTCTTATCAAGATTAGTTCGGCGGCGTCCTACTCTCCCACAGGGTCCCCCCTGCAGTACCATCGGCGCTATGAGGCTTAGCTTCCGGGTTCGGAATGTAACCGGGCGTT
>NZ_JBFBEE010000019.1:0-196315 GCF_040683555.1 Streptomyces sp. NPDC093510
CCGATCTCGCCCGTCCGCCACAGCCAAGCCACCCCACCCCATCACCGCGCCCACCACCACTGCCCCGCCACCCCGCCACCCCGCCACTGAGCCCATCGCCCACCACCCCCGGCCACCCCAGCCGCCCGGCCACCGAGGGCACCGTGGCCCGCCCGCCCGCCACAGCCCAGCCGACCCGCCCAAGTGCCCACGCCCGCCCGGCCACCGCGCTGGCCGCGCCCCGCCGAGCCCCCGGCACCGCCCCCCGGCTTCCCTGCCGAGCCTCCCGGCACCGCTACCCGGCCCCCCTGCCGAGCCTCCCGGCACCGCTACCCGGCCCCCCTGCCGAGCCTCCCGGCCACCGCCCACCCGGCCCCCCCCGCCGAGCCGCCAGGGCACCGCACCAGCCGCGACGCCGCCACCTCCGTCCGCTACAGCCGATCCGCCTGGGCACCGCACCAGCCGCGACCCCGCAACCGCCCGTCCGCCACAGCCGAGCTGCCCCGCCACCGTGTTCACCGCGGTTCGACCACTCCAGCTGCCCCCGCTCCGCCACCGCGCTGACCGCCGCCCACCGCGTCCAGCGCCGTCCCGCCACCCAGCCCAGCTGGCCCGCCACCGCGCTGACCGCCGCCCGACCGCCCCACCCCTCCGCCCACCGCTGCCCGGCCACCGCAGCTGACCCGCCCGGTTGCGCCCGCTCACCCCAGCCGCCGCTGCTACCGCACTGACCGCGGCCCTGCCACCGAACCCACTACGGCCCCGCCGCCGCGCCACCCGTGGCGGATAACTCGCAAGCACACGTACGACGCCACAAGGGCGTCACTGGTGCCCGTGGGAAACCACCGCACCGCCGCCCCGGCACCCGGGGCTCGCCCGCACCAACCCCCCGATGGATCGCCGCCCGCTCACCTACCCGCCCCTCGGCCCCGCTTCGCCCTGGCGCGGCGCGAACGGCTGCCGCGCCACCTGGACTCCGGCATCCGGCCGCCACCCGCGGGGCACCCGCGCCACGGATCTCGCGCGCTGCCCCCGAGGCGGAACAACCTCCACCCACGCCACCGGCCGGGCGCACTGCCCCCCGGCGGAACAACCGCCACCCACCCCACCAGCCTCGGCACACTGCCCCCGAGGCGGAACAACCGCCACCCACGCCACCGGGCCAGGCGCACTGCCCCCCCGGCCGAACAAGCAGCGCCGCATGCGTATGCGTGCCCGGCGGCGGCGAAGCGCGCGCGGGCGGTCGGGTCGCCTCGGTCAAGGCCCCCGTGGGCGCCCCGTCGGCGCGCCTCCCCAGGGTCGGACCGGGGAGACCCGAGCCGGGCTGGGGGCCCGGGACGCCTACGGCCAGGCGGGCGGCGAGGAAGAGCCCCGCAGGGAACCCGTACCCTTCGGCGACAGACCCATCGACGTACGGAAGCCCGTGACCGCCGCGATCATCTCCGCCCTGGCCCTCAAGGCCCGCACAGCAGCCCACTCCCGGCCCGGCGGGCCCTGCGTCTGCGGTGACGGGGGCGCGGTGCTGGCCGACCGGGCGGATGCCACGGTCGTCCGTCACGGCGGCATCGTCGCGAAGGCCCACGCCCCGGACACGGACCCCGCCGATCTGGCGGTACGCCTCGATGTGGCCGCCCGCCTTCCCGATGTCCTGCTCGCCCCTCTGCGCCCCGCGGCCAGCGAGCTTCAGGGGCGCCTCGTCACGTTCTGGCCCCACGGCACCCCGGTCGACCGCGACGATCCCGACGCCGCCCCGTGGGAGGCCGCCGCCAACCTCCTCGCCCGCCTGCATGCCACCCCCCTGGCCGGGCTGCCGCACCCGCTTCCGCCGATGCGTGGCCCCGTCAAGGCGGCAAGGGCCGTCGAGCGGCTCCGGGCCGCGGGCCCGCACCCCGCCGCACCCCCGGTCCTGCGCGCCTGGGCGGGCCTGCCGCCCTGGGCCCGCGCCGAGGCCCCCGCCCCCGGCCCCCGGCACCTGTGCCACGGCGACCTCCACCTGGGCCAGCTCGTGCGCGCCGCCCCCGAGGGGCACTGGCTGCTCATCGACGTGGACGACCTGGGGGCCGGCGATCCCGCGTGGGACCTGGCGCGCCCCGCCGCCTGGTACGCGTGCGGCCTGCTCACTCCGGAGGAGTGGACCCGCTTCCTGGACGCCTACCGGAGGGCCGGCGGCCGGGCGGTCCCCGCGGACGGCTCCGACCCCTGGCGGGCCCTGGACGTCCCCGCCCGCGCCCTGACGGTGCAGACCGCCGCCCTTGCGATCGCGAAGGCGGTCGCCGCGGGCCGCGCCCTGGACGAGGTCGAGCAGGCCCTGGTCGACGCCTGTGACCGGATGTCCGGAGTGCCCGCTCGCCCGCCGGAGTTGGCCTCGGAGGCGACGAAGTAGGGTGCAACGCACCGAAGCCGGGCAGCCTCCCGGCGAAGCAGTCACCACCGGCGAGGAGTTGAGCCATCCATGCAGTGCCCCAAGTGTCACGCACCGATGCACACGTACAACCGCAACGGCGTCCAGATCGAGCAGTGCAACAACTGCCGCGGCATCTTCCTGGACTACGGCGAGCTGGAGTCGCTGACCCGTCTGGAGACGCAGTGGGGCGGCCCGCAGGTTCCTCCGCCGCCCGCCGCGCCCCAGGCATACCCCGCGCCGCCCACCGCCCCTCAGGCATACCCCGCGGCCCCGGCGCCGGCCTGGGGCGCCCCGCACGGCGGCCACGGCGGTCACGGCGGTCACCACGGCCACGGTGACCACTACGGCCACAAGCGTCACAAGAGCTTCGGGCACATGCTCTTCTCGTCCTGAGTGACCCCGTTTCCCGGGACCGTCCAGGCCCCGGGAAACGACGAGGCCCCCAGCTGTGGAAACGGCCGGGGGCTTCGTATGGATGGTGCGCGATACTGGGATTGAACCAGTGACCTCTTCCGTGTCAGGGAAGCGCTCTCCCGCTGAGCTAATCGCGCGGGGCAACCTGCATGTGATGCGTGCTGCATGTGGTGCGTGCTGCGTACTGCGTGCGCGATACTGGGATTGAACCAGTGACCTCTTCCGTGTCAGGGAAGCGCTCTCCCGCTGAGCTAATCGCGCGGGACGATCTCCATGAAACCGATCTTCATCGGCCTTCACCAAGATCCAGTGGACGATACTGGGATTGAACCAGTGACCTCTTCCGTGTCAGGGAAGCGCTCTCCCGCTGAGCTAATCGTCCTTGGAGGTGGAGACGGGATTTGAACCCGTGTAGACGGCTTTGCAGGCCGTTGCCTCGCCTCTCGGCCACTCCACCAGGAGTGCGGGGGTTCGGGAAGATCCCCCACTTTCCTGCGAGCGGACGACCAGGTTCGAACTGGCGACCTCAACCTTGGCAAGGTTGCGCTCTACCAACTGAGCTACGTCCGCTTGTCTTTCCCGGTCCGCTTGCGCGTCCCGGCGACGTGTTGAACTCTAGCGGATTCCTGGGCCAGTACAAAAACGCGTTTGCGCAGCGTGCTGCGCTGTCGTCGGCCCGAGGCGCGGCCGGGACGCCGGTCATAGACTCACAGCCGTGCACAGCCCCCCTCTGACGTCCTCTTCCACGCTCCCTCCCATGGCGCGCTTCGGCGGTCTCGTGGCCACCGGTCTGCGCGACGTGACCAGCGACCCCGCGGCCCTGGACTCCACCGGCTTCTGGGCGGTCTCCGCGGACTTCGAGGGCGGCATGGTCTGCGCCCGCTTCGACGACGTGCGCCCGGAGGCCGTGCCCGCCCCCGTCCCGGGGAAGTGGCACGGCCCGGCCGCCGAGGACTGGACGTCGTCCCTCGACCGCGCCGCGTACACGGAGGGCGTACGGCGCGTACGCGCGTACATAGCCACCGGCGAGGTCTACCAGGCCAACCTCTGCCGCGTGCTGTCCGCGCCCGTCCCCGCCGACGCCGACGTGGACGCCCTGACGTCCCTCCTCGCGCGCGGGAACCCCGCCCCCTACGCCGGAACGATCCGGTTGCCGGAGCACGGCGTGGAGGTGGCCACAGCCTCCCCCGAGCTCTTCCTGCGCCGTGCGGGGCGCTTCGTGGAGTCGGGGCCCATCAAGGGCACCGGCCGGACCGAGGCGGACCTCCTGGAGAAGGACTACGCCGAGAACGTCATGATCGTGGACCTCGTCCGCAACGACCTCGGACGTGTCTGCGCGACCGGCTCGGTGACCGTCCCCGACCTCTGCGTCGTCGAGAAGCACCCCGGGCTCGTCCACCTCGTCTCCACCGTCGGCGGCGAGCTGCGCCCCGGGGCGGGCTGGCCCGAGCTGTTCGACGCGGCGTTCCCGCCCGGCTCCGTCACCGGCGCCCCGAAGTCCAGCGCGCTGCGGATCATCGACGAGCTGGAGACCGCGCCCCGCGGCCCCTACTGCGGCGGCATCGGCTGGGTCGACGCCGACCGCGGCACCGGGGAGCTCGCCGTCGGCATCCGCACCTTCTGGATCGACCGGGCCGAGGGCGTCCTGCGCTTCGGCACCGGGGCGGGCATCACCTGGGGCTCCGACCCCGAGGGGGAGTGGCGGGAGACCGAGCTGAAGGCGGCGCGGCTGCTGGCGGTAGCGTCGGGAACGTACGCAGAGAGCGGAGGAACCGAAACGTGAAGATCTGGCTCAACGGCGGGCTGCAGGACCTCGACGACGCCCGCGTCTCCGTGCTCGACCACGGGCTGACGGTCGGCGACGGCATCTTCGAGACGGTGAAGTCGGTCGATGGCAGGCCGTTCGCCCTGACCCGCCACCTCGCCCGGCTCGCGCGCTCCGCGCGCGGCCTCGGGCTGCCCGAGCCGGACCTCGACGAGGTGCGCCGCGGCTGCGCCGCCGTCCTGGACGCCAACCCGCTCCCGCTCGGCCGCCTGCGGATCACCTACACCGGAGGCCTCTCGCCGCTCGGTTCCGACCGCGGGGACCAGGGCACCACGCTCGTCGTCGCCCTCGGCGAGGTCCAGCGGCGCCCGGACACCACCGCGGTGGTCACGGTGCCGTGGACCCGCAACGAACGCGGCGCGCTGGCCGGCCTCAAGACCACCTCGTACGCGGAGAACGTCGTGGCCCTGGCCCGTGCGCGCGAACAGGGCGCTACGGAGGCGCTGTTCGCGAACACCGTCGGACAGCTCTGCGAGGGCACGGGGTCCAACGTGTTCGTCGTGCTCGACGGCGAGATCCACACCCCGCCGGTCGCCTCCGGGTGCCTCGCGGGCATCACGCGCGAGCTGGCCGTCGAATGGACGGGCGCACACGAGACGGACCTGCCCCTGGACGTCCTGGACCGCGCCGACGAAGTCTTCCTGACGTCGACGCTGCGCGACGTGCAGGCCGTGCACCGTGTCGACGGACGCCAACTCCCGTTGGCCCCGGGGCCAGTGACCACCAAGGCGATGCGGGTGTTCGACGAGCGGGCGGCGGACGACCTGGATCCGTAAGTCCGGGGAAACCCCGGTGACGCTGCGGGCCCGGGGCGGGTAGAACGAGAGGGATGACCACGACCCTGCGGCCGACCGGGCCGCTTCAGCAGGGCGCCGACGGCGCCAAGGCGCGCACGTACGACGTCTGCGTCAACAGCCGTCCCGTGGGGTCGATAGGCCTCGCCACGCACGAGGTCTTCGGTCCCCGGGTCTGCCGGCTCCACGACCTGCGGATCGCGGAGCCGGACCGCAGGCGCGGCCGCGGGACGGTGGCGGCCCTGGCGGCGGAGGAGGTGGCGCGCGGCTGGGGCTGCGCGCGCATCGAGACGACTGTCCCCGCCGACGCGGCGGCCGGGCTGCGCCTCGTCACGGCGCTCGGCTACGTCGAGCGGAGCCGCAGGCTGACGAAGCCGCTCACGGACAGCGCGCCCCCACTGCCCGCCGGCACCGAGGGGCGCCCGATGACGGAGGCCGAGTACGAGCCGTGGCTGGTGCGCGCGAAGGAGCTGTACGCGAGCACCTGGACGGACCGCGGCGTGCCCGAGCCCGAGGCGCGCGCCAAGTCCGAGGCCGACCACGCCCGCAGCCTGCCGCGCGGCCTGGCGACGCCGCACACCTGGCTGAGTGTCCTCACCCACCACGGCGCCAGGGTGGGCACGCTGTGGCTCTCGGTGCTCGACGGCGACGCGTTCGTCTACGACGTCGCGGTCGACGCCGAGCACCGCGGTCACGGGCACGGCCGGTCCCTGATGCACCTCGCGGAGGCCCAAGGCCGCGCGGCGGACCGGGACCGCATCGGCCTCAACGTCCTCGCCGACAACGACCGGGCCCTGTGCCTGTACGAGTCGCTCGACTACGAAACGGTCTCGTACTACTTCTACAAGCCGCTGCTCTAGCCGCCGTCCGCTGCTCTAGCTGCCGTCCGCCGCGAGAAGGAGGTCGGTGATCTCCTCGACGCGCTCGCGCAGGCCCTCCTGGCTCTTGCCGCCGTCCAGGCGCTCGCCACCGATGACGTACGTCGGCGTGCCGGTGACGCCGAGCGCCTTGCCCTCGGCCTGGTCGGCGTCGACGATCAGGATGTGCCGCCCGTCGATCAGGGCCGTGTCGAACTCCTCGGCGTCCAGGCCGAGTCCGCGGGCGGTGTCCACCAGGTACTTCTCGCCGTCGCGGTCGAGGTTCTCCACTCCGGCGAGCACCGCCTCCACGTACGGCCACCCCTTGCCCTGCTCGAAGGCCTCCTCGGCGGCCTGGGCCGCGGCGAAGGAGTGCTTGTGCTTCTCGAGGGGGAAGTGCCGCAGCCGCAGCTCGACGCGGTCGCCGTAGCGGGCGCGCAGGGCGCGCACGTCGTCGAGGGCGGTACGGCAGTCGGGGCACTGCAGCTCGCACCAGATGTCGAGGACGACGGGGCGGGTGGGGTGGTCGGCAGGGGAGTCGCTCATGGGCACAGTCTTCCAGCCCGTGGACGTGCTCCCCAACCGGGAGAGGGAGCCGCCGACCGGCACCTGGGGAGGAGGCCGGACCCCGAGATGACCCGGAAATGTCCCTGAGGTCCGACCGGGACATGGCTAGGCGACGCCCGTCCGGTGCAGGATGGAAGGGACGAGAGCGTCTTTTCCCGACGCACGCCTGCATGCCTGGAGGACCGGATGATTGCCGAGACCGTCTGTTCCGCCGTATCCGCGGCCGGGCTCGGCATCGCCGCGGTCACGGCCTACCGCAAGCGGTTCCTCTCCGCGGCCCGTCTCGCGGCGTACTCCCTGGTGCCGATAGGTCTGGTGCTGACGGGAGTCGTCGGCTGGGCGGCGGACACGGCGTTCAGCCTCAAGGCGTGGGTGGGCTTCGGAGTGCTCGGCGCGGCCTGGCTCATGTTCCTCGGCACGCGCGCGGTGGAGCGCCGCACGGGCGGCACCCGCAAGGAGCGCAAGGCCGCGAAGGCCGCCCAGCGGGAGGCGGTGGCCCCCGCCGCGTCTGCGCCCTCGCTCGGGGCGGGCGCCCACCTCGCCGCCGGCCGGCCCGCGGCCAAGCCGCAGAAGGCCGCCCCCGCGGAGGACTTCAGCGACATCGAGGCGATCCTGAAGAAGCACGGCATCTGACGGACCTCACCGGCCCAGCCGGACCTCCGCCAGGACGTTGACGCCGTCGACCCAGTCGACGGAGGCGTTCGCGCACCGCACGGCCCTGCCCCGGGCAGGAAAGGCGGGGTCCGGCAGGGCGAGTCCCACCCGATGCGGGCCGCGCGCGCCCGCGGGGAGGGCGAGTTCCGCGCGGACGGTCGAGGGCGCGGGCGCCGAGTGGTCGTCGTCCGTCTCCGAGCGCCCCTGGGGCAGCCAGTCGCGCCAGTCCGCCCCCGTGTCGGCCGACGCCACCGTCCGCCCCGCCGTGTCCAGCAGGACCAGCCGTACGGGACGCGGATGCTTGGGCGGCGCGAACCCGCGGTTGACCACGTCGACCTCCACCGGGAGCCGCCCGCGCCGCTGGGCCTCCCCCAGGTCATAGCGTGCCTCCCGCACCTCCACCCGGTAGCCCAGGTGGTCGCGGAGGTACTCGAACTGGCTGCGGGCCACGGCACGCCCCCGGCGGTCCTCGAAGTACCCGTCCGAGACCGGCAGCCGGGCCTCCACGGCCTGCCTCTCGGTGAGCCGCGCGGCCTTCCAGCCCGGCACCGTGACCGTGGCGTTGTGCACGAGGGAGAGGGTGTCGAAGCGGAGCGTCTGCAGCCGTCGTGCCGCGGCGATCCCCGGAATGACGGTGCTCCAGGCGTAGGGGTCGGAGCTCTGCCCCTTGTCCCAGGGCATCTCGCCGTCCACCATCCGCGTCCGTGAGACGTCGAGGTAGGCCGGCCAGCCGGGGTTGCCGGGAACGTAGTAGTCCCAGAGGCCCTCGCCGAGCGTGACGTAGTCGTTGTGGAATCCGACGCGGTCCAGGATCGCCCTGTTGGTGATCATGTCGCGCTGCTCGGCGTACCGGACCTGGGTGTGCATGCCGGGCGGCAACGCCTCGACGAGGGTCGTCATGACGGCCGTGACGGCGTCGGGATACGTCTCGTGCCGGTAGTGACTGCCGTGCCACTCGCCCCAGGTGCCGAGGAACCCCGCCTGCCAGACCGCGACGACATCGCTGTTGCGTGCCACCAGCGGCGCCAGCTGCCCGATGTGCCGCTGGACGTCCTGCACGGTGTAGCGCCGGTTCTCCCGCACCCCGTCGTCGTACACGAAGCGCAGGACGGCCGCGTACCCCTTGGCGCGCAGTCCCCGGAAGACGCTCTCGATGTTGTCGAGCGCGCTCCGCGGGATCGTCGAGGTCGCGTACTCCCAGAGGTAGAAGTACAGCTGGGTGAGGTTCGCGCCGGGGCCGTACTCGCGTTCCAGGAGGTCGAGCGTCCTCGCGGCGTCGGGGGAGTGGTCCTGCTCGTTCGGCCAGGGGCTCGTCAGGTCGCGGGCGTTGTACGACATCTCGTAACGGAAGCCGCGCCGCGGGCCCGGCAGCGGGGCGCGGCCGTCCGGGTCGTCGGGGCGGATGCCGCGGTGCGGGACGCGGTGCCACGGGCCCGGGCGGCCGGTGACGGCCGACGCGGCGCCGGGCGGTGCGGCCGCGAGCGCCGCCATGCCGAGCGCGGTCGTCAACAGCCGTCTGCGTTCCATGGACATGAGCGGCTCCCTCGTTCGAGTGCGGTCGGTGCCGCCGAGTCTGGCGAGGGAATGCGGCCGTGAGCCATGGACGGAACGTGCCGGACGCTGGACTTTCGCCTGTTCACGGGTTCCGGCGAACTCCCGCTCCGACCGGGCGTGTTGGCGGGCGGCCGCCCGTCGGCTGCGTCATCATCACCGCGAGATGCTGGACACCACCACAGAGGGCGATGCCGCCCCGCCGGACGACGGCAGGCAAGCGGCACCGGCCCATGAGCGACGACCTGCCGACGCAGAGCGGCACGCCACCGACGGCGAAGCGGAGCGGCCCATCGGCGACGGGGAGCGGCAGGGCTGTCTGTTCGCCCTCTCCCAGCCACCTTTGATGATCTTCCTGGCGGTGATCAGCACTCTGATCCTCGTGGCCTCGCTGCACGACCTGCTGCTGCTCTAGCCCTTGGCCTTGGCCCTGGCCCCGCGGCCGCGCTAGCCCGCGGCCTCCTTGCGGCGGGCGCGGTACGCGGCGACGTGCAGACGGTTGCCGCAGGTGCGGCTGTCGCAGTAGCGGCGCGAGCGGTTGCGTGAGAGGTCGACGAAGGCGTGCCGGCAGTCCGGGGCCTCGCAGCGCCGCAGCCGTTCCTGCTCCCCGGCGACGAGGAAGAAGGACAGGGCCATGCCGCAGTCGGCCGCCAGGTGGTCCGCGACGGACGCCCCGGGGGCGAAGTAGTGGATGTGCCAGTCGTAGCCGTCGTGGTCGGTGAGCCGGGGCGTGGTGCCCGCCGTCGCGATCAGCTCGTTGAGGATCGTGGACGCGGCCTGCGGCTCGGGGTCGGCGAAGACCTCCCCGAAGCGGGCGCGGATGCGGTGGACGTCGGCGAGGTCGCCCTCGGTGAGCGTTCCGACGTCGCTCACGTCGTGGCTTCGTACGAATTCACCGAGCGATGCCACGTCCGCGAGCCCGTCTGTGCCGTTCGTCTCCGGTGCGGTGTTCACCAGATCGACCACGGCGTCGAGAGAACACCGGGTGTCGTGGGTGATCAGCACGATTCGCTCCCTGGCCTGGAGGTCGGGCTCATGCCCGCCGATGCTGGCCGATGCTAGCGGCTTCCCCACGGGACGCACCGGCGCCGTCGCCGCGGAAGGTCCGCGGCGACGGCGCCGGTGTCTGCATCTGTTCGCCTTGTGTCGTTGTGTCGTGACTGCTTGCGCCGTCGCCCCGAGTCGGACGGCGTGGTGGCGGTTCTCGACGCGCCCTTGTGGCGCTTAGCTCTCGGCCAAGATGTGTGAGAGCTCCGTGTCGAGATCGAAATGGCGGTGTTCCGTGCCGGGTGGCACGGCTGCGTCCGTTCGCTTCAGGAAGGACTCCAGGGCCCGCGCCGGGGCCTCGAGCAGAGCCTCGCCCTCCGGGGAACTCAGGGCGATGCAGACAACGCCCTGACCGTGGCTCCGGGACGGCCAGACTCGGACGTCGCCGGTACCGGTGGGCCGGTGCAGGCCCTCGGCGAGGAGGTCGCGGGCGAACACCCACTCGACGGTTTCCTCGGCTCCGGTGTGGAAGGTGGCGTGCACGGCATAGGGATCGGCCGTGTCATACCGCAGTCCTGCGGGTACAGGCAGTGAGGACTCGCTCGACACAACGAGGCGCAGGTGCAGCTCGCAGCTGACCGTGGTGTTCATAAGCGCCAGGGCCTTTCGCTCAGTGTGCGCTCGGGGATTCGCACGTCGGCGAAATCGACATGCCACCTACGGTGCCGTTGTAAACCCCTCTGAGGGCTTTGCGTGTCTTTAGGTGCCTCGTATGGCGGGTTGTCCCGTCTGTTCGTGCACCCATTCCGGTGACCGGTTTCCGTCCGGTAAGGTTTGGCCGCATGAATACGGGGAGTAACGAGTCGGCGGAGGTCACCGATCCGGCCGCCGGAGTCAAGCACGACCAGCCGCTCGGCTCGCGGGCGCCGGGATTCGTCCAGGCACGCAGGGCGCTGCATCTGAGCTGGCAGGTCGGCGTCTTCATCGTGGGTCTCGCGGTCGTCGTGGCGGGCATCATCATGCTGCCCCTGCCCGGTCCGGGCTGGTTGGTGATCTTCGGCGGCATGGCGATCTGGGCGACCGAGTTCGTCTGGGCCCAGCTGGTGCTCCGCTGGACGAAGCGCAAGGTCACCGAGGCCGCACAGCGTGCGCTCGACCCCAAGGTGCGGCGCCGGAACATCATCCTGACGACGGTCGGCCTCGTGATCGTCGCCGTGCTCGTCGGTATCTACGTGTGGAAGTTCGGCATCGCGATGCCGTGGGAGATCAAGGAGTGACCTCCGGGTGACTCCGGGGCGGTCCTGAGCACCCGCTGACATGCGGTAATGTTCTCTCTGCGCCCGGGGCGATTAGCTCAGTGGGAGAGCGCTTCGTTCACACCGAAGAGGTCACTGGTTCGAACCCAGTATCGCCCACCCCGGATTACGGCCCGGAGGCTTTTGCCTCCGGGCCGTTCTCGTATTCCCGTGCCTTTCAAGGGAATTGACGGGTCCACATATGAGTCCATTGCGGCCACCTGTCGTGGCGGCGCCCCGGAATCAGTGCATTCGGCCGAGCGCATTCCGCAACCGGCGCGCGTCACGCAGGCGTTGTTCATACGTGGCGCCGACGGCGAGGAGCAGCAGTCCCGCGAGAGCCGGCGGCAGCCAGCGGGGCAGCGCGTCCACCACCTGCACGATGTAAGGGGCCAGTTCGTGCAGCGCGGTCAGGGCGAGGACCGAGCCGCCGAGGGCGAGCGGGGCGCGCAGCCGGTGGTGGGCGCCCGCCAGCGTCACGGCGAGAGCCGCGGTGCCGAGCAGCAGCGGACGCTGCCAGTACGGGTCGCTCCACGCGGCCGCGAGACTCGGCAGCAGCGTCGCCGCGAGCCCTGGGCCGTACGCCGTCCAGGAGGAGGTTCCGGGGTCGCGCCGCCGCCGCAGCAGGCCGAGGAGCAGCACGGGCACGGTCACCGGCAGCGTGTACGCCTCCGGGGCCGACACCTCCCACGAGGCGAGGCGGACCCAGCTCGCCAGGACGAACAGCGCACCGGCCGCGTACCCGACGAACCGGCGGTCCGGACGCAGCGCGACGCCGGACGCGATGAGCCCGCAGAGCGAGAGGGCGAGCGCCAGTGTGGGCGCGTCGTCCGCGGCGAGCAGGACGGCGACGGTTCCGGACGCGGCCGCCATGATCTCGACGGGTGCCGTGAGCGGGTGCCGGCCGAGACGGGCGGCGGCGAGCGCGGCGAGTGCCGGGACCGTGAGGGTGAGCAGCCCGGTGTGCTCCGGGCGCAGACCCCACGCGGCGCCCGCGGCGCAGGCCAGCGCGGTGGCTAGGGCGAGGGCCGCGCAGGCGGTGAGCACCGCTGTGCCCGCTGCTGTGCCCGTCTCTGTGCCCGCCGCTGTGTCCGTCTCTGTGTCCGAGGGGGACGCCGCAGCGCGCACCGTGCGCACGCAGGCGGCGAGGTGGAGCGCGGTGAGCACGCCCAGCGTGGTGAGGGTGGCCGTGGTGGTGGCCAGCGAGAGGAAGACGACGCTCACCGAGGACAGCAGCGCCAGGACCGAGGCGGTCAGGGCCGGGCCGGTCCTGGCCGGCGCGGCGGACGCGGCGCGTACGGCGAAGGCGAGCAGCACCGCGGTCACCACGATCTGCGCCGACACCCCGGCCGCGTACGGAAGCCGGAGCGCGGCCGGCAGCGCGACGGCCGCCGACCAGGCGAGCACCGGCGCCCCGTAGCGGGCCGCGCGCCGCGCCGCCGGTGCTCGCGGCCGTCGCCGCCGTGCTCGTCGTGGCGGCCGGCCCGCTGGGCGAGGCGGCGCGAGGAGCGGATGAGCGAAGGGAAGCTCGACCAGCAGGGCGTCCCGCGCGTCCGAGGGCGCGCCCGACCAGACCCGGGTCGCCCAGCCGGACGGCCCCAGCAGAGCCACCCCGGTGACCGGGAGCGCCCACAGCACCGCGAGCCCCTGCACCACCCCCGATGCCGCCACGACCCCGCGCCGCAGCGGCCGGGGCAGCGCGGTGCGGGCGACCGCCAACAGCGCGACGCCGCACGCCAGATGGACCGGCACCGTCCACGCCGCGGGCAGCGCGGTCCGCAGCACCCCACCGGACGCGGCCACCACGAGCAGGCCGCCGAAGGCCGCCGTGCCGGTCGTGACCTCCGTAACCTTCGCCCACCACGCGGCCGCCAGAGCGATCACGGCGGCGAACAGCAGGAGCACGCCCGCGCGAGCCGCCCCGGCCGGGTCAGTGGCCTGCACGGAGAGCCAGCCGGCGCCCGCCGCACCCCACAGACCCAGTACACAGGCACCGGCCGTGGCGACGACCCGTACGGAACGGACGCCCGCCCACAGCGCGAGGGCCGTGTCGAAGGCCGCGGTGACGAGCAGCGCGGCCGTCACCGCGTGCTCCCCCGCGTCCGCGGCGCCCGCCCACAGCACCAGCGGCAGTTGGGCCGTCGCGACCGCCGCCGGCAGCGGCAGGCGCAGCCCGCCGAGCAGCAGGCCGTACCCCGCCCACAGCGCGGCGAGGACCGCGGAGGCACCGGCCGCGTAACCGAGGGCATCGGTGTCGGGAAGCGCCACATAGCGCAGCGCGTACGCGTCGAGGACGGTCAGCGCGAGCGCCAGGCCCGCCACCGCCTCCGCCGTCGAACGCAGCGCACGGCGCAGCAGGAGCGCGGGAACGGCGAGCGCCGCCAGCGTCACCGCCGCGAGGACCGCACTGCGGCCGCCGATGCCCAAGTGGCCCCAGCTCACCACCGTGAAGGCGATCGCCGCGACGGTCAGGAGCACCCCGCCCAGTGTCAGCAGGACGTTCTGTGCGCTCGGCGGCGCGGCCGCCGGTGCGGGCGGACCGGCCGGGCGAGGGGGCGGCCCGGCCGGTCCCGCCGCGCGCAGGACGCCGAGCAGCCAGACCCGGCGCTGCAGCAACAGCGTCCTGTGCGCCTCCAATTGGCGCAGCTCCCGGTCGAGGAGGCGGAGCTCCTCGGCGGGGGGCGGAAAGTTCGTCATGACCGGGAGTGTGGTCCGCGCCACGCCGGACGGCATGGGCGCGCGTACTCAGGCGGATACTCAGATCCGGCGCGCGAGCGGGCACACTCGGTCCATGGACTGGTGCCACTACCGATTCCGCAGCGTCTGGGACCTGCCAGGCGCACCCTCCGGTGTCTACGCCGCGCTGGAGTGCGCGGAGGACTATCCGCAGTGGTGGCCGCAGGTCCGCGAGGTGAACCCGCTCGACGACCGCAGCGGCGTCGTCCGCTTCCGGTCCTTCCTCCCGTACGACCTGGTCGTCACCGCGGAGGAACGGCGCAGGGACCCCGCCGCCGGAATCCTGGAGATCGGCATGACGGGGGACCTGGACGGCTGGGCGCGCTGGACCGTCACTGCCACGCCCACCGGGGCGCGGGCCCGCTACGACCAGGAGGTCGACGTGCGCAGGCCCTTGATGAGGCGCCTCGCCCTCCCGGGGCGCCCCCTGTTCCTGCTCAACCACGCCCTGATGATGCGCGCCGGACGGAGAGGGCTCGCGGCCCGGCTGGCAGCGGTTTGAAGGAACGGCGCCAGGACCTGTATTGTTCAGTGCGTTCCCGGGCGATTAGCTCAGTGGGAGAGCGCTTCGTTCACACCGAAGAGGTCACTGGTTCGAACCCAGTATCGCCCACCCGGAGAATGCCGGTCCGTCAGCAGACGGACCGGTTTTTTCTTGCCCGCCGAGGCCCCGCCTCAGGCGGCCGCCCGCAGTTCGGGACGCAGCGGCCACGCCGGGTCCACGGCCTCCGGCGTGCCGCTCTTCGCGAACCA
Source organism: Streptomyces sp. NPDC093510 (assembly GCF_040683555.1). Classification (NCBI taxonomy): domain Bacteria; kingdom Bacillati; phylum Actinomycetota; class Actinomycetes; order Kitasatosporales; family Streptomycetaceae; genus Streptomyces; species Streptomyces sp. NPDC093510. Next base: position 14,817 of record NZ_JBFBEE010000019.1, read on the forward strand.
CGCCTGCAGACCACGCGCCTGCGCCGCGTGCCAGACCGCCTGCAGCGTGTGCAGTTCGGCCGGCGACAGACGCTCCAGGCGCTCCGCGAAACGGCGCCCCACCGCGCGCACCACATCGAGTGCCGCCTGCGCGTCCGCCGCCGCGTCGTGGGCGTCGGCCAGCTCCACCTCGTAGTGCGCGCACAGGTCGGTGAGCGTGCGGCGGCCCTTGCGGTACCGGTCCAGGTGCTTGTCCAGGACCCGAGGGTCGACCACGCACAGCGATGAACCCTCCATGTAGCGGCTGAGCGACGAGGCGCGGTGCCTGCGCAACTCCCGGTCCAGGATGGTCAGATCGAACGGCGCGTTCATCACCACGATCGGCCGCCCCGCCGCGCCCTGCTCGGCCAGATCGCGCGCTATCTCCTCCATCACCGGCGCGGGCCAGCGGCCGGTGCGCTGCAGGTGATCCTCCGTCAGCCCGTGCACCGCGGTGGCGGCCTCGGGCACGGGTACGCCCGGATTCACCAGCCAGCGGGTGATGCGCGGCCGGGTGCCCGCGCCCTGCTGGACGACGACGGCGGCCGACACGATCCGGTCGGTCTCGACGTCGACGCCCGTGGTCTCCGTGTCGAATGCGGCCAAGGGGCCCTCGTACCAGCACGTCATGGCGCTGCAACTCCTCGATCAGTCCCGGCAGATGACGTTCGGTCCCCTGCCCACGACGGTGATACCCGGGCCGTTTGCGCTGTACGCGGCCCGGAGACAACAGAGGTACGGGGCTTCGGAATTGACGGCCCGAGCGAGGAACAACCGGGTTCGGAAGGCTTGTTGACCATGGCGCTCGCGCAGCCCGAACAGGGTGGGCTGCTGCCCGGGCGGATCGCACCGCCGCGCGGCACACTCGCCACCACCGCCTGTATGGAGACGCTTCAGGTGGGCTACCTGCACGCCGTCGCGGCGGCCGCGGGCTGCTCGCTCTCCCAGCCGTTCCCGGACAACGGCATCGACTGGCACGTCAGTCACAGCGCGCCCGGACACACGGTCGACGACGAGGTGACCATCAAGGTCCAGCTGAAGTGCACGTACCAGATACCGCCGAACCCGGCGGGGCCCGCCTTCTCCTTCACGCTCGACAACGCACACCTGGAGAAGCTCGCCCGCACCCCGGTCTCGGTCCACAAGATCCTCGTCGTGATGCTCGTGCCCCGGTCCCAGGACGACTGGCTGCGCGCCGGCCACGACCGGCTCGACCTGCGGCACTGCTGCTACTGGACGAACCTCGCCGGGCACCCCGTGACCGGCCGGCGCAGGACCACCGTGCGCGTCCCGACCTCGCGGATCTTCGACGACCGCGCCCTCTGCGAGATCATGACGCGCGTCGGGACGGGAGGAAGGCCCTGATGCACCGCCCCTTCGACCAGCCCTTCGACCAGCCCTTCGGCCACGACGAGCCCCTGCCTCCCGGCCGCCCGCACCCCGCCCCGGCCGCGGCCCGGTGGACGCAGCCGCCCGAACCCTCCCTCGTCGACCCCGCCGTGCTCGGCGCGCTCCTCGCCCGGCACGGCTGGCGGCGGCGTGGCGGTGCCCCCGGCCGCTATGCCCGGTGGACCCCGCCGGGCCCGGGCGGCGCCGGCACCAGCCTGCTCGTGCCCGAGAGCCGCGCGTTCCCCGATTGCGAGGACCTGATCGGCGAGGCGCTCGTCGCGCTGACCCGCAGCGGCTCGCCGGCGGCCCGCGACGTACTCGTCGGGCTCGCCGTGCCCAGCGACGAGATCCACTGGTGGCGCGACGAGCCGGTCGGGCCCGCGGACACCGCGACCTGGCCCGTGGAGGAACAACTGCGCTCCGCAGCGCGGCAGATGCTGCTCGCCGGGGCGCTCGCCGCGCGCGGCCGCGCCGGGTACCACGGCGCGCGCCACCGCGGGCCCGCCGCCGCGTCTCTGGAGAACGTCCTGGTGGGGCCCGCCACCGGCGGGCGCCGGCTGACCGCCTTCGTCCCCGTCGTGACCGGGCGGCCGCTCGCGGTCCGGCTGCACCAGGCGCTGTACGCGGCCCGGGAGGCCGTCGACTACCGGCGCGCCACCGGCGGCATGGACGCCTTCGACGGGGCGGTCGAGGCGGGCGTCAGCCACGAGCTGACCGAGGCGATCGTGTCGCTGGTGCGCGGCACGGAAGGGGCGCGCGTCGCGGTGGAGTGGGCGCCGGGCGCCGGGGTGCCCGAGGGCTGCGCGGCGGGTGCCGAGCCCGTCGAGTTCTCGCCCGGTGACCTGGCGGCGCTGCGTGAGGCGGGCGCGTGGTACCTGCGCGCCGAGCCGTCGGTGCCGGTGCGGATCACCGGGGCCGTGGTGCGGATGCGGCGGGCGGCGCCGCGCGGGGACGGCTCGGTGCGCGTCCGGGTGATCGCGGGGGCCGACGTCCCGCACGTGAGGATGACCCTGGACGAGGAGTCGTACCGCATCGCGGGCCACGCCCACCTGGTCGGGCTGCCGATCCGGGTGCACGGGAGGCTGGAGAGCAGGGGCGGCTTCCGCAGGCTGACCGGGGCGACCGGGGTGGTGCCTGTGCAGGTGGACGACGCGGAGCGCGACCGGCTCATGAAGTCGCTCCAGGAGAACCTAGACTTCTTCGAGGAGGCGTGCGGCACGGAGTGAAGGGGTCGATGGGGGTAATGAAGGGGGCGATGGGGGTGCGGAGAGATCCGTTTCGCGGCGGGGCCCCGCGGCTCGGTACGATTCCCCTTGCGCACGCGTGACAGAGAGCGGCGCACCCCCTTTCAGGTAGGAGAGACCGGTGTCAGACGTCCGTGTGATCATCCATCGCGATTCCGAGCGGGAAGAGCGCGTGGTGACGACGGGCACTACGGCCGCCGAGCTCTTCCCCGGTGAGCGCACCGTCGTCGCCGCGCGCGTGGCCGGTGAGCTGCGCGACCTCGCGTACGCCGTGGCGGACGGCGACGAGATCGAGCCCGTCGAGATCTCCTCCGAGGACGGCCTGAACATCCTGCGCCACTCGACCGCGCACGTCATGGCGCAGGCCGTGCAGGAGCTCTTCCCCGAGGCCAAGCTGGGCATCGGCCCGCCCATTCGGGACGGCTTCTACTACGACTTCGACGTCAAGGAGCCGTTCACCCCCGAGGACCTCAAGCGCATCGAGAAGAAGATGCAGGAGATCCAGAAGCGGGGGCAGAAGTTCTCGCGCCGCGTCACCACCGACGACGACGCCCGCGTCGAGCTCGCCGACGAGCCGTACAAGCTGGAGCTCATCGGCCTCAAGGGCAACGCCGCGCAGGCCGCCGACGGCGCCGACGCCGAGGTGGGCGCCGGCGAGCTGACCATCTACGACAACCTCGACGCGAAGACCGGCGAGCTGTGCTGGAAGGACCTCTGCCGAGGCCCGCACCTGCCCACGACCCGCGTCATTCCCGCCTTCAAGCTGATGCGCTCCGCCGCCGCCTACTGGCGCGGCAGTGAGAAGAACCCGCAGCTCCAGCGCATCTACGGCACCGCGTGGCCGTCGAAGGACGAGCTGAAGGCGCACCTGGAGTTCCTCGCCGAGGCCGAGAAGCGCGACCACCGCAAGCTCGGCTCCGAGCTGGACCTGTTCTCCTTCCCCGAGGAGCTCGGCCCGGGCCTCGCCGTCTTCCACCCCAAGGGCGGCGTGATCCGCAAGGTCATGGAGGACTACTCGAGGCGCCGCCACGAGGTCTCCGGCTACGAGTTCGTGAACACCCCGCACATCTCGAAGGAGAAGCTCTTCGAGATCTCGGGTCACCTGCCGCACTACTCGGACGGCATGTTCCCGCCCATCGAGTTCGACGAGCAGAACTACCGCCTCAAGGCGATGAACTGCCCGATGCACAACCTGATCTTCAAGTCGCGCGGGCGCTCCTACCGCGAACTGCCGCTGCGCCTCTTCGAGTTCGGCACCGTGTACCGGTACGAGAAGTCGGGCGTCGTGCACGGCCTGACCCGCTCGCGCGGCTTCACGCAGGACGACTCGCACATCTACTGCACCAAGGAGCAGATGCCGCAGGAGCTCGACACGCTCCTGACCTTCGTGCTCGACCTGCTGCGCGACTACGGCCTGAACGAGTTCGAGCTGGAGCTGTCCACCCGCGACGACTCCGACAAGTTCATCGGTGAGGACGCGGACTGGGCGGAGGCCACCGAGGCGCTGCGGCTCGCCGCCGAGAAGCAGAACCTGCCGCTGGTGCCCGACCCGGGCGGCGCCGCGTACTACGGCCCGAAGATCTCCGTCCAGGCCAAGGACGCCATCGGCCGGTCCTGGCAGATGTCGACGATCCAGGTCGACTTCAACCAGCCCAAGCGGTTCAACCTGGAGTACACGGCGGCGGACGGCTCGCGCCAGCAGCCCGTCATGATCCACCGTGCGCTGTTCGGCTCCATCGAGCGGTTCTTCGGCGTGCTCCTCGAGCACTACGCGGGCGCCTTCCCGGCGTGGCTCGCGCCCGTGCAGGCCGTCGGCATCCCGATCGGTGACGGCCACGTCGACTACCTCCAGGAGTTCGCGGAGAAGGCGCGCGCCCAGGGGCTGCGGGTCGAGGTCGACGCGTCGTCCGACCGCATGCAGAAGAAGATCCGCAACCAGCAGAAGGCCAAGGTGCCCTTCATGGTCATCGCGGGCGACGAGGACATGAACAACGGTTCCGTGTCCTTCCGCTACCGCGATGGCTCGCAGGAGAACGGCATCCCCGTCGACGAGGCCATCGCGAAGATCGCGAAGGTCGTCGAGGAGCGGACGCAGGTCTGATCAGTCGCCGTCGAGGCGTGACGAGGCCCCCGGGGTGTTCCCCGGGGGCCTCGTGTCGTGGGTGCCCGACCCCCTGTGGGGCGCCCTCGCGTGCGAAGACCTGCAGCAGGCCACGACGAGAACGAGCCGGTCACCGCGCCGAGCAGCGCCGGACCGCACCGCGTAGATCATCGGCCAAGCTGCACCGCGGGGCCGCGGGTATCCGCCCCGCCGACACGCTCCGAACGGGCGAAGTCATATGCTGCACCTCATGACGAGTGAGCCGGAGCAGCAGATCGGAGTCGGGTCGCAGGACGCGTTCCAGCGCCTGTGGACGCCCCACCGGATGGCGTACATCCAGGGCGAGAACAAGCCCACGGGCCCGGGGGCCGAAGACGGCTGTCCCTTCTGCTCCATCCCGGCCAAGTCCGACGAGGACGGGCTCGTCATCGCCCGCGGCGAGCACGTGTACGCGGTCCTCAACCTCTACCCGTACAACGGCGGCCACCTGATGGTCGTGCCCTACCGGCACGTCGCCGACTACACGGACCTGACGGGCCCGGAGACCGCCGAGCTCGGCGAGCTCACCAAGCAGGCGATGAAGGCGCTGCGCACCGCGTCCGGCGCGCACGGCTTCAACATCGGCATGAACCAGGGAGCCGTGGCGGGCGCGGGCATCGCCGCGCACCTGCACCAGCACGTCGTCCCGCGCTGGGGCGGCGACACCAACTTCATGCCCGTGGTCGGACACACCAAGGTGCTGCCGCAGCTGCTCGCCGACACCCGCAAGATGCTCGCGGACGCCTGGCCCACGGCCCTCTAGTCCGTACACGCCCTACGCGCCCTACGCGCCCCACGCTCCCTACGCGTCGTACACGTCCGCCTTCCTTGGCATCGGGTCCTGGATCGCCCCGCTGAGGAAGCCGGAGCGTGCGCCGAACTTCTCCGTGTTCACGCCGTTCTCGTCGAGGACCCTGATCGCCGCCGAGTGCACCACGCGCAGCACGGGCGTGGCGGCGCGCAGCGCGTCGTCGGCCATGAAACGGTGCCGCCACGGCTTGTCCGCCCAGGCGTGCCGCAGGCCGAAGGGCTCGGGCAGGACCAGCTTGCCGCCGAGGTAGTCGAGGAGCGGCGGGTACCAGGTGAAGGGGGCGCGGACCGCGAGGCGCACGACCTCGTCCGCGTCGATCAGCGGCAGGTTGCGCGTGGTGGTCTCCCAGAACCTGATCGGCTTGGCGACCGTCTTCGTCTTGGGCGAGGGCTTGGTGGTGAACAGCGAGTGCACCGGGCCCAGGGCGTGGCCCGTGACCTCGATGCGCAGTGTCTCGTGCAGCACGGTCACCGTGATCAGCATCGTGATGACCAACTGGCCGTCCCAGAGCGTGAACTGCACGCCCAGGTAGTGGCGGTTGCCGCTGCCGAACTGCTGCTCGTTGCAGATCCGCTGTATCTCGTGGCCGCGGACCTGGAAGGCCTCGACGTCCGTGCCCGTGGGGCGGGACACCGCCTTGGCGTTCTCGCCGATGGGGGAGACGATCCAGTGCTTTATGTCCGGGGTGGGGAAGCCGCCGGTGTGCAGCGGGCCACGCTCCAGCATGCGCAGCTGGTCGTGCACCGCGCGTATGACATCCCAGCTGCGGAAGGGGTGGATCTCCTTGCCCGCCTCGGCGGGCGCCAGCTCCTCGGCCAGCTGCCAGCTGCCCCAGCGGGTTCCCATGCCCAATATGCCCTTGGGCCCGGCGTAGAACACGGAGTTGCTCTGCTGCTCCGCGGAGAGCCTCGCCAGACCCTGGCGGAGCCGCTCGGCGGCCGTCTCGCCGGGGCTGCCGGGCACCGCCTCGGGAATCTTGGCGCCGATGCCGCCGCCCGCGAGCAGGCTCGACCAGCGCTCGCGCAGGTCACGTGCGGTGCGCTCGGCGATCTGCTTGGCCCAGAACCAGCCCACCACGGGCAGCACGATCGCCGCGCGCAGATACCAGGCCCAGAAGCCGCCGAACGGCAGCTTGAGGAGGGCGATGGCGGCGAGCACGCCCACGGCCACCAGGACGGCCGTCGCGAGCGCGCCCGCGCGCTTGTCCTCACTCTTGGCGACCTGCCTGCGGATGGTGAAGACGAGGAGCCAGACGAGCAGGCCCGGCAGGAACAGCACGCCGCACAGGACCGTCACGGCGGTCAGCCAGCTGTCGCGCTCCTTGCGGATGCGGTTCGCCGCGAGGCAGTGCTCGACGACCGACTGCGGCTCGGTACCGAACGACTGGATGAGTGGATTGCGGCCGCCGCCCAGCATCCGCACCTGCACGGTCCGCGCGAACGCCTCGCCGAGGTTCGGCTTGAAGAGAGTGAAGAGGCCCGGCTTCACCTCGGACTTGTGCCACTCGCTGTTGGCCGCCAGGATGCCGTCGACATCGCCGTCGCGATACGCGGCCGAGGCCAGGGCATGCGTCGCCGCGGTCTGTCCCGCGGCGCCCGAGAGCGGAACCTGGGCCCCGGGCCTGAAGTCGAATACATCGTCCGCCACTGCCGCCCCCATCGCCGCGACGCCTTCGCTGCTGCGGCTCTTCCCGACTTCCCTCTCCGGCACACCTGTTGCCGCCCGGAGCATTCGTTGATCAGGTCATCAGCGTATCCGGGAGCACCGACATCCGTCAGGGGGCAGCGGAATGCCACCCGCCCGTGAGGGCAGGCGGGCGGCCCCGGTTGTCGGGCGGTTCAACTAAGAGGCGCCCTGCGCCTGTTCGCGGATCCTCTCGGAGAGCTGGGGAGGCATCGGCTCGTGGCGCGCGTACGTGCGATGGAAACGCGCGGTGCCCTGGGAGAGGGACCGCAGGTCCACCGCGTACCGGCCGATCTCGATCTCGGGCACCTCGGCCCGCACGATGGTCCGCCCGCCGGGAGCCTGCTCGGTGCCGACCACCCGGCCGCGGCGGCCCGACAGGTCGCTCATCACCGCGCCCACATAGTCGTCGCCGACCAGCACCTGGACCTCGGCGACCGGTTCGAGCAGATGGATCTTCGCCCCGGAAGCGGCCTCGCGCAGCGCCAGCGCCCCCGCCGTCTGGAACGCGGCGTCGGAGGAGTCCACCGAGTGCGCCTTGCCGTCGAGGAGCGTGATGCGCACGTCGATGAGCGCGTACCCGGCGGCGACGCCCTTCGCCGCCTGCGCGCGCACGCCCTTCTCGACGGACGGGATGAACTGCCGCGGGACCGCGCCGCCCACGACCTTGTCGACGAACTCGATGCCGCTGCCGCCCGGCAGCGGCTCGACCTCGATCTCACAGATCGCGTACTGGCCGTGCCCGCCGGACTGCTTCACATGGCGGCCCCGGCCCCCCGACTTCCCGGCGAACGTCTCCCGGAGGGAGACCTTGTGCGGCACCACGTCGACCTGGACGCCGTACCGGCTGCGCAGCCGCTCCAGGGCCACGTCGGCGTGTGCCTCGCCCAGGCACCACAGGACCACCTGGTGCGTGTTCTGGTTCTGTTCGAGCCGCATCGTCGGGTCCTCGGCGACAAGCCGCGACAGCCCCTGTGAGAGCTTGTCCTCGTCCGCCTTGCTGTGCGCCTGGATGGCGAGCGGCAGCAGCGGGTCGGGCATGTCCCAGGGCTCCATCAGGAGCGGGTCGTCCTTGGCGGAGAGGGTGTCGCCGGTCTCGGCCCGGTTCAGCTTGGCCACGCAGGCCATGTCGCCCGCGACGCACCGGGTGAGGGTGCGCTGCAGTTTGCCGAAGGGGGAGGAGAGCGCGCCGACGCGCTCTTCGACGTCGTGGTCCTCGTGGCCGCGGTCGGCCAGGCCGTGCCCGGAGACGTGCACGGTCGCGTCGGGGTGCAGGGTTCCGGAGAAGACGCGTACGAGCGAGATCCGGCCCACGTACGGGTCGGACGCGGTCTTCACGACCTCGGCCGCCAGGGGTCCTTCGGGATCACAGGTGAGCGCGGGCCGCGGCCTGCCGTCGGGGGTGGTCACGGCCGGTGCCGGATGTTCCAGCGGGGTCGGGAAACCGCCCGTGATGAGCTCCAGGAGCTCGACCGTGCCGATGCCCTGGCGGGCGCCCTCCGCGGCGGGCGCGGCGGCGAGCACCGGATGGAAGATGCCGCGCGCGACCGCCCGCTCCAGGTCGTCCACGAGTGTCTTGAAGTCGATGGCCTCGCCGCTGAGATAGCGGTCCATGAGGGACTCGTCCTCGCTCTCGGCGATGATCCCCTCGATCAGGGTGTTGCGGGCCTGTTCGATCAGCGGCAGCTGGTCCTCGCCCGGCTCGGACTCCTTGCGCTCACCGGACGCGTAGTCGAAGACCCGCTGCGACAGCAGCCCGATCAGGCCGGTCACCGGGGCGTGGCCGTCCGGCCCCTGCGCGCCGTGGAGCGGCAGGTACAGCGGCAGTACGGCGTCGGGGTCGTCGGCGCCGAACGCCTCGGCGCACGTGCGGGTCATCTCGGTGAAGTCCGCGCGGGCCGACTCCAGGTGGGTGACCACGATGGCGCGCGGCATGCCGACCGCCGCGCACTCCTCCCACACCATGCGGGTCGCGCCGGTGATGCCCTCGATGCCCTCCGCCGCCGAGACGACGAAAAGGGCCGCGTCCGCCGCGCGCAGACCGGCCCTCAGCTCCCCGACGAAGTCGGCGTACCCGGGGGTGTCCAACAGATTGATCTTGAATCCGTCCCATTCGACGGGTACCAGGGACAGCTGCACCGAGCGCTGCTGCCGGTGCTCTATGTCGTCGTAGTCGGAGACGGTGCCACCGTCCTCCACGCGGCCCGCCCGGTTCACCGCCCCCGCGGTCAGCGCGAGGGCCTCCACCAGAGTCGTCTTGCCCGATCCGCTGTGGCCGACCAGCACCACATTCCGTACGGACGCGGGGTGGTCGGCCGCTGTTGCCCTGCCGGCGGCTCCGGGGTGTGCACTTGCCTTGTCGCCCATGCCTTGGCCTCCCGGTTACGTGCACGATGAGGAGGCTCAGCCCCCTCGGGGATGCTGGCTGCTCACGGACACGCGGGGCCCAAGTGCGGGGCGGCTCCGGCGGCGCCCGTCCTGCTTTCGAGCTTTCCACTCGGGTCACTCTGCGTCCATACGTCGTACGCGATCGTGAGGGGGCGAGCCGGTCCGTCAAGGGCGTGACTACGATGGGCCGGTCGGTGGCCAACGGGGCCGCACGGCGCACCGAACCCTCGGGAAGGCCATGCTGAACAAGTACGCGCGTGCATTCTTCACGCGTGTCCTCACACCGTTCGCCGCGTTTCTCATCCGCCGCGGGGTCAGCCCCGACGCGGTCACCTTCATCGGCACGGCCGGTGTGGTGGCGGGAGCGCTGGTCTTCTTCCCCCGGGGAGAGTTCTTCTGGGGAACGATCGTCATCACCCTGTTCGTCTTCTCGGACCTCGTCGACGGCAACATGGCCCGCCAGCTCGGCCGCTCCAGCCGGTGGGGCGCCTTCCTGGACTCGACGCTCGACCGGGTGGCCGACAGCGCGATCTTCGGAGGGCTCGCCCTCTGGTACGCCGGATCGGGCGACGACAACATCCTCTGCGCCGTCTCCATCATCTGTCTGGCGAGCGGCCAGGTGGTCTCGTACACGAAGGCGCGCGGCGAGGCCATCGGCCTGCCCGTCGCCGTCAACGGCCTGGTCGAGCGCGCCGAGCGCCTGGTGATCTCGCTGGTCGCCGCGGGCCTCGCGGGCCTCCACAAGTTCGGCGTCCCCGGCATCCAGGTCCTGCTGCCCATCGCCCTGTGGATCGTCGCGGCCGGCAGCATGGTCACCCTCGTCCAGCGCGTCGTGACCGTGCGCCGCGAGGCCGCGGAGGCGGACGCCGCCACGGCCGCCGAGACGCAGGAGAGTGAGGCCGCGCAGTGAAGGACCGACTCACCGACGCGCTGTACGGCCTGGGCTGGAGCACCGTCAAGAAGCTCCCCGAGCCGGCCGCCGAGCGGCTCGGCAGGACCATCGCCGACACGGTCTGGAAGCGCCGGGGCAAGGGCGTGCTGCGGCTGGAGTCCAACCTCGCGCGCGTGGTGCCCGACGCGAGCCCGCAGCGGCTCGCCGAGCTCTCCAAGGCGGGCATGCGGTCCTACCTGCGGTACTGGATGGAATCCTTCCGGCTGCCGTCCTGGAGCAGGGACCGCGTCGCGGACGGCGTCGACGTCAAGGACATCCACTACCTGACCGACGGGCTCGCCGCCGGCAAGGGCGTCGTCCTCGCCCTGCCCCACCTGGGCAACTGGGACCTCGCGGGCGCCTGGGTCACCACCAAACTGGAAACCCCCTTCACGACGGTCGCCGAGCGCCTGAAGCCCGAGACGCTGTACGACCGCTTCGTCGCCTACCGCGAGAGCCTCGGCATGGAGGTGCTCCCGCACACCGGAGGCGCCGCCTTCGGCACGCTGGCGCGGCGGCTGCGCGCGGGCGGCCTCGTCTGTCTCGTCGCGGACCGCGACCTGTCGGCCTCCGGGGTCGAGGTCAAGTTCTTCGGAGAGACCGCCCGGATGCCCGCCGGGCCCGCACTGCTCGCCCAGCAGACCGGCGCGCTGTTGCTGCCCGTCACCCTCTGGTATGACGACACGTCCGTCATGAAGGGGCGCGTCCACCCGCCCGTCGACGTCCCCGAGACAGGCACCCGCGTCGAGAAGACGTCTGCCATGACACAGGCGCTGGCCGACGCCTTCGCCACCGGTATCGCCGACCATCCGGAGGACTGGCACATGCTGCAGCGACTGTGGCTCGCCGACCTGGAGCCCCCCTCCGATGACGACACTGACGACGCCGCGGTCCACCGGTCGGGGGAGTCCTCGTGAAGATCGGCATCGTCTGCCCGTACTCGTGGGACGTGCCGGGCGGCGTCCAGTTCCACATCCGCGATCTGGCGGAGCACCTCATCCGCCTCGGGCACGAGGTCTCCGTCCTCGCTCCGGCCGACGACGAGACACCCCTCCCGTCGTACGTCGTATCGGCGGGACGGGCCGTTCCGGTGCCCTACAACGGCTCGGTGGCCCGCCTCAACTTCGGGTTCCTGTCGGCCGCGCGGGTGCGCCGCTGGCTGCACGACGGCACCTTCGACGTCATCCACATCCACGAGCCCACCTCGCCCTCCCTCGGGCTGCTCACCTGCTGGGCCGCGCAGGGCCCGATCGTCGCGACGTTCCACACGTCCAACCCGCGTTCCCGGGCGATGATCGCCGCGTACCCGATCCTGCAGCCCGCCCTGGAGAAGATCAGCGCGCGCATCGCCGTGAGCGAGTACGCGCGCCGCACCCTCGTCGAGCACCTCGGCGGCGACGCGGTCGTCATCCCGAACGGCGTCGACGTCGACTTCTTCGCGAAGGCCGAGCCCAAGCCCGAGTGGCAGGGCGGCACGATCGGCTTCATAGGGCGCATCGACGAGCCCCGCAAGGGCCTCCCGGTGCTGATGAAGGCGCTCCCGCGGATCTTCGCCGAGTGCCCGGACGCCCGCCTGCTGGTCGCAGGGCGCGGCGACGAGGAGGAGGCGGTGGCCTCGCTCCCCGCCGAGCTGCGCCCCCGGGTGGAGTTCCTCGGCATGGTCAGCGACGAGGACAAGGCGCGCCTGCTGCGCAGCGTCGACCTGTACGTCGCCCCCAACACCGGCGGCGAGAGCTTCGGGATCATCCTCGTCGAGGCGATGTCCGCGGGCGCCCCCGTGCTCGCCAGCGACCTGGACGCCTTCGCGCAGGTCCTCGACCAGGGCGCGGCGGGCGAGCTGTTCGGCAACGAGGACGCGGAGTCCCTCGCCAAGTCGGCGGTCCGCCTCCTCTCCGACCCCGAGCGCCGCGAGGGCCTGCGCGAGCGCGGCAGCGCGCACGTGCGGCGCTTCGACTGGTCGACGGTCGGCTCCGACATCCTCGCGGTGTACGAGACGGTCACGGACGGCGCGGCATCGGTCGCGGAGGACGAGAGGGTGGGGCTGCGGGCGCGGTTCGGGCTCACCCGTACCTGACGCTCCGCGCGCTGCCGTCCGGCGTTACGCCCGGGTTCCGTCCGGCGTGACGCCGCGCTCCGGCGCCCCGCGGGTGCCCGGTGGCGGACCGGTGGCCGCGGGGCGACTAGCCTGAACGTCCGTGACCTCCACTTTGATCTGGATCGCGGTAGCCCTCTTCGCGGTCGGCCTCTACCTGAGCTGGACCGCCGGACGGCTCGACCGGCTGCACGCGCGCATCGACGCGGCCCGTGCGGCCCTCGACGCCCAACTGCTGCGCCGCGCCTCGGTCGCCCAGGAACTGGCCACCTCCGGCGTGCTCGACCCCGCTGCCTCGATCGTGCTCTACGAAGCGGCACACGCGGCCCGGCAGGCGGAGGAGGAACAGCGCGAGGTCGCCGAGAGCGAGCTCAGCCAGGCACTGCGGGCGATCTTCGGCGAGGTCCAGCAGGTCGAGGCGGTGCGCGAGGCCCCGGGCGGGGACGAGGCGGCCACCGAGCTGGCCGCTTCCGTACGCCGGGTGCCGATGGCCCGGCGCTTCCACAACGATTCCGTGCGCGCCGCCCGCGCCCTGCGCCGCCACCGCACGGTCCGCTGGTTCCGGCTGGCCGGGCACGCGCCCTTCCCGCTGGCTTTCGAGATGGACGACGAGCCGCCGACGGCGCTGGCCGACCGTGCGACTACGTAGAGGCACAAGAGGCTGGTCAGCACGGCCCTGACCAGGCGCGTCCCCGGAAAATGAGCCACCGGTCATCCATTGGCCCTTGCTGTGGCCTGGTCGCCGGGCGTTTCCTCGGAGCTGTAGAAATCCTCTTCAGCGAGTGAGGTCAACTCCGTGTCCAGCTCCCCCTCCAGCAGCAACCCGACGCCCGAGACCGGCACCGCGCGCGTGAAGCGCGGCATGGCCGAGCAGCTCAAGGGCGGCGTGATCATGGACGTCGTCAACGCCGAGCAGGCGAAGATAGCCGAGGACGCCGGCGCCGTCGCCGTCATGGCGCTGGAGCGGGTGCCCGCCGACATCCGCAAGGACGGCGGCGTGGCGCGGATGTCCGACCCGAACATGATCGAAGAGATCATCGAGGCCGTCTCGATCCCGGTCATGGCCAAGTCCCGCATCGGCCACTTCGTCGAGGCGCAGGTCCTGCAGTCCCTCGGCGTCGACTACATCGACGAGTCCGAGGTCCTCACCCCGGCCGACGAGGTCAACCACAGCGACAAGTTCGCCTTCACGACCCCCTTCGTGTGCGGCGCCACCAACCTGGGTGAGGCCCTGCGCCGCATCGCCGAGGGCGCGGCCATGATCCGCTCCAAGGGCGAGGCCGGCACCGGCAACGTCGTCGAGGCCGTCCGTCACCTGCGCCAGATCAAGAACGAGATCGCCCGTCTTCGCGGCTACGACAACAACGAGCTGTACGCCGCCGCCAAGGACCTGCGCGCTCCCTACGAGCTGGTCAAGGAGACCGCCGAGCTCGGCAAGCTCCCCGTGGTCCTCTTCTCCGCCGGTGGCGTCGCCACCCCGGCCGACGCCGCCCTGATGCGCCAGCTCGGTGCCGAGGGCGTCTTCGTCGGCTCCGGCATCTTCAAGTCCGGCGACCCGGCCAGGCGCGCCGCCGCCATCGTGAAGGCCACCACGTTCTTCGACGACCCGAAGGTCATCGCCGACGCCTCCCGCAACCTCGGCGAGGCCATGGTCGGCATCAACTGCGACACCCTGCCCGAGGCCGAGCGCTACGCGAACCGGGGCTGGTGATGACCACTCCTGTAGTGGGCGTCCTCGCACTCCAGGGGGACGTACGGGAGCACCTGATCGCCCTGGCCTCGGCGGACGCCGTGGCCAGGCCGGTCCGGCGCCCCGAAGAGCTCGCCGAGGTCGACGGCCTGGTCATCCCGGGCGGCGAGTCCACCACCATCTCCAAGCTGGCCACCCTCTTCGGCCTGATGGAGCCCCTTCGCGCGCGCGTGCGGCACGGCCTGCCGGTCTACGGCAGCTGCGCGGGCATGATCATGCTCGCCGACAAGATCCTCGACCCGCGCTCGGGCCAGGAGACGGTGGGCGGCATCGACATGATCGTGCGGCGCAACGCCTTCGGGCGGCAGAACGAGTCGTTCGAGGCGGCCGTCGCCGTCAAGGGCGTCGAAGGTGCCCCCGTGGAGGGCGTTTTCATCCGCGCGCCCTGGGTCGAGTCCGTCGGCGCCGAGGTCGAGGTGCTCGCCGAGCACGAGGGCCACATCGTCGCCGTGCGCCAGGGCAACGCGCTCGCCACGTCGTTCCACCCCGAGCTGACGGGTGACCACCGGATCCACGCGCTGTTCGTGGAGATGGCGCGGGGTAACCGGCGCGCGGGATCCTTGTAGGATCTCGTGGGATCCCCCCGGAGCCTTAAGGTCTGGGAGAGTTCGTACTGGTTGTTGGGTAACGCGAAGGAGACAGGCAGATGTCCGGCCACTCTAAATGGGCTACGACGAAGCACAAGAAGGCCGTGATCGACGCCAAGCGCGGCAAGCTCTTCGCGAAGATGATCAAGAACATCGAGGTCGCGGCCCGCACGGGCGGCGCCGACGTGTCCGGTAACCCGACCCTTTTCGACGCCATCCAGAAGGCCAAGAAGAGCTCGGTCCCGAACAAGAACATCGACTCCGCGGTCAAGCGCGGCGCCGGTCTTGAAGCCGGTGGCGCCGACTACGAGACGATCATGTACGAGGGGTACGGCCCGAACGGTGTCGCGGTGCTCATCGAGTGCCTCACCGACAACCGCAACCGCGCCGCCTCCGACGTGCGCGTCGCCATGACGCGCAACGGCGGCTCGATGGCCGACCCGGGCTCCGTCTCGTACCTCTTCCACCGCAAGGGCGTCGTCATCGTCCCCAAGGGTGAGCTGAGCGAGGACGACGTCCTCGGCGCCGTCCTCGACGCGGGCGCCGAAGAGGTCAACGACCTCGGTGAGACCTTCGAGGTGCTCAGCGAGGCCACCGACCTGGTCGCGGTCCGCACCGCCCTCCAGGAGGCCGGCATCGACTACGACTCGGCCGACGCCAACTTCGTCCCGACCATGCAGGTCGAGCTGGACGAGGACGGCGCCCGGAAGATCTTCAAGCTGATCGACGCCCTGGAGGACAGCGACGACGTGCAGAACGTCTTCGCCAACTTCGACGTCTCCGACGAGGTCATGGCGAAGGTCGACGCGTAGCGCTGCCGCGAGCGACGCGGTTTCGGCGGGCCGGGTGGGACACACGTCCACCGGCCCGCCGCTGTTGTCGGTGCCAGCGGATAGCCTGCGTGACGTCAGAGATCGCTGCCGCGAGGGATGGGGAGGGGCCGCTCATGCGCGTACTGGGGGTGGACCCCGGACTCACCCGGTGCGGTGTCGGTGTCGTCGAGGGCGTCGCCGGACGACCGTTGACCATGCGCGGCGTCGGGGTCGTGCGCACCCCGGCCGACGCGGAGTTGGGGCTCCGTCTCGTCGCCATCGAGCAGGGCATCGAGCAGTGGCTCGACGAGCACAGCCCCGAAGTCCTCGCCGTCGAGCGGGTCTTCAGCCAGCACAATGTGCGCACGGTCATGGGCACCGCCCAGGCCAGCGCCGTCGCCATGCTCTGCGCGTCACGCCGCGGCATCCCCGTCGCCCTGCACACCCCCAGCGAGGTCAAGGCCGCCGTCACCGGCAGCGGCCGCGCCGACAAGGCCCAGGTCGGCGCGATGGTCACCCGTCTCCTGCGGCTCGACGCACCGCCCAGACCCGCCGACGCCGCGGACGCCCTGGCCCTCGCCATCTGCCACATCTGGCGCGCCCCCGCGCAGAACCGCCTGCAGCAGGCCGTGGCGCAGAACCGCCTCCAGCAGGCCGTCGCCCAGCACGCGGCCAAGACCGCCACAGCACAGAAAGGCCGTACCGCATGATCGCCTTCGTCAGCGGCCCCGTAGCCGCCCTCGCCCCCGATACCGCGGTGGTCGAGGTCGGCGGCATCGGCATGGCCGTCCAGTGCACGCCGAACACGCTCTCCACGCTCCGCGTCGGCCAGCAGGCCAAACTCGCCACGTCCCTCGTCGTCCGGGAGGACTCCCTCACCCTGTACGGCTTCGCGGACGACGACGAGCGCCAGACCTTCGAGCTGCTGCAGACCGCGAGCGGCGTCGGCCCGCGCCTCGCCCAGGCCATGCTCGCCGTGCACAGCCCCGACGCCCTGCGCCGCGCGGTCTCCACCGGCGACGAGAAGGCGCTCACCGCCGTCCCCGGCATCGGCAAGAAGGGCGCCCAGAAGCTCCTCCTGGAGTACAAGGACCGCCTCGGCGAGCCCCTCGGCACCGGCGGCCCCGCGATCGGCACGGCCGTCACCTCCGGCTGGCGCGAGCAGCTGCACGCGGCCCTCATCGGCCTCGGGTACGCCACGCGCGAGGCCGACGAGGCCGTCACCGCCGTCACCCCGCAGGCCGAGGCCACGGGGGGCACCCCGCAGGTCGGCCAACTCCTCAAGGCCGCGCTCCAGACCCTGAACCGCACCCGCTGAGCGCTCACGCGCCGGCCCTCCGCCCCCTGAACCGCATCGCGAGGCACACCGCATGAACTGGGACGACACGACCGACGACGCTGCCGGCGCGGCCGAGCGGCTCGTCGGGCCCGCCGGGGAGCGGCTGGTGGACTCTGTCGCCGGCGGCGAGGACCAGGCGGTCGAGGCCGCCCTGCGCCCCAAGGACCTCGGCGAGTTCATCGGCCAGGAGAAGGTCCGCGAGCAGCTCGACCTTGTTCTGCGGGCGGCACGCGCGCGTGGCGCCACCGCCGACCACGTACTGCTCTCCGGAGCCCCCGGCCTCGGCAAGACGACCCTGTCGATGATCATCGCCGCCGAGATGGCCGCACCGATCCGCATCACCAGCGGCCCCGCCATCCAGCACGCCGGCGATCTCGCCGCGATCCTCTCCTCCCTCCAGGAGGGAGAGGTCCTCTTCCTCGACGAGATCCACCGGATGTCGCGGCCCGCCGAGGAAATGCTCTACATGGCCATGGAGGACTTCCGCGTCGACGTCATCGTCGGCAAGGGCCCCGGCGCCACCGCCATCCCCCTCGAACTGCCGCCCTTCACCCTGGTCGGCGCCACCACCCGCGCGGGCCTGCTGCCGCCGCCGCTGCGCGACCGCTTCGGGTTCACCGCGCACATGGAGTTCTACGAACCGGCCGAGCTGGAGCGGGTCGTCCACCGCTCCGCGCAACTGCTCGACGTGGAGATCGACCCGGCCGGCGCCGCCGAGATCGCGGGCCGCTCGCGCGGCACGCCCCGTATCGCCAACCGCCTGCTGCGCCGCGTCAGGGACTACGCCCAGGTCAAGGCCGACGGCCGGATCGACCGCGACATCGCCGGCGCGGCCCTCGCGGTCTACGAGGTGGACGAACGCGGCCTGGACCGTCTCGACCGGGCCGTCCTGGAAGCCCTGCTCAAGTTGTTCGGCGGCGGCCCCGTCGGCCTGTCGACGCTCGCGGTCGCCGTGGGGGAGGAGCGCGAGACGGTCGAGGAGGTGGCGGAGCCCTTCCTGGTACGGGAGGGGCTGCTCGCCCGGACTCCGCGCGGCCGGGTCGCGACGCCCGCGGCTTGGGCGCACCTCGGCCTGGTGCCCCCACGGCAGGCGGGCGGTAAGGGACAACAGGACCTGTTCGGGACGTGACAACGGCGCGCCGGCGCCACCGCCGAAGGTCAACGGCGCGGATAGTCGACCCCTCAGGAACTGCGGTGCCATGCTGAGCGTTGTTCGTTAGGTGCGGACTCGCTTAGACTCCGCCGATGCCGCCCTTGCGGGCGGTGTACCCACCCCCATCCCAATGGCCGCTTACCTGCGCGGTCGTGCGAAGGAAACTCCGTCCCGTGAATATCGTGACCCTCCTCCCGTTCATCGTGCTCATCGGGGCCATGTTCCTGATGACCCGGTCTGCCAAGAAGAAGCAGCAGGCCGCCGCGCAGATGCGTAACGAGATGCAGCCCGGCACCGGCATCCGCACGATCGGTGGCATGTACGCCACCGTCAAGGAGGTTCACGACGAAGCCGTCCTCCTTGAGGTGGCTCCCGGTGTCCACGCGGTGTACGCGAAGAACTCGATCGGCGCCGTCCTGGCCGACGACGAGTACAACCGCATCGTGCACGGCACCGAGGACGACCTGAACGAGGACGCCCCCGTCGTTCCGGACGACGCCTCCTCCCTGACCGAGACCGACGAGCCCGCCGACGCTTCCGACGACTCGCCCATCGACCTCGGCAAGAAGGACGTGGCCGCCGGGGCCGACGACGCGCAGCCGAAGAAGACCGACGGCGAGTCCGACGCGAAGTAGTCACGGCCGGGGCCCGTGGGCGCGCCGCTCGCGCTCCACGGGCCCCGGATCACGTGCATTTCGCGCCGAATCTCGACACCACTTCATGGCCGCTCGCCCGGACCTCCCCGCACCGCAACGGGGGGCGGACCGGACGCCGGGCGGTTGGACAGGGAGAACGAGAAGGTGGCAGCACCGAAGAAGGGCCGAAGGCAGAGCGCGCCGGGCAAGCCGGGACGCTCGCTGGTCTTCATCCTGATCGCCCTCGTGGCGCTGACCGGGGGAATGTTCCTTTCCGGGCACACCACGCCTCGTCTGGGCATCGACCTCGCCGGTGGCACGAGCATCACGCTCGAGGCGAAGAACGAGCCCGGTCAGAAGAACGCGATCAACCCGACCAACATGAACACCGCGGTTGACATCATCAACAACCGCGTCAACGGCCTGGGTGTCTCCGAGGCCGAGGTTCAGACCCAGGGCGACAAGAACATCATTGTCAACATCCCCAAGGGTTCGAACGAGAAGCAGGCGCGCGAGCAGGTCGGTACGACCGCTCAGCTCTACTTCCGTCCGGTGATCACGCAGACCAGCGGCGCTCCCACGCCCGAGCCGTCCCCCAGCTCCTCGTCCGGTACGGACAAGGAGAAGGAGAAGGCCACCGACAACGCCACCGACAAGGCGACGGACAAGGCCACGGACAAGGACGGGGCGAACTCCCCGAACTCCTCCGCGTCGCCCCAGGGCCGCGCCGTCAGCGAGGCCCTGAAGGCCGACCCGACGCCGTCCGCCTCGGACAAGGGCAAGGACGGCAAGGACGGCAAGAAGAACGACGAGACGCCGGCTCCCGACCCGGCCACCGCCAAGCTTCAGGAGCAGTTCACCAAGCTGGACTGCACCGACAAGAAGGCCCGGGTCGAGGCCGGCCAGGGCATCAAGCCCTCCGAGCCCACCATCGCGTGCGGCAAGAGCCCCGACGGCAAGTCGTGGGACAAGTTCATCCTCGCCCCGGCCGAGGTGAACGGCAAGGACGTCAAGAAGGCGCAGGCGACCATCAACCAGGCGTCGGGTGCCTGGGTCGTCAACATGGACTTCACCAAGGGCGGCTCGAAGAAGTTCGCCGAGGTCACCAGCAAGCTCTCGCAGCAGCAGCCCCCGCAGAACCAGTTCGCGATCGTCCTCGACGGTGACGTCGTCTCCGCCCCCAGCGTCAACACCACGCTGAGCGCCAACGCGGAGATCTCCGGCAGCTTCAACCAGCAGTCCGCGAAGGACCTGGCGAACGTCCTCTCGTACGGCGCCCTGCCGCTCACCTTCCAAGAGCAGAGCGTCACCACGGTCAGCCCGGCCCTCGGTGGCGAGCAGCTGGAGGCGGGCCTCATCGCGGGCGCCATCGGCCTCGCGCTGGTCATCATCTACCTGGTGGCCTACTACCGCGGCCTCTCGCTCATCGCCATCGCGAGCCTTCTGGTCTCCGCGGCGCTGACGTACACGATCATGACGCTGCTCGGCCCGACCATCAAGTTCGCGCTGAACCTCCCGGCGGTCTGCGGTGCGATCGTCGCGATCGGCATCACGGCGGACTCCTTCATCGTGTTCTTCGAACGCGTGCGGGACGAGATCCGCGAGGGCCGCACGCTGCGTCCCGCCGTCGAGCGGGGCTGGCCGCGCGCCCGGCGCACCATCCTGGTCTCCGACTTCGTGTCGTTCCTCGCCGCCGCCGTGCTCTTCGTCGTCACGGTCGGCAAGGTGCAGGGCTTCGCGTTCACGCTCGGCCTGACCACCCTGCTCGACGTCGTCGTCGTCTTCTTCTTCACGAAGCCGCTGATGACGCTCATGGCCCGGAAGAAGTTCTTCGCGGGCGGCCACAAGTGGTCCGGTCTCGACCCGGAGCGGCTCGGCGCCAAGCCCCCGCTGCGCCGGTCCCGCCGCGTCACCGCTCCCCCCGCCGGCCCTGTCGACCCGAAGGAGGCGTGAGATGTCGAAGCTCGGCAATCTCGGCGCCAGGCTCTACCGCGGTGAGGTCGGCTACGACTTCGTCGGCAAGCGCAAGATCTGGTACGGCATCTCGATACTGATCACCATCGTGGCCATCGTCGGCCTGGCGGTGCGCGGCCTGAACATGGGCATCGAGTTCGAGGGCGGCGCCGTCTTCAACACTCCGAAGACCAGCGTCTCGGTCTCCCAGGCCGAGGAGTCCGCGGAGAAGGCGTCCGGCCACGACGCGATCGTCCAGAAGCTGGGCGACAGCGGTATGCGCATCCAGATCGCCGGCGTGGACATCAAGAAGTCCGACCAGATCAAGAAGGCGCTCGCCGAGGACCTGGACGTCAAGGCCGGCGACATCAACGCCGACCTGGTGGGCCCCAGCTGGGGTGAGCAGATCGCCAACAAGGCCTGGCAGGGCCTGGCGATCTTCATGGTGCTCGTGGTGGTCTACCTGGCCATCGCCTTCGAGTGGCGCATGGCCCTCGCGGCACTGATCGCGCTGATCCACGACATCACCATCACCGTGGGTGTGTACGCGCTGGTCGGCTTCGAGGTCACGCCGGGCACGGTGATCGGTCTGCTGACCATCCTCGGTTACTCGCTCTACGACACGGTGGTGGTCTTCGACAGCTTGAAGGAGCAGTCGAAGGACATCACCAAGCAGACCGGGCACACCTACAGCGAACTCGCCAACCGCAGCATCAACGGCACCCTGGTGCGCTCGATCAACACCACGGTCGTCGCGCTGCTCCCGGTGGCGGGCCTGCTGTTCATCGGTGGCGGTGTCCTGGGCGCCGGCATGCTCAACGACATCTCGCTGTCGCTGTTCGTCGGCCTCGCGGCCGGCGCGTACTCCTCGATCTTCATCGCCACGCCGCTCGTCGCCGACTTCAAGGAGCGCGAGCCGCAGATGAAGGCTCTCAAGAAGCGGGTGTTCGCCAAGCGCGCTGCGGCCGCCGCCAAGGGGGAGTCCGTACCGGAGCAGGAGCCCGCCGATGGCGAGGAGTCGCAGGACGCCGTCGTCGGTGACGCCACCCCGGCCGTCGTCGGCCCCCGCACCCAGCCCGCCTCGCGCGGCCGCGGCAAGGGCCGTCCTTCCGGGAAGCGCCGATGACCGAGCTCGCAGGCGTCACGGAGCTGCTGCTCAGCCGCATCCGTGACGTCCCGGACTACCCGGTGCCGGGCGTGATGTTCAAGGACATCACGCCGCTGCTCGCCGACCCGGTGGCGTTCTCCGCGCTCACGGAGACGCTGGCCGACCTCAGCGTGCGGCACGGCGCCACGAAGATCGTCGGCCTGGAGGCCCGCGGCTTCATCCTCGGTGCTCCCGTCGCGCTCCGCGCAGGGCTCGGCTTCATCCCCGTACGCAAGGCGGGCAAGCTCCCCGGAGCGACGCTGAAGCAGAGCTACGACCTGGAGTACGGCAGCGCCGAGATCGAGGTGCACGCCGAGGACCTGGACACGGGCGACCGTGTCATGGTCATCGACGACGTCCTCGCCACCGGTGGCACCGCGGCGGCATCGCTGGACCTGATCCGCCGCTCGGGCGCCGAGGTGGCCGGTGTCGCGGTCCTCATGGAGCTCGGCTTCCTCGACGGCCGCCGGAAACTGGCCCAGGCGCTCGGCGGGGCACCGCTCGAGGCGCTGATCACCGTCTGACGCGGCCCTCGGCACAGCACGACGGGCGTTCCGGTCACCACCGGGACGCCCGTCGTCGTTCTGGCGGGTTCCCGCTCCGGACGGCCCCGGGAATCCGGCGTACGTCCCTCGTGTTCCTCCTGTACAGGGCTGTCTCACCGGCCGAAGGCGAGCGGATGGCCCGGGATCGATACCATGGACTCTTCGGGGCCTGACCGGGGGACCCCGATCGCGCACAGGGAGCGCTCTTGCCAGACGAGTCCCAGCCACTCACCGCCGCCAAGGCCGCGCAGAAGGCCCAGCAGGCCTCGGCGGGCTCAGCCGCGCCCGCGAAGAAGGCAGAAGGCGGGCAGGGCGGCACGTCCGCGCAGCGCGCCCAGGGAGAGGTCGCCCGGGGCGACAAGCCGGCCGAGCAGCCCCGCCCCAAGCCGCCCGCGGACCACCATCCGACGGCCCCCGCGATCCGGCCCGCCACGGGCCAGCCCGCGCGCTCCGGCTCCTCCAACCGCGTCCGGGCCCGGCTCGCCCGCCTCGGCGTCCAGCGCTCGAACCCGTACAACCCGGTCCTGGAGCCCCTGCTGCGCATAGTGCGCAGCAACGACCCCAAGATCGAGACGTCCACGCTGCGGCAGATCGAGCGGGCCTACCAGGTCGCCGAGCGCTGGCACCGCGGCCAGAAGCGCAAGAGCGGCGACCCGTACATCACGCACCCGCTCGCCGTGACGACCATCCTCGCCGAGCTCGGCATGGACCCCGCCACCCTGATGGCCGGGCTCCTGCACGACACCGTCGAGGACACCGAGTACGGCCTGGACACCCTCAAGCGCGACTTCGGCGACCAGGTCGCGCTGCTCGTCGACGGCGTCACCAAGCTGGACAAGGTCAAGTTCGGCGAGGCCGCGCAGGCCGAGACCGTGCGCAAGATGGTCGTCGCCATGGCCAAGGACCCCCGCGTCCTGGTCATCAAGCTCGCCGACCGCCTGCACAACATGCGCACCATGCGGTACCTCAAGCGCGAGAAGCAGGAGAAGAAGGCCCGCGAGACCCTGGAGATCTACGCTCCGCTGGCGCACCGCCTGGGCATGAACACCATCAAGTGGGAGCTGGAGGACCTCGCCTTCGCGATCCTCTATCCCAAGATGTACGACGAGATCGTGCGCCTGGTCGCCGAGCGCGCCCCCAAGCGCGACGAGTACCTCGCCATAGTGACCGACGAGGTGCAGGCCGACCTCCGCTCCGCCCGCATCAAGGCGACCGTCACCGGCCGCCCGAAGCACTACTACAGCGTCTACCAGAAGATGATCGTCCGCGGCCGTGACTTCGCGGAGATCTACGACTTGGTGGGCATCCGCGTCCTCGTCGACACGGTCCGCGACTGCTATGCCGCACTCGGCACCGTCCACGCGCGATGGAATCCGGTCCCCGGCCGGTTCAAGGACTACATCGCGATGCCCAAGTTCAACATGTACCAGTCGCTGCACACGACGGTCATCGGCCCCAACGGCAAGCCCGTCGAGCTACAGATCCGCACGTTCGACATGCACCGCCGCGCCGAGTACGGCATCGCCGCGCACTGGAAGTACAAGCAGGAGGCCGTCGCCGGTGCCTCCAAGGTCCGCACCGACGTGCCGAGGAAGGCCGGCGGCAAGGACGACCACCTCAACGACATGGCGTGGCTGCGCCAGCTCCTGGACTGGCAGAAGGAGACCGAGGACCCGAGCGAGTTCCTCGAATCGCTGCGCTTCGACCTGTCCCGCAACGAAGTCTTCGTGTTCACGCCGAAGGGCGACGTCATAGCGCTCCCGGCGGGCGCCACCCCCGTCGACTTCTCGTACGCGGTGCACACCGAGGTCGGCCACCGCACCATAGGGGCGCGGGTCAACGGCCGTCTCGTACCGCTCGAATCGACCCTGGACAACGGCGACCTGGTGGAGGTCTTCACCTCCAAGGCGGCCGGCGCGGGACCTTCCCGCGACTGGCTCGGCTTCGTCAAGTCGCCCCGGGCGCGCAACAAGATCCGCGCGTGGTTCTCCAAGGAGCGCCGCGACGAGGCGATCGAGCAGGGCAAGGACGCCATCGCGCGCGCCATGCGCAAGCAGAACCTGCCGATCCAGCGCATCCTGACGGGCGACTCGCTCGTCACGCTCGCGCACGAGATGCGCTACCCCGACATCTCCTCGCTGTACGCGGCGATCGGTGAGGGCCACGTCACCGCGCAGTCCGTCGTGCAGAAGCTCGTCCAGGCACTCGGCGGCGAGGAGGCCGCCAACGAGGACATCGCCGAGAGCGCGCCGCCCTCGCGCGGGCGCAGCAAGCGCCGCTCCAACGCCGACCCGGGCGTCGTCGTCAAGGGCGTCGAGGACGTGTGGGTCAAGCTGGCCCGCTGCTGCACGCCCGTCCCCGGCGACCCGATCATCGGCTTCGTCACGCGCGGCAGCGGTGTATCGGTGCACCGCAGCGACTGCGTGAACGTGGACTCGCTCTCGCGTGAGCCCGAGCGGATCCTGGAGGTCGAGTGGGCGCCCACCCAGTCGTCGGTCTTCCTGGTCGCCATCCAGGTCGAGGCCCTGGACCGCTCGCGTCTCCTGTCGGACGTCACGCGCATCCTCTCGGACCAGCACGTGAACATCCTGTCGGCGGCCGTGCAGACCTCGCGCGACCGCGTCGCCACCTCCCGCTTCACCTTCGAGATGGGAGACCCCAAGCACCTGGGGCATGTACTCAAGGCGGTCAGGGGAGTGGAAGGCGTGTACGACGTGTACCGGGTGACGTCGGCCCGCAGGCCCTGACCGGGCGGAACACGGGGGAGGGCCATGGACGACAGCGCGGCGCCGGGCACCGGACCGGCGCCTGAGGCGCTCTTCGCCGAGCGCTACCGGCTGCTCGGCCAGCTGGGCCGCGGTGGCATGGGCGTGGTCCACGAGGCCGAGGACACCCGGCTCGGGCGGCGCGTGGCCGTCAAGATACTGACGGCCGTCGCGGGCCTCGCCGAGGACCGGGAAGGGCGGGAGCGGTTCCTCCGCGAGGCGCAGGCGCTCGCCCGGATCGACCACCCGGGCGTCGTCACGCTGTACGACGCAGGGGTGGTCCGCGGGACCCCGTACCTCGTCATGCAGGTCTTCGAAGGCCTGAGCCTCGCCGACCTCGTGACCCGGACCGGTCCGTTGCCGACGCCCGTCGTCGCGCAGATCGCCCTCGACGTGGTGCGGGGCCTCGCCGCGGCGCACGAGGCGGGGGTCCTGCACCGTGACGTGAAGCCCTCCAACATCGGGATCAACCGCGACGGCCACGTCATCCTGCACGACTTCGGTCTCGCCAGGCTCGCCGGAGAGCGCGCGATCACCAGGACCGGCGAGCTCGTCGGCACCCCGCAGTTCATGGCTCCCGAGGCCATCAAGGGCGTGACGCCCTCACCGGCCGCCGACCTCTACGGCCTCGGCACCTGCATGTACCTCATGCTCACCGGTGAACTCCCCTTCGGCGACGGCACGGTGGACTACGGCGCCATCGTGGAACGCGCGCTGGGCGACGGCGTCCCCCGCCTCAACGGCCGTCTCCTGACACCCCCCGCCGAGCTCCTCGACCTGGTCGACCGGCTCTGCGCGCAGGACCCCGCCGACCGCCCGGCCCGCACGGCCGAGACGGAGGCGCTGCTCCAACGGCAGACGGAGGACGGCAGGGAGACCCTCGCCGCGCTCCTGGCCGGCCAGCTGCGGGACGACGCCATACGCGCTCTCGTCCCGCCCCCGGACCTCGCCGACGACATCGAGGAGGAGCCGGAGTACGACTGGGACGAGGCCGTGCCCCACCCCAGGGCCGAGCGCGCCGACCCCCTGCACCCGCCGACACTCAGCGACGCCACCCGCCGTATCGTGCTCAGCAGCATGACCCCGCAGAACGCCCTGTCCCGCCAGCGCGAGGCGGTCAACCTGGTGCTCCGCGGCGAACTGCAGGAGGCCGCGCAGATGCTGGCGGTCGTGGTGCCCGTCTGCCTCTCGTCGCTCGGCCCCGCCCACCCGACCACGCTCACCAGTCAGTACTGGCAGGCGGTCTGCCTCGCACGCCTCGGCGCGGGCGACAAGGCGGTCGAGCTGCTGGCCCGGATCAACCGTCATACGGACCGCAGGAGAGGAAGCGAGCCGTGACCGAACTGCTGGTGGAGGTACCGGAGGCAGGCGCCGGCTCCGGGCCCGAGGACGAACTGCGGTCCCTGGCGGGCTGGCTGCGCGAGGACGAGTCGCTCGCGGGGCACCTCCGCAGCAGGATCACGGCGGCCGCGCCCGCCCCGTCCGGCCACATGGGCACCGGCTTCGATGTGCTCGAACTCGCCCTGACCAGCTCCCTCTCCACGGCCGCGCTCGTCATTTCGGTGCTCCAGTGGCAGCTCTCACGCCGCAGCGCGCCGGCCCTCGTCCTGAGCCGCGGCGACCTCCGCGTGGAACTCACCCCGGAAGCGGCGGGCGACGAGGAGACGCTGCGGCGGGTCATGGCGGCCCTGGAGGGCGGCGAAGGGGGCGCGGCCGATGACGGCGGTCCTTCCTGACCCGGCACGCTCCAGAGCCGTCCTCATCGGCACCGCCTCCTACCGTCACCTGCCCCAACTACCGGCCGTCGAGGCCAACGTGGTGGACCTGGCGGCGGAGCTGTGCGACGCCACCGTCTGGGGGCTCCCCGTCCAGCACTGCGCCGTCGTGACCGATCCGCAGAGCGCGCCCGGCATGCTCGACCCCGTGCACCAGGCGGCCGACGAGGCCACGGACACGCTGATCGTGTACTACGCGGGACACGGCATGCGCGACTCCGAGTCCGCCGACCTGTACCTCGCGCTCGGCGACTCCCGGGACGCCATGGGGTACACCGCCGTCGCCTACCAGCACCTTCGTTCGGCGCTGCGGGGGTCCCGCGCCCGGCGCAAGATCGTCGTACTGGACTGCTGCTTCAGCGGCCGGGCCGCGCGCACGCTGTCCGGCGGCGAGGTGCTCGCCGCCCAGGCCGCCGTCGACGGGGCCTATGTCCTCACCGCGTCGCCCCGCGACCGTGTGGCCCTCGCCCCGGACGGGGAGCGCTACACCGCGTTCACCGGGGAGCTGCTGGCCGTGCTGCGGAGCGGCGTCCCCGAAGGCCCCGAACTGATCGACCTGGAGACGCTCTACCAGGTTCTCGAGGAGCGGCTGCGCGCCAAGAACCGGCCGCTGCCCCAGCGTTCCCAGGAGAACGGCGTCGGCAGGCTCCCCTTCGCGCGCAACAGGGCCCGCGCCACCCGCAACACCCCCGCGGGACCGGTCCTCGCGACCGACGTACGCGCGGCCATGGTCGCCACCGGACTCAACGTGGCCCGGATGCTGCGAGCCGAGGGCAACACCCGGGACGCGCTGCCCGTGCTGCGCCTCGCCCTTCAGGAGCAGGTCAGCGACGGCCGGGGCGAACTCCTCGCCGTACAGCTGGAACTGTCCGAGCTGCTCGCCGAGACCGGCCAGATCCGCGAGGCCATCGAGGTCCTCGAACTCGCCTTCCAGCAGGTGCACAAGGTGTACGGGCCCGAGGCCGTCCTGGTCTGCCGCAGGCTCGCCGACCTGCTCCAGGAGTCCGGCAACCACATCCAGGCCTGCGAAGTCCTCAAGCACGCGCTCGACATCGCCGAGCACGGGGGAGTGCGGGCGGGCTCCTGAGCGGCGGACGAGCAGGAGGGCCCGGCCGGTGGAATCCACTGGCCGGGCCCTCCTGACGTGTACGCGGTGTCAGCCGCCGAACTCGTGCAGCCCCTTCAGCGCCTGGTCGAGCAGCGCCTGGCGGCCGTCCAGCTCCTTCTGGAGCTTGTCGGCCCTGGCGTTGTTACCCGCGGCGCGCGCCTTCTCGATCTGCTCGGTCAGCTTGTCGACCGCCGCCTGCAGCTGACCGGTGAGACCCTCGGCACGCGCGCGTGCCTCCGGGTTCGTCCGGCGCCACTCGGTCTCCTCGGACTCCTGCAGCGCCCGCTCCACGGCGTGCATCCGGCCCTCGACCTTCGGGCGGGCGTCACGCGGCACGTGGCCGATGGCCTCCCAGCGCTCGTTGATGGACCGGAACGCGGCACGGGCCGTCTTCAGATCCGTCACCGGGACGAGCTTCTCGGCCTCGGCGGCCAGCTCCTCCTTGAGCTTCAGGTTCTCGCCCTGCTCGGCGTCGCGCTCCGCGAAGACCGCGCTGCGCGCCGCGAAGAAGACGTCCTGGGCGCCGCGGAAGCGGTTCCAGAGGTCGTCCTCGTGCTCGCGCTGGGCGCGGCCCGCCGCCTTCCAGTCGGTCATCAGCTCGCGGTACCGCGCGGCCGTCGGGCCCCAGTCCGTCGAGTTCGACAGCGCCTCGGCCTCGGCGACCAGCTTCTCCTTGGCCTTGCGGGCCTCCTCGCGCTGCGCGTCCAGCGAGGCGAAGTGCGCCTTGCGGCGCTTGGAGAACGCCGAGCGCGCGTGCGAGAAGCGGTGCCACAGTTCGTCGTCCGACTTGCGGTCGAGGCGCGGCAGACCCTTCCAGGTGTCCACCAGGGCCCGCAGCCGCTCGCCGGCCGCCCGCCACTGCTCGCTCTGGGCCAGCTCCTCGGCCTCGACGACCAGGGCCTCCTTGGCGTGCCGCGCCTCGTCGGACTGCTTGGCCTTCTGCGCCTTGCGCTCCTCGCGGCGGGCCTCGACGGTCTCCACCAGCTTGTCGAGCCGCTTGCTCAGGGCGTCCAGATCACCGACCGCGTGCGCCTCGTCGACCTGCTGGCGCAGGTGGTCGATGGCGGTCATCGCGTCCTTGGCCGACAGATCGGTCGTCTTCACCCGGCGCTCGAGAAGTCCGATCTCGACGACCAGACCGTCGTACTTGCGCTCGAAGTAGGCCAGGGCCTCGTCCGGAGATCCTGCCTGCCACGAACCGACCACTCGCTCGCCGCCGTCGGCCGTACGCACGTACACGGTCCCCGTCTCGTCGACGCGGCCCCACGGGTCGCTGCTCACAGCGCCTCCTCCACATGATGCCTGCGCAGGGCCTCGGGGCCCCCGGCATCGTCCACAGTTTCGTCACCGCCAACATAGGCGACCGGCGGGGCGGCTGTCCGCATCCCGCACGACCGAAGTTTGCCTGGCGGCGCTCAGGATTTGGTGACGGTGGCCTTGTCGATGACGACCGTCGCGTTCGGGGCGCCGTCGCCCCGCCCGGTGCTCTCGCCGGCGGCGGCGATCTTCTTCAGGACCTTCATCCCGGAATCGGAAATGGTCCCGAACGGTGTGTAGTCGGGCGGCAGCTGACTGTCCTGGTAGACGAGGAAGAACTGGCTGCCGCCGGTGTCCCTGCCCTTCTTCGTCCGGGCGTCGTACTGGTTCGCCATCGCGACCGTGCCCGCCGGATACACGTTCCCCTTCAGGCGCTTGTCCTTCAGGTTCTCGTCCGGGATCTTGTAGCCGGGAGTGCCCTTGCCGGTGCCCTTCGGGTCGCCGCACTGGAGCACGTAGATGCCGCCCGTGGTCAGGCGGTGGCACTTGGTGTGGTCGAGGTAGCCCTTGTTCACGAGGAAGTCGAAGGAGTTGACGGTGTGAGGGGCCTTCGCCGCGTCCAGGTCGAGGCCGATGTCACCGCACGTCGTCTTCAGGTCCATCGTGTAGTCGGCGGACTTGTCGACGGTGAGCGCCGGCTCCTTCGCGAAGCTGAGCGGCTTCACCTTGCCGGGCGCCGCCTTCGCGCACGGGTCCTTCGGCGCGCTGCTGGGCTGCGCGCTCGCGTCGTTCTTGGTGTCGTCCCCGTCGAAGGCTCCCGCCGCGTACGACACGGCGCCGCCCGCCACGATCACCGCGAGGGCGCCCGCGATCACCGCTTTGCGCGCCCGTGCCCTGCGCCGCGCGGCCTCCCGCCGCTCCTGCTGGCGCACCATCTTCTCCCGGGCGAGCTGCTTGCGCCGCTGTTCCTGGCTGACCACCGGCTCTTCTCCCCTTCTCCCGCGCATGTCCGTGCATGCGCCCCGTAGTGCCCCGTACCGTATATGGGTTACCTGTGGAATCGGCAGCGCCGGTAGGCTCTGATCTGCCGCGTTCTCCCGCCGGGGGCCCGCGGCCGCCTCCCGCCGGACGACGAATGAAGGACGATCGTGCTGATTGCCGGGTTCCCCGCCG
Source organism: Streptomyces sp. NPDC093510 (assembly GCF_040683555.1). Taxonomy (NCBI): domain Bacteria; kingdom Bacillati; phylum Actinomycetota; class Actinomycetes; order Kitasatosporales; family Streptomycetaceae; genus Streptomyces; species Streptomyces sp. NPDC093510. The sequence goes on from NZ_JBFBEE010000019.1 coordinate 45,512, forward strand.
GGGCCTGGGGCACCAACTGCTACTTGGTCGCCCCCGCCGCAGGCGAGGAGTGCGTGATCATCGACCCGGGCCACCAGGCCGCCCAGGGAGTCGAGGACGCACTTCAGAAGCATCGGCTCAAGCCCGTCGCGGTCATCCTCACCCACGGCCACATCGACCACGTCGCCTCGGTCGTCCCGGTGTGCGGAGCGCACGACGTACCCGCGTGGATCCACCCCTCCGACCGGTACATGATGAGCGACCCCGAGAAGGCCCTCGGCCGCTCCATCGGGATGCCGCTCATGGGTGAGCTGACCGTGGGCGAGCCCGACGATCTGCGCGAGCTGACCGACGGCGCAGGGCTGAAGCTGGCGGGTCTCGACTTCTCCGTCGCGCACGCGCCGGGCCATACGAAGGGGTCGGTGACCTTCCAGATGCCCGAGACGGCCGAGATCCCCTCGGTCTTCTTCTCGGGCGATCTGCTCTTCGCCGGCTCCATCGGACGCACCGACCTGCCCGGCGGCAGCCACCCCGAGATCCTCGAGTCGCTGGCCCGCGTGTGCCTGCCGCTCGACGACTCGACCGTGGTGCTGTCCGGCCACGGCCCCCAGACATCCATCGGCCAGGAGCGCGCCACCAATCCGTATCTGCGGCAGGTGGCCGCCGGCCTGGGTCCGGACGACACGTCCGCCCCGCGACGAGGAATGTGACGAGAGAACTCCCGTGAGCACCTTCAAGGCCCCCAAGGGCACGTACGACCTGCTTCCGCCCGACTCCGCGAAGTTCCTCGCGGTGCGCGAGGCGATCGCCGCGCCGCTGCGCAACTCCGGGTACGGCTACATCGAGACGCCCGGCTTTGAAAACGTCGAGCTCTTCGCGCGCGGTGTCGGTGAGTCCACCGACATCGTCACCAAGGAGATGTACGCCTTCACCACCAAGGGCGGCGACGAGCTCGCGCTGCGCCCCGAAGGCACCGCTTCCGTGCTGCGCGCGGCACTGGAGGGCAACCTCCACAAGGCGGGCAACCTCCCGGTCAAGCTCTGGTACTCGGGCTCGTACTACCGGTACGAGCGCCCTCAGAAGGGCCGCTACAGGCACTTCTCCCAGGTCGGCGCCGAGGCGATCGGCGCCGAGGACCCGGCGCTCGACGCCGAGCTGATCATCCTGGCCGACCAGGCGTACCGCACGCTCGGCCTGCGGAACTTCCGCCTCCTGCTCAACTCGCTGGGCGACAAGGAGTGCCGTCCCGTCTACCGCGCCGCGCTGCAGGAGTTCCTGCGCGGCCTGGACCTGGACGAGGAGACACGTCGACGTGTCGACATCAACCCGCTGCGGGTCCTCGACGACAAGCGGCCCGACGTCCAGAAGCAGCTGGTGGGCGCGCCCTCGCTGCGCGACCACCTGTGCGACGCGTGCAAGGCGTACCACGAGCAGGTCCGCGAGCTGATCACGGCGGCGGGCGTCGCCTTCGAGGACGACGAGAAGCTCGTCCGCGGCCTGGACTACTACACCCGCACCACCTTCGAGTTCGTCCACGACGGCCTGGGCTCGCAGTCCGCGGTCGGCGGCGGCGGCCGCTACGACGGCCTGTCCGAGATGATCGGCGGACCCTCGCTGCCCTCGGTCGGCTGGGCGCTCGGCGTGGACCGCACGGTCCTCGCCCTGGAGGCGGAGGGTGTCGAGCTCGAACTGCCCGCCGCCACCAGCGTGTTCGCGGTGCCGCTCGGCGACGAGGCGCGCCGCGTCCTCTTCGCCAAGGTGACGGAGCTGCGCAAGGCGGGCGTCCCTGCCGACTTCTCGTACGGCGGGAAGGGCCTCAAGGGGGCGATGAAGAACGCCAACCGCAGTGGCGCGCGCTTCACCGTCGTCGCCGGTGAACGTGACCTCGCCGAGGGCGTCGTCCAGCTCAAGGACATGGAGTCGGGGGAGCAGGACGCGGTGGCGGTGGACGACATCGTGACGGTCCTCAAGGACCGGCTCGGAAAGTAGCGCCTCGCCCCCTCCGTCCTTCGTCCGTGCCTGCTTGTGTCCATCGCACGGTGGACACACAGGCGCGTACGGCACAATGTGCGTGCCCACGGACACCTCGAGCGACGGAACGGCGTGATGAGCAAAACGATCTCAGCGAAGGACGGCGCCCCGGACGAGCGGGAGCGCGCGCACGCTCCCGGTGCCGTCGGCACAAGCCGCGCGCTCGCCCTGCTTCTGGTGATCACGGGCGCCGCCGGGCTGCTCGCCTCCTGGGTCATCACCATCGACAAGTTCGAGCTCCTGAAGGACCCGAACTTCCAGCCGGGGTGCAGCATCAACCCCGTCGTCGCCTGCGGCAGCATCATGAAGAGCGAGCAGGCGGAGGTCTTCGGGTTCCCCAACCCGATGCTGGGCCTCGTCGCCTACGGCATGGTGGTCTGCGTCGGCATGAGCCTGCTGGCGGGAGCCCGCTTCCCCCGCTGGTACTGGCTGACGTTCAACGCGGGCGCGCTCTTCGGCGTCGGCTTCTGCACCTGGCTGATGATCCAGTCGCTCTACCACATCAACGCGCTCTGCCTCTGGTGCACCCTCGCCTGGATCGTCACGCTCCTGATCTTCTGGTACGTCACGTCCTCCAACATCCGGGCCGGATTCCTGCCCGCACCGGACTGGGCCAAGAGCTTCCTCGCCGACTTCACCTGGGCGCTCCCCGTGATGCACACCGGCGTCATCGCGATGCTGATCCTCACCCGCTGGGGCGCCGACCTCTGGGCCTGACCGGCGCCCGGGGGGATTGTCAGTGGGGTGACATAGGGTTCTTGACGTGGAGCCCGACCTGTTCACCGCCGCAGCCGAAGACCGCCAGGAGAAGGACCCGTCCAGCAGTCCCCTGGCCGTCCGGATGCGCCCGCGTACCCTCGACGAAGTCGTCGGCCAGCAACATCTGCTGAAGCCGGGCTCGCCCCTGCGCCGCCTCGTCGGCGAGGGAGGCGGGGGCCCCGCCGGGCCCTCGTCGGTCTTCCTGTGGGGCCCGCCGGGCATCGGCAAGACCACTCTCGCGTACGTCGTCTCGAAGGCCACGAACAAGCGCTTCGTCGAGCTCTCCGCGATCACCGCGGGCGTGAAGGAAGTGCGCGCCGTCATCGACGGCGCCCGCAGGGCGATGGGCGGCCACGGCAAGGAGACCGTCCTCTTCCTCGACGAGATCCACCGCTTCAGCAAGGCCCAGCAGGACTCCCTGCTGCCCGCCGTGGAGAACCGCTGGGTCACACTGATCGCGGCGACCACCGAGAATCCGTACTTCTCGATCATCTCCCCGCTCTTGTCCCGCTCCCTGCTCCTCACCCTCGAACCGCTCACGGACGACGACCTGCGAGCTCTGCTGCGCCGGGCGCTCATCGACGAACGGGGTCTCGCGGGCGCGGTCGAACTGCCCGCGGAGGCCGAGGAGCACCTGCTGCGCATCGCGGGCGGTGACGCCCGGCGCGCGCTCACCGCGCTGGAGGCGGGCGCGGGCTCGGCCCTCGCCAAGGGCGAGCGGGAGATCACCCTCCAGACCCTGGAGGAGTCGGTCGACCGGGCCGCGGTGAAGTACGACCGCGACGGCGACCAGCACTACGACGTGGCGAGTGCCCTCATCAAGTCCATCCGCGGCTCGGACGTCGACGCCGCCCTGCACTACCTGGCCCGCATGATCGAGGCCGGCGAGGACCCCCGCTTCATCGCCCGGCGCCTGATGATCTCCGCCAGCGAGGACATCGGCCTCGCCGACCCGACGGCACTGCCGACCGCGGTCGCCGCCGCCCAGGCCGTCGCCATGATCGGCTTCCCGGAGGCCGCGCTCACCCTCAGCCACGCCACGATCGCCCTGGCCCTCGCCCCCAAGTCGAACGCCGCGACGATCGCCATCCAGCAGGCCCAGGCCGACGTCCGCGGCGGCCTCGCCGGACCCGTCCCGCCCCACCTGCGCGACGGCCACTACAAGGGCGCGGCCAAGCTGGGCCACGCCCAGGGGTACGTGTACCCGCACGACGTCCCCGGCGGCATCGCCGCCCAGCAGTACGCACCGGACACCATCGAGGGCAAGCGCTACTACCAGCCCACGAGGTACGGAGCGGAGGCGCGGTACGCCGACGTGGTCGAGCGGGTCCGCTCCCGCCTCAAGGGCGAGCAGCCCGAGAGCTAGCCGAAAGGGCCCGGGCTGAGGCACCGTGCCGCACCCGGTACACTTGCCCGAAGTGCTGCGTCCCGTGTCCGGTCTCGTACCGGCACCACCAGAGCGGGACATCCAGCCGGAACCCCCACCGCCGCGAGGCAAGGGGGATCCAGGAGCGTCGCGCACCGTCGAAGGTGTCGCGGGCAGCCCACCACCACCTCGGAGCCCCGGGAATCGGTCGGTGGGCCACTCGCGTGCTGCACATAGTGCCCAGACCAGGGAGCGGCTGCCTCAGGAGCCACGGCTTTCGAGCCCGGCCCACGAGGTTTCCCAGGCTGCGGATGCGACCTCCCCTAACCACTGGTGAAGCCGATTTCACAGAGAACAGAGAGGTTGGTTCATGCCGAACCAGTCCCGCCCCAAGGTCAAGAAGTCGCGTGCCCTCGGCATCGCGCTGACCCCGAAGGCCGTCAAGTACTTCGAGGCCCGCCCCTACCCGCCGGGCGAGCACGGCCGTGGGCGCAAGCAGAACTCGGACTACAAGGTCCGTCTGCTCGAGAAGCAGCGTCTGCGCGCGCAGTACGACCTGTCCGAGCGCCAGCTGGTTCGCGCCTACGAGCGTGCCTCCAAGACGCAGCTCAAGACCGGTGAGGCCCTGGTCATCGAGCTGGAGCGTCGTCTCGACGCCCTGGTTCTGCGTTCGGGCATCGCCCGCACGATCTACCAGGCCCGCCAGATGGTCGTGCACGGCCACATCGAGGTCAACGGCGGCAAGGTCGACAAGCCGTCGTACCGCGTCCGTCCCGACGACGTCGTGATGGTCCGCGAGCGCAGCCGCGAGAAGCCGCTGTTCCAGGTCGCGCGCGAGGGTGGCTTCGCCCCCGACGGCGAGATCCCGCGCTACCTCCAGGTGAACCTGAAGGCCCTGGCCTTCCGCCTGGACCGCGACCCGAACCGCAAGGAGATCCCCGTGATCTGCGACGAGCAGCTCGTCGTCGAGTACTACGCCCGCTGACCCGGACGTAGCTCACCCTGCTGCAGCCCGTCGCCTCCCCGCCCTTCCTGGCGGGGCAGGCGGCGGGTTCGGTCGTTTCCGGGGCCGCTGCGCATCGCACGGGTCACCGCCGCGTCCAGCTCGAGCTCCGCACCGGCCCGCACACACTCCTCGTACCGCTCGTCGCCGAGCTCCTCGCGGGCCTGCCGCTCGCACAGCACGTGCGGCCCGCCGAAATGCACCGAGCCGAACAGCGGCAGACCCACCGAGGTCCAGATGCGGGACGCCGCGCCCTGCAGCACCGCCGCCTCCGTCGGGTCGCCCTCCGTCGCGGTGAACAGCGCCAGCAGCTCGATGCAGAGGACCGTGCCGAGCAGATCGTGAAAACGGTGGTCGAGGTCCAGCGACTCCACGAGCAGCTCCCGCGCCTTCTGCGCCTCACCGCGGGTCCACGCCGCGTAGCCGAGGACATAGAGCGCGTACGTGAGGGTCCAGCGCTCGCCGTGGTCCTCGCAGACACGGCGTACGTCCTCGCAGAGCTCCACCGCGACGCCGAGCTCGCCGCGGAAGGCCAGCGCCATGGCCAGCTCCGCCTGCCCCATCAGGACATTGCTGTTGAGCTCACCGATCTTCCGGTACTGCTCCAGGGCCGAGCGCAGCAGCGTCTCCGCGCGCGGCAGGTCGTCCGTGACCAGGGCCAGACAGCCGATGCGGTGCTCCGCGTACGCCGCGGCGATCGCGCTGCCCGTGCGCTCCGCGCCGTCACGGCACTCGTGCAGCGCGGCCAGCGCGGCGACGGCGTCGCCCTGCAGCACCGCCACATAACCGAGCACCCACAGCGCCTTGAGCCGCGAGTCGTCGTGCCCGCCGTCGAGCTCCAGGGCCCGGTCGAGCCAGTGCCTGCCCTCCGCGAGCCGGCCGCAGCCCGCCCAGTAGAACCAGAGCGTGCCGGCGAGGTACTGCCCCAGATGGGCCTCGTCTTGCTCGGTCAGACAGAACTCCAGCGCGGCCCGCAGATTCGGCAGCTCGGCGTCGACGAGCGCGGCGACCTCCGGCTGGCGCGGCGAGAACCAGTCCAGCTCGCACCAGGTGGCGAGCCCCATGTACCAGTCGCGGTGCCTGCGCCGCAGCCGCGCGCCCTCGCCCGCCGCCTCCAGCCAGTCGGCCCCATAGGCCCTGACCGTGTCGAGCATGCGGTAGCGCACGCCCGCGGGCCCCTCCTCGCGGTTCAGGACGGACTGCGCGAGAAGCTCGTCCAGGACGTCGAGCACGTCTTCGGCGGGCAGGCCGTCCCCGGCACAGACGTACTCGACGGCCTCCAGGTCGAACGGTCCGGCGAACACCGAGAGTCGCGACCACAGCAGCCGCTCCCGCGGCGCGCACAGCTCGTGGCTCCAGCCGATGGCCGTCCGCAGCGTCTGGTGGCGCGCCGGCGCGTCGCGCCGGGCGCCGGTGAGCAGCCGGAACCGGTCGTCGAGGCGGGCGAGCAGCTGGGCGGGCGAGAGCGCCCGGAGCCGCCCCGCGGCCAGCTCCACGGCGAGCGGAATCCCGTCGAGGCGGCGGCACAGCTCCATGACGTCCGAGCGGTTGCCGTCGTCGACGGCGAAGCCGGGCAGCCCGGCCGTCGCCCGGTCGGTGAAGAGCGCGGCCGCGTCGGGGCCGGGCAGCGGCGCGAGGGGCAGGAGCCGTTCGCCCTCGGTCTCCAGCGGCCTGCGCCCCACGGCGAGCACCCGCAGACCGGGGGAGTGCACCAGCAGGTCGCGCACCAGTGCGGCACAGGCGTCGACGAGGGGCTCGAAGCCGTCGACGACGAGGAGCAGCTCCCGCTCCGCGAGGTGCCCGAGCAGCACCTGGCGCGGGGGCCGCTTCGTGTGGTCCGTCAGCTCCAGGGCCTCGGCGAACGCGTGCTCCAGCAGGTCCGGGTCGCGCAGCGCCGTGAGATCCACCAGCCAGGCGCCGTCGCGCAGCCGGCTCCTCGCCGCGGCCCGCGCGGCCAGCCGGGACTTGCCGACGCCGCCGACCCCGGTCACCGTGACCAGCCGCCCTGCCTCCAACGCGGTGGCCAGCTCGGCGAGTTCGGTCCCGCGCCCGACGAAGGCGTTCAGTTCCAGGGGAAGGTTGCCGGACTGAGAAGGTCGCATGGGGTACGGAGCGTACTCAGTCGTATGCGGTCCGTACAATCTCCTCGGGTAACTCCTGGGCAAACGGCGGGGAATGCGGTACGGAGCGACGCCCCCGGCGCGATAGGGTCGGAGGACGACTTTTCGATGTTCGGGTACGAAGTTCAGGGACGAGATTCAGGGAGCGGTGCCAAGTGTCCGGTGGAGAGGTTGCCGGGGTCCTGGTGGCCGTCTTCTGGGCGATCCTGGTCTCCTTCCTCGCGGTGGCACTGGCGAGGCTGGCCCAGACGCTCAGGGCGACCACCAAGCTCGTGGCGGACGTGACCGAGCAGGCGGTCCCCCTCCTGGCGGACGCCTCCACTGCGGTGCGCTCGGCGCAGACGCAGATCGACCGTGTCGACGCCATCGCCTCCGACGTCCAGGAGGTCACGTCGAACGCGTCGGCGCTGTCCACCACGGTCGCCTCGACCTTCGGCGGCCCGCTGGTCAAGGTGGCCGCGTTCGGATACGGCGTGCGCAGGGCCATCAGCCGCAAGGCCGCCCCCGAGACAAAGGACATGCCCGCCAAGCCGTCCCGTCGTACGGTGATCGTGGGCCGCACCGTCCCGTCCGCGCGCCGGACCAAGCGGGCCAACCGGAGTAAGAGGGACTGACGCAGCGATGTTCCGCCGTACGTTCTGGTTCACCGCGGGCGCAGCCGCCGGCGTATGGGCCACCACCAAGGTCAATCGCAAGCTCAAGCAGCTGACCCCCGAGAGCCTCGCCGCGCAGGCGGCGAACAAGGCGATCGAGACGGGCCACCGCCTGAAGGACTTCGCGCTCGACATCCGCGACGGCATGGCCGAGCGCGAGGCCGAACTGGGCGAGGTGCTGGGGCTGCGGGACCACCCCGACGCCGAGCTGCCCGCCCCGCCTCGCTACGCGGTCATCGAGAGCCCCAGCAGCAAGAACGACATGAAGACGCAGTACAAGAAGACGCAGTACAAGAAGACGCAGTACAACCGGAATGAGGACCACTGATGGAGTCGGCTGAAATCCGCCGCCGCTGGCTGAGCTTCTTCGAGGAGCGCGGGCACACCGTCGTCCCTTCGGCGTCGCTCATCGCGGACGACCCGACTCTGCTGCTCGTCCCGGCCGGCATGGTGCCGTTCAAGCCCTACTTCCTGGGTGAGGTCAAGCCGCCCGCGCCGCGCGTCACCAGCGTGCAGAAGTGCGTGCGCACGCCCGACATCGAAGAGGTCGGCAAGACCACCCGCCACGGCACGTTCTTCCAGATGTGCGGCAACTTCTCCTTCGGCGACTACTTCAAGGAGGGCGCCATCACGCTCTCCTGGGAGCTGCTGACCAGCCCGGTCGACAAGGGCGGCTTCGGCCTCGACCCCGAGCGCCTGTGGATCACGGTCTACCTCGACGACGACGAGGCCGAGCAGATCTGGCGCGAGAAGGTCGGCGTTCCCGCCGAGCGCATCCAGCGCCTGGGCAAGAAGGACAACTTCTGGTCCATGGGCGTGCCCGGCCCCTGCGGTCCGTGCTCCGAGATCAACTACGACCGCGGCCCCGAGTTCGGCGAAGAGGGCGGCCCCGCCGTCAACGACGAGCGCTACGTGGAGATCTGGAACCTGGTCTTCATGCAGTTCGAGCGCGGCGCGGGCGAGGGCAAGGAGGACTTCCCGATCCTCGGCGAGCTGCCGTCGAAGAACATCGACACGGGCCTCGGCCTCGAGCGTCTCGCCATGATCCTCCAGGGCGTACAGAACATGTACGAGACGGACACCCTGCGCGTCGTCATGGACAAGGCCACCGAGCTCACCGGCGTGCGGTACGGCGCGGAGCACGGCTCGGACGTCTCCCTGCGCGTGGTCGCCGACCACATCCGTACGTCCACGATGCTCATCGGCGACGGCGTCACCCCCGGCAACGAGGGCCGCGGATATGTGCTGCGCCGCATCATGCGCCGCGCCATCCGCAACATGCGTCTGCTCGGCGCCACAGGCCCGGTCGTCAAGGATCTCGTCGACGTCGTGATCGAGACGATGGGCCAGCAGTACCCGGAGCTCATCACCGACCGCAAGCGCATCGAGACCGTCGCCCTCGCCGAAGAGGCCGCCTTCCTCAAGGCCCTCAAGGGCGGCACGAACATCCTCGACACCGCCGTCACCGAGACCAAGGCCGCCGGCGGCAAGGTCCTCTCCGGCGACAAGGCGTTCCTGCTGCACGACACGTGGGGTTTCCCCATCGACCTCACCCTGGAGATGGCGGCCGAGCAGGGCCTCTCTGTGGACGAGGACGGCTTCCGCCGCCTCATGAAGGAGCAGCGGGACCGCGCCAAGGCCGACGCCAGGGCCAAGAAGACCGGCCACGCCGACCTGCACGCCTACCGCGAGATCGCCGACGCCTCCGGCGCCACGGACTTCACGGGTTACTCCCTCACCGAGAACGAGGCCCAGATCGTCGGCCTGCTGGTCAACGGCGTCTCCTCGCCCGCCGCCACCGAGGGCGACGAGGTCGAGATCGTCCTCGACCGCACCCCGTTCTACGCCGAGGGCGGCGGCCAGATCGGCGACACCGGCCGCATCCGCCTGGACAGCGGCGCCGTCGTCGAGATCCGCGACGTGCAGAAGCCGGTGCCCGGCGTGCACGTCCACAAGGGCGTCGTCCAGGTCGGCGAGATCACCGTCGGCGCCCCGGTGTGGGCGACCATCGACGCCCACCGCCGCCGCGCCATCGCCCGTGCCCACTCCGCCACGCACCTCACCCACCAGGCGCTGCGCGACGCGCTCGGCCCGACGGCCGCCCAGGCCGGTTCCGAGAACCAGCCCGGCCGCTTCCGCTTCGACTTCGGTTCGCCGTCCGCCGTGCCCACGGCCGTGATGACGGATGTCGAGCAGAAGATCAACTCGGTGCTCTCCAGGGAACTGGACGTCCAGGCCGAGGTCATGTCGATCGACGACGCCAAGAAGCAGGGCGCCATCGCCGAGTTCGGCGAGAAGTACGGCGAGCGCGTGCGCGTCGTCACCATCGGCGACTTCTCCAAGGAGCTGTGCGGCGGTACGCACGTCCACAACACCGCCCAGCTGGGTCTGGTGAAGCTCCTCGGCGAGTCCTCCATCGGCTCCGGCGTGCGCCGCATCGAGGCGCTGGTCGGCGTCGACGCGTACAACTTCCTCGCCAAGGAGCACACGGTCGTCGCCCAGCTCCAGGAGCTGGTCAAGGGCCGTCCGGAGGAGCTCCCCGAGAAGATCTCCGGCATGCTCGCCAAGCTGAAGGACGCCGAGAAGGAGATCGAGAAGTTCCGCGCGGAGAAGGTCCTCCAGGCCGCCGCCGGTCTGGTCGAGTCCGCCAAGGACGTACGCGGTGTCGCCCTCGTCACCGGCCAGGTGCCGGACGGCACGGGCGCCGACGACCTGCGCAAGCTGGTCCTCGACGTGCGCGGCCGCATCCAGGGCGACCGCCCGGCCGTCGTCGCGCTCTTCGCCACGGCCAACGGCCGCCCGCTGACGGTCATCGCCACCAACGAAGCCGCCCGTGAGCGCGGCCTCAAGGCCGGCGACCTGGTCCGTACGGCGGCCAAGACCCTCGGCGGCGGTGGCGGCGGCAAGCCGGACGTCGCCCAGGGCGGCGGCCAGAACGCGGCCGCGGTGCCCGAGGCCATCGCCGCAGTCGAGCGCCTCGTCACCGAGACGGCCTGATGACCGAGCCTGCACAGGGCATGCGCCGCGGTCGTCGGCTCGCCATCGACGTCGGTGACGCCCGGATCGGGGTCGCCTCGTGCGACCCCGACGGGATCCTGGCCACGCCGGTGGAGACGGTGCCGGGACGCGACGTCCCGGCGGCGCAGCGCCGGTTGAAGCAGCTCGCCGAGGAGTACGAGCCGATCGAGATCGTCGTCGGCCTCCCTCGCTCCCTCAACGGGGGCGAGGGTCCGGCGGCCGCCAAGGTCCGCGCGTTCACCCAGGACCTCGCCCGCATGGTCGCCCCCATTTCGGTGAGGCTCGTGGACGAGAGGATGACCACAGTGACGGCCAGTCAGGGACTGCGCGCCTCCGGCGTGAAGTCCAAAAAGGGCAGGTCTGTCATCGATCAGGCGGCGGCCGTGATCATCCTTCAGCAGGCCCTGGAGTCCGAACGGGCGTCAGGTAAAGCTCCCGGCGAGGGCGTCGAAGTGGTCATCTGATCGCGATACGGTAACGTTCCGCGCGATGCGGCGGTGTTCGAACAGCTGCCGCACAGCATCAAGAGGCGGAACGGTTGCCCGGCCATCCAGACGGCGGCCCCGCCTCGCGGCATGTAGGGGATCGATGACTGAGTATGGCCGGGGCCCAGGCTCCGAACCGTGGCATCCGGAGGACCCGTTGTACGGGGACAGCGGATGGGGAGGACAGCAGCCCGCGGGCGGCACGTCCACCTACGGCGGCCAGGGGCAGTACCACCCTCAGCAGCCGCACCAGCATCAGCAGGCGCCGCCGCACCAGTCCCCGTACGGCGGTGACTGGAGCACCGGGCAGCAGCAGGCCTACGAACAGCATCAGCAGTACGGCGGTCAGCAGCAGTACGACGGAGACCCGGGTCAGGGCTACAACGGTGGTTCGGACCAGGGGTACGACGGCGGCCAGGGCCAGGGCCAGGGCCAAGGTCAGGGTCAGGGCCAGGGTTACAACGGTGGCTGGGACACCGGTCAGCAGGGGCAGGTCCCTTACGGCACGGACCCGATGGACCCCTACGCCGGCCAGCAGGCCGGATACGGCTCGGAGAGCCACGACTACTACTCCACGCCCGACGCCTACTCGCCGCCGGAGCCGCCCGGTCGCCGACGCCCGGCCGCACCCCCCGCCCCCGAGTCCGAGGCCGACTGGGACCCGGGCCCCGACCAGGGCGAGCACGCGTTCTTCGCGGGCGACGACTCCGATGACGACGACGAGCCCGGCCGCCGTGGCGGCCGAGGGGACCGTCGAGGCCGTGGCGGAAAGAAGCCCAAGAAGCGCCGCAACGGCTGCGCCTGTCTGGTCGTCACCCTGGTCTTCGCGGGCGGCCTCGGCGGCGTCGGCTATTTCGGCTACCAGTTCTATCAGGATCGTTTCGGCACGGCGCCGGACTTCGCGGGCGAGGGGTCGGGGACGGCCGTCGTCGACATCCCCAAGGACTCCGGCGGTTACGCGATCGGGCAGAAGCTCAAGGACGCGGGCGTCGTCAAGAGCGTCGACGCGTTCGTCTCCGCCCAGGGGCAGCACCCGGACGGGCAGTCCATTCAGTCGGGCGTCTACACGCTCAAGAAGCACATGTCCGCCAAGAGCGCCGTCGCGCTGATGCTCAGTCCGAAGAGCCGCAGCAATCTCATCATTCCCGAGGGCCGGCGGAATGTATGGGTCTACGAGCAGATCGACAGCCGCCTCAAGGTGGCCAAGGGCACCACGGAAAACGTCGCCAAGAAGGAATGGCGGAGTCTCGGACTTCCTGCCTGGGCGAATACGAACAAGGACGTCAAGGACCCCCTGGAAGGATTCCTCTATCCCTCCAGCTATCCGGTCGCCAAGGGTCAGAAGCCCGCTGACGTCCTCAAGAAAATGGTCGCCCACGCGACGGAGAAGTACGATGAGCTCGGCCTCGCCTCGAAGGCCAAGGACCTGAACCTCAAGAACCCGCTCGAACTTCTCACCGTGGCGAGCCTGGTCCAGGCCGAAGGCAAGTACAAGCACGATTTCGAGAAGGTCGCCACGGTCGTCTACAACCGTCTCAAGCCCAACAACACCGAGACGTACGGCCTGTTGGACTTCGACTCGACGGTCAACTACCTGCGCGGGAAGTCCGAGTTGGCGACGGGCTCGGTCGACGACCTCCGCAAGCTCCAGGACCCCTACAACACGTACAAGATCAAGGGCCTGCCGCCCGGGCCGATCGGAAACCCGGGCGAGGTCGCGCTGAATTCGGCACTGCATCCCGCCAAGGGCGACTGGTACTACTTCGTCTCCGTCAGCGAGGACAAGACACTCTTCGCCGAAACGAACGAGGAACAGAACAGGAACCGCGAGAAATACCTGAAGGGGCAATGAGCGCGCAGAAGCGACGAGCCGCAGTCCTCGGCTCCCCGATCGCCCATTCACTCTCCCCGGTGCTGCACAGTGCGGCATATGAGGAGCTGGGTCTCGGCGACTGGACGTACGACCGTTTCGAGATCGACGAGGCGGCGCTGCCCGACTTCGTCGAGAAGCTCGGTCCCGAATGGGCGGGGCTCTCGCTGACGATGCCGTTGAAGCGGGCGATCATGCCGCTGCTCGACGAGATCAGCGAGACCGCGGCGTCCGTCGAGGCGGTGAACACGGTGGTGTTCGGCGCCGACGGGCGGCGCACCGGCGACAACACCGACATCCCCGGCATGGTCGCCGCGCTCCACGAACACGGCATCGAGCAGGTCGAGTCCGCCGCGATCCTCGGCGCCGGCGCCACCGCGTCCTCCGCGCTGGCCGCGCTCGCCCGGATCTGCACGGGCGAGGTCGTCGTCTACGTCCGCAGCGACACCCGCGCCGCCGAGATGCGGCAGTGGGGCGAGCGGCTTGACGTGGAGGTCAGGACCGAGGCCTGGGAAGACGCCCGCGAGGCGCTGACCGCGCCCCTGGTGATCGCCACGACCCCGGCGGGCACCACGGACCCGCTGGCCGGCCTGGTGCCGGAGCGGCCCGCCACCCTCTTCGACGTGCTGTACTACCCGTGGCCCACCGACCTCGCGGCGCGCTGGTCGGCGTACGGCGGGGCGGTCGTCAGCGGCCTCGACCTGCTCGTCCACCAGGCCGTGCTCCAGGTCGAGCAGATGACGGGCCGCGCCCCCGCGCCGCTCGCCGCCATGCGCAAGGCGGGGGAGCGCGCGCTCGCCGCACGGTGAATCCCTGGTCGCGCCGTGGTCGAGGCGCGGCCGAGGGCGTCCGTCAGTTGGACCGGACGCCGGGTCACGCCTCGGCTCGTGGGAGGATCGGTGGTGGCGGGCCAGGGCCGCGCACCCGGCCGCGCCGTCGAAGACCGCAGTTCGAGGCGCGAGCATGAGGAGCACACCGTTGAGCAGGTTGCGTTGGCTGACCGCGGGGGAGTCGCACGGACCCGCGCTTGTCGCGACGCTGGAGGGTCTTCCCGCCGGCGTGCCGATCACGACGGAGATGGTGGCGGATCATCTGGCGCGGCGGCGGCTGGGGTACGGCCGCGGTGCGCGGATGAAGTTCGAGCGTGACGAGGTCACGTTCCTGGGCGGCGTGCGGCACGGACTGAGCATGGGCTCGCCGATCGCGGTCATGGTGGGCAACACGGAGTGGCCCAAGTGGGAGCAGGTCATGGCGGCCGACCCGGTGGATCCGGAGATCCTCGCCGACCTGGCCCGCAACGCCCCGCTGACCCGGCCCCGACCGGGCCACGCCGACCTCGCGGGGATGCAGAAGTACGGCTTCGACGAGGCCCGTCCCGTCCTGGAGCGCGCCTCCGCCCGCGAGACCGCGGCGCGCGTCGCGCTCGGTGCGGTGGCCCGCTCGTTCCTGAAGGAGACGGCCGGGATCGAGATCGTCTCGCACGTCACCGAGCTGGCTGCCGCGAAGGCGCCCTACGGCGTCTACCCCACCCCCGCGGACGTCGAGAAGCTGGACGCCGACCCGGTCCGGTGCCTGGACGCCGACGCGTCGAAGGCGATGGTCGCGGAGATCGACCAGGCCCACAAGGACGGCGACACCCTGGGCGGCGTCGTCGAGGTGCTCGCCTACGGAGTCCCGGTCGGGCTCGGCTCGCACGTGCACTGGGACCGGCGGCTCGACGCCCGGCTCGCTGCCGCGCTCATGGGCATCCAGGCGATCAAGGGTGTCGAGGTCGGCGACGGCTTCGACCTCGCGCGCGTGCCGGGCTCCAAGGCGCACGACGAGATCGTCACCACCGAGGACGGCATCAGGCGCACCTCCGGCCGCTCCGGCGGTACCGAGGGCGGGCTGACCACGGGTGAACTGCTGCGCGTACGGGCGGCGATGAAGCCGATCGCTACGGTGCCGCGGGCGCTCGCGACCATCGACGTGGCCACGGGCGAAGCGGCGAAGGCCCACCACCAGCGCTCCGACGTGTGCGCGGTTCCGGCGGCGGGCATCGTGGCCGAGGCCATGGTGGCGCTGGTCCTGGCCGACGCGGTGACGGAGAAGTTCGGCGGGGACAGCGTGCCCGAGACGCGGCGCAACGTGCGGTCCTACCTCGACAACCTGCAGATCCGGTGAGCGGTCCGCGCATTGTCCTCGTCGGCCCGATGGGCGTGGGCAAGACCACGGTCGGCGAGCTGCTCGCCGACCGTCTCGGCGTCTCGTTCCGGGACACCGACGCCGACATCGTGACCGCGCAGGGCCGGGAGATCTCCGACATCTTCGTCGACGAGGGCGAGGCGTACTTCCGCGGCCTGGAGCAGGCCGCCGTCGCCACCGCCCTCGGGGAGCACGACGGTGTCCTCGCGCTCGGCGGCGGCGCCGTCCTCGACGAGTCGACGCGCGCGCTGCTCTGCGAGCACCCCGTCGTCTGCCTCTCGATGGACGTGGAGGAAGCCGTCAAGCGCACGGGGCTCAACCAGGCGCGCCCGCTGCTCGCGGTCAACCCGCGCAAGCAGTGGCGCGAGCTGATGGAGGCCCGCCGCCCCCTGTACGCGGAAGTCGCCCGCGCGGTCGTCGCCACCGACGGCCGCACCCCCGAAGAGGTCGCCCAGGCGGTCCTCGACGCACTGGAGTTGAAGGAAGCATGACGACGGAGCAGACCCCCACCCGTATCCACGTCGGTGGTACCGCCGGCACGGATCCGTACGAGGTCCTGGTCGGTCGGCAGCTCCTCGGTGAGCTGCCCGGCCTCATCGGCGACCAGGCCAAGCGGGTCGCCGTGATCCACCCCGAGGCGCTCGCCGAGACCGGCGAGGCGCTCCGCCAGGACCTCGCCGACCAGGGGTACGAGGCCGTCGCCATCCAGGTGCCGAACGCCGAGGAGGCCAAGACCGCCGAGGTCGCGGCGTACTGCTGGAAGGCGCTCGGCCAGTCCGGCTTCACCCGCAGCGACGTCATCGTCGGCGTCGGCGGCGGTGCCTCCACCGACCTCGCCGGGTTCGTGGCCGCGACCTGGCTGCGCGGGGTCCGCTGGATCGCCGTGCCGACCACCGTGCTCGGCATGGTGGACGCGGCGGTCGGCGGCAAGACCGGCATCAACACCGCCGAGGGCAAGAACCTGGTGGGCTCCTTCCACCCGCCGGCCGGGGTCCTCTGCGACCTGGCGGCGCTCGACTCGCTCCCCGTGAACGACTACGTCTCCGGGCTCGCGGAGATCATCAAGGCCGGTTTCATCGCCGACCCGGTGATCCTGGAGCTCATCGAGGCGGACCCGCAGGCGGCGCGTACGCCGGCCGGGCCGCACACCGCCGAGCTCATCGAGCGCTCCATCAAGGTCAAGGCCGAGGTCGTCTCGGGCGACCTCAAGGAGGCGGGCCTGCGCGAGATCCTCAACTACGGGCACACTCTCGCGCACGCCATCGAGAAGAACGAGCGCTACAAGTGGCGGCACGGTGCCGCCGTCTCCGTGGGCATGCACTTCGCGGCCGAACTCGGCCGTCTGGCGGGCCGCCTCGACGACGCGACGGCCGACCGGCACCGCACGGTCCTCGAATCGGTCGGTCTGCCGCTGACCTACCGCTACGACCAGTGGCCCAAGCTGCTCGAGACGATGAAGGTCGACAAGAAGTCCCGCGGTGACCTGCTGCGCTTCATCGTCCTCGACGGGCTCGGCAAGCCGACCGTACTGGAGGGCCCCGACCCCGCGGTACTGCTCGCCGCGTACGGCGAAGTGGGCCAGTAGCAGCCCTTCGGTACCTTTTGCGTGGCATCCGGATCCGGCCACGGGCACCTCTCGGCCTCCCCGGCCGTTCACACAACAGCGGCCGGGGACGGTACCGTTCGGTAACGGGCGGCCCGGCCGCCGCCCGACCAGCGTCAGTCGCACGAGACGGAGTGGCACCGGATGCAGCACGCAGTGGGGTCTCCGCTGCCGCCGCCCCATCAGCCGGGGCACGGACCGGCCACCGGCTGGTCGCCGGCCGCACACCACCCGACCGCTCCGCCTCCCGGAGCGGTGCCTCCTGGAGTGGTGCCGCACGAGGCGGTGCCGCACGGCGCGGTGCCTCCCGCTCCCGGCTTCATGGGCGGTCCCGTACCTCCCGCCCCTCCCGCCCCGACGCCCCCGCAGGCGGCCCCCCAGCCCCCTCAGCCTCAGCACGGGCCCGGCCCGGTGCCTCCTGCGCCGGACACCACGGGGCACATACAACTGCCGCCGGGTGGCCCGGTAGCCGTGCCGAGCCCGCCACCGGGCACGGCACAGACCGACACCGGCGGTACGACGCTCGCCGTGCTCCTCATCGGCCCCGCGGGCGCGGGCAAGACCAGCGTCGCCAAGTTCTGGGCCGAGCACCGGCGCGTGCCGACGGCCCACATCAGCCTCGACGACGTACGCGAATGGGTGCGCTCGGGGTTCGCCGACCCCCAGTCGGGCTGGAACGACCACTCCGAGGCGCAGTACCGCCTGGCCCGCCGCACCTGCGGCTTCGCCGCGCGGAACTTCCTGGCCAACGGCATCTCGTGCATCCTCGACGACGCGGTCTTCCCCGACCGGCCGGTCGTCGGCCTCGGCGGCTGGAAGCGGCACGTGGGGCCCGGGCTGCTGCCCGTCGTCCTCCTCCCCGGCCTGGAGATCGTCCTGGAGCGCAACGCGGAGCGCAGCGGCAATCGCCGCCTCTCGGACGAGGAAGTGGCCCGCATCCACGGCCGCATGGCCGGTTGGTACGGATCGGGCCTCCCCATCATCGACAACTCCCAGCTGGACGTCCCCGCCACGGCCCGCGTCCTGGACGACGTCCTGGCCCGCGCCATCACAAGCCCTCCGAAGTGGTAGCGCCGCCCATCGGTCACGGTTGGGACACTGTGTCTCCCCGGCTCCTTCACGCCGCCTGAACCCGGCACTACGGTCATCCCCCTGCAACACGCTCGGGGGCATGACATGAGCAATCCGTACGGAGACCCACCAGACGCCCGCAGCCCCGCCCCGAAGTGGGCCCGGAAGCGGTACGTGATCCCCGCGATGGTCCTCGCTCTCGGACTGGGGTTCGGCATGGGCGGGGGCGGCACAGCGGCGGACGAGGCAGCCGAGCCGAAAGCCACCGCGACCACAACGGCCACCGCCACCCGGACCGCGCAGCCCGGCCCACGGCCGACGGCCACGGTGCGATCGACCGAGACGGTCGAAGCGACGAAGACGGTCAAGGCGACCAGGACCGTGAAGGCGACCAAGACCGTCAGGTCGACCGTCACGGCCACTCGCGACGGGGGCGGTTCCGGCGGCGGGGCCGTCTACTACGGGAACTGCGCCGAGGCCCGTGCGGCCGGTGCCGCTCCGGTTCGCCGCGGGGAGCCGGGCTACGGCCGGCATCTTGACCGCGACGGCGACGGAGTGGGCTGCGACAGCTGAGCGACCGGG
Source organism: Streptomyces sp. NPDC093510 (assembly GCF_040683555.1). Classification (NCBI taxonomy): domain Bacteria; kingdom Bacillati; phylum Actinomycetota; class Actinomycetes; order Kitasatosporales; family Streptomycetaceae; genus Streptomyces; species Streptomyces sp. NPDC093510. The sequence goes on from NZ_JBFBEE010000019.1 coordinate 64,236, forward strand.
CGACTGGCGGTGGAACCGAGGCGCCGCCGCCCGGTCGGACGCGTCCACCGGGCCGTGGCGCCGCAGCGCTCATAGGCTCGCCCCATGTCAGAGGTGTACGCGGTCCGCAGGGAGCGGGTTCGGGAGCGGTGTGCCGCCAGCGGTGGCGCGGCCGCGTTGGTCTCCCGGCCCGCCAACGTCCGCTATCTCGCCGGCGCGGCGCCCCACGGCGCCGTGCTCCTCGTGGGCAGGGACGAGGACGTGCTGTTGTGCGGGTGCCCGCCCGGTGAGCAGCAGGGCGAGGGGCGGCCCGACGAGGCGCTGAGAGTGCAGCTGTTGCCCGCGCCGGGCGCCGACCCGGCCGTCGCCGGAGCGGGCCTGGCGGCCGCCGAGGGCGTACCGGCGCTCGCCGTCGAGGAGCACCACCTGACCGTCGCCCGGCACCGCGCACTTGGTTCGGTCGCGCCACGGCTGCGCCTGACGGATCTCGGGACGGCCGTCGAACAGCTGCGTCTGGTGAAGGACGCGGACGAACTCTCCTGTCTGCGGATCGCCGCGGAGATCGCCGATCAGGCACTGGGGGAGCTGCTCGAGTCCATTCTCGTGGGGCGTACGGAACGCCACCTGGCGCTGGAGCTGGAGCGGCGGCTCGTCGACCACGGCGCGGACGGGCCCGCGTTCCCGACGTCCGTGGCCACCGGCCCGAATTCCGGAAAGGGCGGCCACCGCCCCTCGGACCGCAGGGTGGAGGAGGGCGACTTCCTCTCCGTCTGCCTGGGGGCGAGCTACCGCGGATACCGGTGCGAGATCGGGCGTACGTTCGTCATCGGCACGTCGCCCGCCGACTGGCAGATCGAGCTGTACGACCTCGTCTTCGCCGCGCAACGGGCCGGTCGTGAGGCCCTTCTGCCCGGTGCCGCCTGCCGTGACGTGGACCGCGCGGCACGCCACGTACTGGACTCCGCGGGCTATACGGAGGGGCTTCCTCCGCTGACTGGACATGGCGTGGGGCTCGAAATCGACGAGGACCCTCAGTTGGCGCCCGCGGCCATGGGTAAACTGGACGCTTGCGTGCCGGTCACCGTCGAACCGGGGGTTCACCTCCCTGGCCGGGGTGGTGTCCGGATCGATGACACGCTCGTCGTGCGCCCCGAGGCGGACGGCGGACCCGAGCTACTCACCATCACGACCAAGGAACTGCTCGCGCTCTAGCGGCGCGTGCGCGCCCGGGGTCGTCCACCAGTCAGTCAGTGCAGGAGATTCCGCAACCGTGGCTTCCACGAACGACCTCAAGAACGGCATGGTGCTCAAGCTCGAAGGCGGCCAGCTCTGGTCCGTCGTCGAGTTTCAGCACGTCAAGCCCGGCAAGGGCCCGGCCTTCGTGCGCACCAAGCTCAAGAACGTGCTCTCCGGCAAGGTCGTCGACAAGACGTTCAACGCCGGCGTCAAGGTCGAGACGGCCACTGTCGACAAGCGCGACATGCAGTTCTCCTACATGGACGGCGAGTACTTCGTCTTCATGGACATGGAGACCTACGACCAGCTGCACATCGACAAGAAGGCCGTCGGCGACGCCGCCAACTTCCTGATCGAGGGCTTCACCGCCACGGTCGCGCAGCACGAGGGCGAGGTGCTCTTCGTCGAGCTGCCCGCCGCCGTCGAGCTCGTCATCCAGGAGACCGAGCCGGGCGTCCAGGGCGACCGCTCCACGGGCGGCACCAAGCCCGCGATCCTGGAGACCGGCCACCAGATCAACGTGCCGCTCTTCATCACCACCGGCGAGAAGATCAAGGTCGACACCCGTGACAGCGGCTACCTCGGCCGGGTGAACAGCTAACCGTGGCTGCTCGTAATACGGCCCGCAAGCGCGCCTTCCAGATCCTCTTCGAGGCAGACCAGCGCGGCACCGACGTCCTGACGGTTCTCGCCGACTGGGTGCGCCACTCGCGGTCCGACACCCGGCAGCCGCCGGTGAGCGAGTACACGATGGAGCTCGTCGAGGGGTACGCGGAGCATGAGCGCCGCATCGACGAACTCATCTCGCAGTACGCCGTCGGGTGGACCCTGGACCGCATGCCGGTCGTCGACCGGAACATCCTGCGGCTCGGCGCCTACGAACTCGTCTGGGTCGACGGGACGCCGGACGCCGTGGTGATCGACGAGGCGGTCGAGCTCGCCAAGGAGTTCTCCACGGACGAGTCGCCGTCCTTCATCAACGGACTCCTCGGACGCTTCAAGGACCTGAAGCCGTCCCTGCGCCGGGACGAGGCGTAAGGCGTCGTCGTACGTCAACCGGAGGGCCCGCAGCAAACCGCTGCGGGCCCTCCGGTTTCTCTCCGCGGAATTCTCCGGGGAAAAGCAGAAAAACCGCCACAGCGGAAAAACCGCCGGGGTGGCCGCGGCCTTTCGGCTGCGGCCACCCCGGCGGCACGTTTCTGCTGATGTGTTGCGCGGTGCGGTCAGACCTCTTCGTGGGCGACGGCGCGGCGCGCGTCCGCGTCGAGGACACCCCAGCTGATCAGCTGCTCGGTCAGGACCGAGGGGGACTGGTCGTAGATGACGGCGAGGGTGCGCAGGTCGTCCTGGCGGATCGAGAGGACCTTGCCGTTGTAGTCACCGCGCTGCGACTGGATCGTGGCGGCATACCGCTGCAGCGGACCCGCCTTCTCGGCCGGCACGTGGGCGAGGCGCTCCAGGTCGAGGACGAGCTTCGGCGGCGGCTCGGCGGCGCCACCGGGAGCCGTACCAGGAAGAAGCTCCTGCACGGGGACGCCGTAGAAGTCCGCCAGCTCGGCGAGGCGCTGCACGGTCACGGCACGGTCGCCGCGCTCGTACGACCCCACGACGACCGCTTTCCAGCGTCCCTGGGACTTCTCCTCGACACCGTGGAGGGAAAGGCCCTGCTGGGTACGGATCGCGCGGAGCTTGGCCCCGAGCTGCTTGGCGTATTCGCTGGACATATAGCTCCCCGGACGCTGCGACAATCATGCGGCTCCGCCGCGTGGCTGGTAACTCACTGTGAGGTTACGCAGCGTTACTTGCCTGCGTCAAGCCGAAAGGTCCTTACCGCCCCTTCGGTGGAGGCTGATGACGTGCTCGGGCCCCGGTACTGGTAGTGTGGCTGGCGCAATTTCGACGTCCTTTAAGGTCCGTCCCGTGAGGCGGAGAAGGAGGTCCGTTTTCATATGGACACGCAGGAACCGAAAGACTCCGCTGTCGCCCGGCCCGTGCTCGAAGGGCCCGACATCGCGCGGGTGTTGACCCGCATCGCCCACGAGATCGTCGAGCGCGCCAAGGGCGCCGACGACGTGGTTCTGCTCGGCATTCCCACCCGCGGCGTCTTCCTCGCCCGCCGGCTCGCCGAGAAGCTCGAAGAGATCACCGGCCGCACGATCCCGGTCGGCTCCCTCGACATCACCATGTACCGCGACGACCTGCGCATGCATCCGCCGCGCGCCCTCGCCCGCACCGAGATCCCCGGTGACGGCATCGACGGCCGCCTGGTGGTCCTCGTCGACGACGTGCTCTTCTCCGGCCGCACCATCCGGGCCGCCCTCGACGCGCTGAACGACATCGGCCGCCCCCGCGCGGTGCAGCTCGCCGTCCTCGTCGACCGCGGTCACCGCGAACTGCCCATCCGTGCCGACTACGTGGGCAAGAACCTCCCCACGTCGCTGCGGGAGACGGTCAAGGTGCAGCTCGCCGAGGAAGACGGCCGTGACGCCGTGCTGCTCGGCGCCAAGCCCGCCTCCGCGTAAGACCGGTTTCCTCCCTCACGGGCCCAGGGGCACACCCCTGTGCGCCCGCGCGCCCGCAGACCTCCACACACCGGAGTACACGCAGATGATGCGACACCTCATCTCGGCCGCCGACCTCTCCCGCGACGAAGCCGTTCTCATCCTCGACACGGCCGAGGAGATGGCCCGGGTCGCCGACCGGCCGATCAAGAAGCTGCCCGCCCTGCGCGGCCGCACCGTGGTCAACCTCTTCTTCGAGGACTCGACCCGGACCCGGATCTCCTTCGAGGCCGCCGAGAAGCGCCTCTCCGCCGACGTCATCAACTTCGCCGCCAAGGGCTCCTCGGTCTCCAAGGGCGAGTCCCTGAAGGACACGGCGCAGACCCTGGAGGCGATGGGCGTCGATGCGGTCGTCATCCGGCATGGCGCCTCCGGCGCGCCCTACCGCCTGGCGACCTCCGGCTGGATCGACGCCGCCGTCATCAACGCGGGCGACGGCACCCACCAGCACCCCACCCAGGCCCTCCTCGACGCCTTCACCATGCGGCGCCGCCTCGTCGGACCCGACGCCGGCCTCGGCCAGGACCTGGCCGGCAAGCACATCACCCTGGTCGGCGACATCCTGCACAGCCGCGTCGCCCGCTCCAACGTCGACCTGCTGCACACCCTGGGCGCCGAGGTCACCCTCGTCGCCCCGCCCACCCTCGTGCCGGTCGGCGTCGAGCAGTGGCCCTGCGAGGTCAGCTACGACCTGGACCGTGTGCTGCCGAAGTCCGACGCCGTGATGATGCTGAGGGTGCAGCGCGAGCGCATGAACGCCGCGTTCTTCCCCACCGAGCGCGAGTACTCGCGGCGCTACGGCCTGGACGGCGAGCGCATGGCGAAGATGCCCGAGCACGCCATCGTCATGCACCCCGGCCCGATGGTCCGCGGCATGGAGATCACCGCCGAGGTCGCCGACTCCGACCGCTGCACGGTCGTCGAGCAGGTCGCCAACGGAGTCTCCATCCGCATGGCCGTCCTCTATCTGCTTCTGGGCGGCAACGAGCCCGCCGTCACCCACACCCGGCCCAACGATTCGGAGAGCAAGTAACCATGAGCAAGACCCTGATCCGTGGTGCGAAGGTGCTGGGCGGCGAGGCGCAGGACGTCCTGATCGACGGCGAGACCGTCGAGGCCGTCGGCACGGGGCTCTCCGCCGAGGGCGCGACCGTCGTCGAGGCCGACGGCAAGGTGCTCCTCCCGGGCCTCGTCGACCTGCACACCCACCTGCGCGAGCCCGGCCGCGAGGACTCCGAGACCGTCCTGACCGGCACGCGCGCCGCCGCCTCCGGTGGCTACACCGCCGTGTTCGCCATGGCCAACACCTTCCCCGTCGCCGACACCGCCGGCGTCGTCGAGCAGGTCTACCGGCTCGGCAAGGAGTCCGGCTACTGCGACGTGCAGCCCATCGGCGCCGTCACCGTCGGCCTGGAGGGCAAGAAGCTCGCCGAGCTCGGCGCCATGCACGAGTCCGCCGCCGGGGTCACCGTCTTCTCCGACGACGGCAAGTGCGTCGACGACGCCGTGATGATGCGCCGCGCCCTGGAGTACGTGAAGGCCTTCGGCGGCGTCGTCGCGCAGCACGCCCAGGAGCCGCGGCTCACCGAGGGCGCCCAGATGAACGAGGGCATCGTCTCCGCCGAGCTGGGTCTCGGCGGCTGGCCCGCCGTCGCCGAGGAGTCGATCATCGCGCGTGACGTGCTGCTCGCCGAGCACGTCGGCTCGCGGGTGCACATCTGCCACCTCTCGACCGCGGGCTCGGTCGAGATCGTGCGCTGGGCCAAGTCGCGCGGCATCGACGTCACCGCCGAGGTCACCCCGCACCACCTCCTCCTCACGGATGAGCTGGTGCGCTCCTACAACCCCGTCTACAAGGTCAACCCGCCGCTGCGCACGGAGCGCGACGTCATGGCGCTGCGCGAGGCGCTCGCCGACGGCACCATCGACATCGTCGCCACCGACCACGCCCCGCACCCGCACGAGGACAAGGACTGCGAGTGGGCCGCGGCCGCCATGGGCATGGTCGGCCTGGAGACCGCGCTCTCCGTCGTCCAGCAGACGATGGTCGAGACCGGCCTGCTGACCTGGGAGGCCGTCGCCGACCGGATGTCCTTCAAGCCCGCGCAGATCGGCCGGGCGACCGGTCACGGACGCCCCGTCTCGGCAGGTGAGCCCGCGAACCTCGTCCTCGTCGACGCCGATTACCGTGGGGCAGTGGACCCCGCGGGCTTCGCCTCGCGCAGCCGCAACACTCCCTATGAGGGCCGTGAGCTGCCGGGCCGCGTCACGCACACGTGGCTCCGGGGTCGGGCCACGCTCGTCGACGGGAAGCTCACGTGACATCTCCGCTGGGAACACCTCTTCTGGAACTGGCCGCCGAGAAGGAATCGGCGGAGGTGACCGACTGGGCCGCTCGCGCCGGGTGGGTCGTCGGACTCCTGGTCTTCATCGCGCTCGTCTACTGGCTGATGCGCGAGGGCTGGAAGTGGCGCGGCACGCTCCAGGGCGACCTGCCCGAGCTGCCCGCCGCGCCGGATGACCCCGGTCCGGCGAAACTTGAGCTGAGCGGCCGGTACCACGGCTCGACCACGGCAGGCCAGTGGCTCGACCGCATCGTGGCGCACGGCCTGGGCACCCGCAGCCGCGTCGAGCTGACGCTCACCGACGCGGGCCTCGACGTCGTACGCCCCGGCGCGGACGACTTCTTCATCCCGGCCGCGCAGCTGCGCGAGGCCCGCCTCGACAAGGGCATCGCCGGCAAGGTCCTCACGGAGGGCGGTCTGCTGATCGTCACCTGGGAACACGGCGGCAAGCTGCTCGACTCCGGCTTCCGCTCGGACCACGCCGCCGAGCAGTCGGAGTGGGTCACGACGCTGAACAACATGATCGACAAGACCAGCACTACGGAAGGCACCGCACGATGACGACCTCCAAGCAGGGGACGGCCTCGCAGAGGAAGGGGGCGCTTCCCGCCGTACTCGTCCTGGAGGACGGCCGCGTCTTCCGCGGTCGTGCCTACGGGGCCGTGGGGGAGACCTTCGGCGAAGCGGTGTTCTCCACCGGCATGACCGGCTACCAGGAGACCCTGACCGACCCGTCGTACGACCGCCAGATCGTGGTCGCCACCGCCCCCCAGATCGGCAACACGGGCTGGAACGACGAGGACGACGAGTCGGACCGGATCTGGGTGTCGGGTTACGTTGTCCGCGACCCCGCCCGTATCCCCTCCAACTGGCGCTCCGCGCGCCCCCTCGACGACGAGCTGGTGCGCCAGGGCGTCGTCGGCATCGCCGGGATCGACACCCGCGCCCTCACCCGCCACCTGCGCGAGAGCGGCTCCATGCGCTCCGGCATCTTCTCCGGCGAGACGCTGCCGGCCGACGCCGAGCTCGTCGAGCGCGTCCAGGCGCAGCCCCGGATGAAGGGCGCCAGCCTGTACGAGGAGGTCGCCACCAAGGAGGCCTACGTCGTCCCGGCGGTCGGCGAGAAGAAGTTCACCGTCGCCGCCATCGACCTCGGCATCAAGGGCATGACTCCGCACCGCATGGCCGAGCGCGGCATCGAGGTGCACGTGCTGCCCGCCACCGCCACCGTGGAGGACGTGTACGCCGTCGCCCCCGACGGAGTCTTCTTCTCCAACGGCCCCGGCGACCCGGCCACCGCCGAAGGACCGGTCGCGCTCATGACCGCCGTCCTCGAGCGCAGGACGCCGCTCTTCGGCATCTGCTTCGGCAACCAGATCCTCGGCCGCGCCCTCGGCTTCGGCACGTACAAGCTGAAGTACGGCCACCGCGGCATCAACCAGCCGGTGCAGGACCGCACCACCGGCAAGGTCGAGGTCACCGCGCACAACCACGGCTTCGCCGTCGACGCGCCGCTCGACAAGGCCACCGAGACGCCCTTCGGCCGCGCCGAGGTCTCGCACGTCTGCCTCAACGACGATGTCGTCGAAGGCCTCCAGCTGCTCGACCAGCCGGCCTTCTCCGTCCAGTACCACCCCGAAGCTGCCGCCGGCCCGCATGACGCCGCGTACCTCTTCGACCGTTTCGTTTCGCTGATGAGCGCAGAAGGAGTCCAGCGTGCCTAAGCGCTCCGATATCCAGTCCGTCCTGGTCATCGGCTCCGGCCCGATCGTCATCGGCCAGGCCGCCGAGTTCGACTACTCCGGCACCCAGGCGTGCCGGGTCCTCAAGTCCGAGGGCCTGCGCGTCATCCTCGTCAACTCCAACCCGGCGACGATCATGACCGACCCGGAGATCGCCGACGCCACGTACGTCGAGCCGATCACCCCGGAGTTCGTCGAGAAGATCATCGCCAAGGAGCGCCCCGACGCGCTGCTCCCCACCCTGGGCGGCCAGACGGCCCTCAACACGGCCATCTCCATGCACGAGCAGGGCGTCCTGGAGAAGTACGGCGTCGAACTCATCGGAGCCAACGTCGAGGCCATCAACAAGGGCGAGGACCGCGACCTCTTCAAGGGCGTCGTCGAAGAGGTCAAGAAGAAGATCGGGCACGGCGAGTCCGCCCGCTCGTACATCTGCCACTCGATGGACGACGTCCTCAAGGGCGTCGACGAGCTCGGCGGCTACCCCGTCGTCGTCCGCCCCTCCTTCACCATGGGCGGCGCCGGTTCCGGCTTCGCGCACAACGAGGACGAGCTGCGCCGCATCGCAGGCCAGGGCCTGACCCTCTCGCCGACCACCGAGGTGCTCCTGGAGGAGTCCATCCTCGGCTGGAAGGAGTACGAGCTGGAGCTGATGCGCGACAAGAACGACAACGTCGTGGTCGTCTGCTCCATCGAGAACTTCGACCCGATGGGCGTGCACACCGGTGACTCGATCACCGTCGCGCCGTCGATGACGCTCACCGACCGCGAGTACCAGATCCTGCGGGACGTCGGCATCGCGATCATCCGCGAGGTCGGCGTCGACACCGGCGGCTGCAACATCCAGTTCGCGGTGAACCCCGAGGACGGCCGCGTCATCGTCATCGAGATGAACCCGCGCGTGTCGCGTTCGTCCGCGCTGGCGTCGAAGGCCACGGGCTTCCCGATCGCGAAGATCGCCGCCAAGCTGGCCGTCGGCTACACCCTGGACGAGATCCCGAACGACATCACCGAGAAGACCCCGGCGTCCTTCGAGCCGACCCTGGACTACGTCGTCGTCAAGGCCCCGCGTTTCGCCTTCGAGAAGTTCCCGAGCGCCGACTCCACCCTCACCACCACCATGAAGTCGGTCGGTGAGGCCATGGCCATCGGCCGCAACTTCACCGAGGCGCTGCAGAAGGCGCTGCGCTCGCTGGAGAAGAAGGGCTCGCAGTTCACGTTCGTCGGCGAGCCCGGTGACAAGGCTCTTCTTTTGGAAGAGGCCGTCCGGCCGACCGACGGCCGCATCAACTCCGTCATGCAGGCCATCCGCGCGGGCGCCACCCCCGAGGAGGTCTTCGACGCCACGAAGATCGACCCGTGGTTCGTCGACCAGCTCTTCCTGATCAAGGAGCTCGCGGACGATCTCGCCGCCGCCGAGCGCCTGGACGCCGACCTGCTGGCCGAGGCCAAGCGGCATGGCTTCTCCGACGCCCAGATCGCCGAGATCCGCGGCCTGCGCGAGGACGTCGTGCGTGAGGTGCGTCAGACCCTCGGCGTGCGTCCGGTCTACAAGACGGTCGACACCTGCGCCGCCGAGTTCGCCGCGAAGACCCCGTACTTCTACTCCTCGTACGACGAGGAGAGCGAGGTCGCGCCGCGCGAGAAGCCCGCGGTGATCATCCTCGGCTCCGGCCCGAACCGCATCGGCCAGGGCATCGAGTTCGACTACTCCTGCGTCCACGCCTCCTTCGCGCTGAGCGACGCGGGCTACGAGACCGTGATGGTCAACTGCAACCCGGAGACCGTCTCCACGGACTACGACACCTCCGACCGGCTCTACTTCGAGCCGCTCACCCTGGAGGACGTTCTGGAGATCGTCCACGCCGAGGCACAGGCAGGGCCGATCGCGGGCGTCATCGTCCAGCTCGGCGGCCAGACCCCGCTCGGCCTGGCCCAGGCGCTCAAGGACAACGGCGTGCCCGTCGTGGGCACCTCTCCCGAGGCGATCCACGCCGCTGAGGACCGCGGCGCCTTCGGCCGCGTGCTCGCCGAGGCGGGCCTCCCCGCGCCGAAGCACGGCACCGCGACGACGTTCGCGGAGGCGAAGGCCATCGCCGACGAGATCGGCTACCCCGTCCTCGTACGCCCGTCGTACGTGCTCGGCGGGCGCGGCATGGAGATCGTGTACGACGAGACCCGGCTCTCCGCGTACATCGAGGAGTCGACCGAGATCAGCCCTTCGCGGCCGGTGCTCGTCGACCGCTTCCTCGACGACGCCATCGAGATCGACGTGGACGCGCTCTACGACGGCGAGGAGCTCTACCTCGGCGGCGTCATGGAGCACATCGAGGAGGCCGGCATCCACTCCGGCGACTCGGCGTGCGCGCTGCCCCCGATCACCCTCGGCGGCTTCGACATCAAGCGCCTGCGCGCCTCCACGGAGGGCATCGCCAAGGGTGTCGGCGTGCGCGGACTGATCAACATCCAGTTCGCCATGGCCGGGGACATCCTCTACGTCCTCGAAGCCAACCCGCGCGCCTCGCGCACCGTCCCCTTCACCTCGAAGGCGACCGCGGTGCCGCTGGCCAAGGCCGCCGCGCGCATCTCGCTCGGCGCGACCGTCGCCGAGCTGCGCGCCGAGGGCATGCTGCCGGCCGTCGGTGACGGCGGCACGCTGCCCATGGACGCGCCGATCTCCGTCAAGGAGGCCGTCATGCCGTGGTCGCGCTTCCGCGACATCCACGGCCGCGGCGTCGACACCGTGCTCGGCCCGGAGATGCGCTCCACCGGCGAAGTCATGGGCATCGACTCGGTGTTCGGCACCGCGTACGCCAAGTCGCAGGCGGGCGCCTACGGTCCGCTGCCGACCAAGGGCCGTGCCTTCATCTCGGTCGCCAACCGCGACAAGCGCTCGATGATCTTCCCGGCGCGTGAACTGGTCGCGCACGGCTTCGAGTTGTTCGCCACGTCCGGCACGGCCGAGGTGCTCAAGCGCAACGGCCTCAACGCCACGGTCGTGCGCAAGCAGTCCGAGGGCGAGGGCCCCAACGGCGAGAAGACCATCGTCCAGCTCATCCACGACGGCGAGGTCGACCTCATCGTCAACACCCCCTACGGCACCGGCGGCCGCCTCGACGGCTACGAGATCCGCACGGCCGCCGTGGCGCGCTCCGTGCCGTGCCTGACCACGGTCCAGGCGCTCGCCGCGGCCGTCCAGGGCATCGACGCGCTGGGCCGCGGGGACGTGGGCGTCCGCTCGCTCCAGGAACACGCGGAACACCTGACCGCGACCCGCGACTAGCAGCCCACAAGGGGGACACCGGAGACGGTGTCCCCCTTCTGGTGAGGACCCCCGAGGACACTCATGTACAAGCTCTTCTTCAACGTCGTCTTCAAACGCATGGACCCGGAACAGGCCCACTACCTGGCCTTCCGCTGGATCCGCCTCGTGGCCCGCATCCCGGTGCTGCGCACCTTCGTCGCGGCCGTCCTCGCGCCGCGCCACAAGGAGCTGCGCACCGAGGCTCTCGGGCTGCGGATGCACGGCCCCTTCGGGCTCGCGGCGGGCTTCGACAAGAACGCCGTCGCGATCGACGGCATGTCGATGCTCGGCTTCGACCACATCGAGATCGGCACGGTCACTGGCGAGCCGCAGCCCGGCAACCCCAAGAAGCGGCTGTTCCGCCTCGTGCAGGACCGCGCGCTGATCAACCGCATGGGCTTCAACAACGAGGGCTCGGCGGCCGTGGCGGCCCGTCTGGCGGCCCGCAAGGCGGTCTTCAGGACCGTCGTGGGCGTGAACATCGGCAAGACCAAGGTCGTCCCCGAGGAGGAGGCCGCCGCGGACTACGTGAAGTCGACCGAGCGGCTCGCCCGCCACGCCGACTACCTCGTGGTCAACGTCTCGTCGCCGAACACCCCGGGCCTGCGCAACCTCCAGGCCACCGAGTCCCTGCGGCCCCTCCTGACCGCCGTGCGCGAGGCCGCCGACCGCAGCGTCGAGGGCCGCCGCGTCCCGCTGCTCGTCAAGATCGCGCCGGACCTGGCCGACGAGGACATCGACGCGGTCGCCGACCTCGCCGTCGAGCTCGGCCTGGACGGCATCATCGCCACGAACACCACCATCGCGCGCGAGAGCCTCGGTCTGAAATCCGAACCCGCCCTCTACGGAGAGACCGGCGGGTTGTCCGGCGCCCCGCTCAAGGAGCGCTCCCTGGAGGTCCTGCGCCGCCTCTACGCGCGCGTGGGCGACCGCATCACCCTCGTGGGCGTCGGCGGCATCGAGAACGCCGAGGACGCCTGGCAGCGCATCCTCGCGGGCGCCACCCTGATCCAGGGCTACAGCGCCTTCATCTACGAAGGGCCCTTCTGGGGCCGCGCGATCCACAAGGGCCTCGCCGCACGCCTGCGGACGAGCCCGTACGCCACCCTCGCCGACGCCGTCGGCGCCGATGTGAGGAGCCCCGCGTGAGCAGCACGAGCCCCCTGGAGCCCTTCGGCGCGCGGCTGCGCCGCGCGATGGACGAGCGCGGCCCCCTGTGCGTCGGCATCGACCCGCACGCCTCGCTGCTGACCGCCTGGGGCCTGCACGACGACATCGCGGGTCTGGAGCGGTTCACGCGGACCGTCGTGGAGGCGCTGGCCGGGACCGTCGCCGTGTTCAAGCCCCAGAGCGCCTTCTTCGAGCGCTTCGGTTCGCGGGGCATCGCCGTCCTGGAGAAGGCGGTCGAGGAGCTGCGGTCGGCGGGCGCCCTGGTCGTCATGGACGCCAAGCGCGGCGACATCGGCTCGACCATGGCCGCGTACGCCGAGACCTTCCTGCGCAAGGACTCGCCGCTCTTCAGCGACGCGCTCACGGTCTCGCCCTACCTGGGGTACGGCTCCCTGAAGCCGGCCGTCGACCTCGCCCGCGAGAACAACGCCGGGCTCTTCGTGCTCGCCCTCACCTCCAACCCCGAGGGCGCCGAGGTGCAGCACGCGGTGCGCGAGGACGGGCGCAGCGTCGCGGCCACCGTCCTCGGCCACCTCGCCGCCGAGAACGCCGGACAGGCGCCCCTGGGGTCCTTCGGAGCGGTCGTCGGCGCGACGCTGGGCGACCTGTCCTCGTACGACCTCGCCATCAACGGTCCGCTGCTCGCCCCCGGCATCGGGGCGCAGGGCGCGACCCCTGCCGACCTTCCCGGCGTCTTCGGCGCGGCCGTGCGCAACGTCGTGCCGAACGTCAGCAGGGGCGTCCTGCGGCACGGGCCCGATGTCACGGCTCTGCGTGGCTCCGCGGAGCGCTTCGCGGACGAGATCAGGGCGGCGGTCGAAGCGGCTCGAGGGTGACAACGGGCCCTGCGGGTTCGTCCTGTTGACGGTTCGTTGACGGCCCGACGACTCAAATCCGGGGAGAAATGCCCGATATGTACGGCTCGGCGCAGGCTGACCAGGACTTTTCGTCTGTTCTCGCTGACTCCGGCGGCCTTGGCCGCTAGTCTCCGACGAGAGCGAACGGGCAAGCGCGTTGCACGTTGCTCACCAGGTGTGGGGCGACTAGGTTCCTCACCGGTCCGTATCCGACAGTTCGACATCCGAGGTGACGTAGGCGTGGCTCTTCCGCCCCTTACCCCTGAACAGCGCGCAGCCGCGCTCGAAAAGGCCGCCGCGGCTCGCCGGGAGCGGGCCGAGGTCAAGAATCGACTCAAGCACTCCGGTGCCTCTCTTCACGAGGTCATCAAGCAGGGCCAGGAGAACGATGTCATCGGCAAGATGAAGGTCTCCGCCCTCCTGGAGTCCCTGCCTGGCGTGGGCAAAGTCCGCGCCAAGCAGATCATGGAGCGTCTTGGCATCTCCGAGAGCCGCCGTGTGCGCGGTCTCGGCTCCAACCAGATCGCGTCGCTCGAGCGAGAGTTCGGTGGCGGTGCCGCGGGCTGATGTTCTCAGGCACTCCTGAGAACCTGGATAATCGCTGCATGGCTGCAACATCCCGGGGGACGACCCCCGCGCCCCCGGACGTACGTCCGCGGCTGACCGTGCTCTCCGGCCCCTCCGGGGTCGGCAAGAGCACGGTCGTCGCTCATATGCGCAAAGAACACCCCGAGGTCTGGCTCTCGGTCTCCGCCACCACCCGCAAGCCGCGGCCCGGCGAGAAGGACGGGGTCCAGTACTTCTTCGTCTCCGACGACGAGATGGACAAGCTCATCGCCAACGGCGAGCTGCTGGAGTGGGCCGAGTTCGCGGGCAACCGCTACGGCACGCCCCGCAACGCGGTGCTCGAGCGACTGGAGGCGGGCGAGCCCGTCCTCCTGGAGATCGATCTGCAGGGCGCGCGCCTGGTGCGCGAATCGATGCCGGAGGCCCAGCTGGTCTTCCTCGCCCCGCCGAGCTGGGAGGAGCTGGTCCGCCGGCTCACCGGCCGGGGGACCGAGGCGCCCGAGGTGATCGAGCGCAGGCTCGCCGCCGCCAAGGTGGAGCTGGCCGCCGAGGCCGAGTTCGATACGACCCTGGTCAACACCTCGGTCGAGGACGTGGCGCGTGAGCTGCTAGCCTTGATGAAGGTTCTTTGATCTTTACCCCTGTCTTGACCCTTCTGGTCTTGACCCCATCGGAAGGCGAAGAGTGTCCTCTTCCATCACCGCGCCCGAGGGCATCATCAACCCGCCGATTGATGAGCTGCTCGAAGCCACCGACTCGAAGTACAGCCTCGTGATCTACGCCGCCAAGCGCGCGCGCCAGATCAACGCGTACTACTCGCAGCTCGGTGAGGGCCTCCTGGAGTACGTCGGCCCCCTCGTGGACACGCACGTCCACGAGAAGCCGCTCTCGATCGCGCTCCGCGAGATCAACGCGGGTCTGCTGACGTCCGAGGCCATCGAGGGCCCGGCTCAGTAAGCGGTCCGCACCTTCAGGTTCGTACTTTCACCACAGGCCCGGCAGCACGGCTGCCGGGCCTGTGGTGTGTCATGGAGTCGTACGCATCCGAACGTCGTACGCACCGAGCGCGGGGAGACAGAGGCCGTGGCCGAGAAGCCGAAGGTAGTCCTGGGGGTCAGCGGTGGCATCGCCGCCTACAAGGCGTGCGAGCTGCTGCGGCGGCTGACCGAGTCCGGGCACGACGTACGTGTGGTGCCGACCGCGTCGGCGCTGCACTTCGTCGGCGCCGCGACCTGGTCGGCGCTCTCCGGCAACCCCGTCTCGACCGAGGTGTGGTCCGACGTCCACGAGGTGCCGCACGTCCGCATCGGACAGCACGCCGACCTGGTGATCGTCGCGCCCGCCACCGCCGACATGCTGGCCAAGGCGGCCCACGGCCTCGCCGACGACCTGCTCACCAACACGCTCCTCACGGCACGCTGTCCCGTGGTCTTCGCCCCGGCCATGCACACCGAGATGTGGGAGCACCCGGCCACCCAGGAGAACGTGGCCACCCTGCGCCGCCGCGGCGCGCTGGTCGTCGAGCCCGCCGTCGGCCGCCTCACCGGCGTCGACACCGGCAAGGGCCGCTTCCCCGACCCCGTCGAGCTCTTCGAGGTCGTACGCCGCGTTCTCGCCCGGGGCGATCTGGCCCAGGACCTCGCGGGCCGCCACGTCGTCGTGAGCGCGGGCGGCACCCGCGAGCCGCTCGACCCGGTCCGCTTCCTGGGCAACCGCTCCTCGGGCAAGCAGGGCTACGCGCTCGCCCGCAGCGCGGCGGCGCGCGGCGCCCGCGTCACCCTCGTCGCGGCCAACGCGGCGCTGCCCGATCCCGCGGGCGTGGACGTCGTGCCGGTGGGCACCGCCGTACAGCTGCGCGAGGCCGTCCTGAAGGCCGCGGCCGACGCCGACGCCGTCGTGATGGCGGCCGCCGTGGCCGACTTCCGTCCCGAGACGTACGCGACGGGGAAGATCAAGAAGAAGGACGGCCAGGAGCCGGCCCCGATCGCCCTGGTCCGCAACCCCGACATCCTCGCCGAGATCGCGGGGGACAGGCCCCGCGCCGGCCAGGTGGTCGTCGGTTTCGCCGCGGAGACGGACGACGTCCTGGCCAACGGCCGCGCCAAGCTCGCACGCAAGGGCTGCGACCTGCTGGTCGTCAACGAGGTCGGCGAGCGCAAGACGTTCGGCTCCGAGGAGAACGAGGCGGTCGTGCTCGGCGCCGACGGCAGCGAGACACCGGTGCCGTACGGTCCCAAGGAGGCCCTCGCGGACACGGTCTGGGATCTGGTCGCGCAGCGGCTGGCGTGACAGCTTCCTGCTCGCTCGACAGCTTTCTGTTCGTTCGCCCGCGGGCCGTTTTCGCCTTCTGGCGGAACTTGGCCACATTTCCGTGCATCTCTTGACTGAGTCTCCGCGGGCAGGGCTCAATGTCACCTTCGCCTCATCGGGCGCCTCAAACCCGGGGAAAACGGGCGCTGGGGCCTCCGATGGTGCACGATCTTCGTACCGCGCAACACAGTGCCGCAGGTCACAGGCCTCCCAAGTGGCGAGACATGTGGACCTGCGGCCGAGTGTGACCGATAAACTGGTCTCGGACGACGCCGGGCGCAGCTCCCGGCCGTCCACCAATGATCAGCCAGCAGCCGCTGCAACCACAGGGAGCGATGTGTCCCGGCGCCTCTTCACCTCGGAGTCTGTGACCGAGGGTCACCCCGACAAGATCGCTGACCAGATCAGCGACACCATTCTCGACGCGCTTCTGCGGGAGGACCCCACCTCCCGCGTCGCCGTGGAGACGTTGATCACCACCGGCCTCGTCCACGTGGCCGGCGAGGTCACGACGAAGGCGTACGCGCCGATCGCGCAGCTCGTGCGCGACAAGATCCTCGAGATCGGCTACGACTCCTCGAAGAAGGGCTTCGACGGCGCCTCCTGTGGCGTCTCGGTGTCCATCGGCTCGCAGTCCCCCGACATCGCGCAGGGCGTCGACACGGCGTACGAGAAGCGTGTGGAGGGTGCCTCCCAGAGGGACGAGGAAGACGAGCTCGACAAGCAGGGCGCGGGCGACCAGGGCCTGATGTTCGGCTACGCCTGCGACGAGACGCCGGAGCTCATGCCGCTCCCGATCCACCTCGCGCACCGTCTCTCGCGCCGCCTCTCCGAGGTGCGCAAGAACGGGACGATCCCCTACCTGCGCCCCGACGGCAAGACCCAGGTCACCATCGAGTACGACGGCGACAAGGCCGTCCGCCTCGACACGGTCGTGGTCTCCTCGCAGCACGCGAGCGACATCGACCTGGACTCGCTCCTCGCTCCCGACATCCGCGAGTTCGTCGTCGAGCCCGAGCTGAAGGCCCTCCTCGAGGACGGCATCAAGCTGGAGACCGAGGGCTACCGCCTGCTGGTCAACCCGACGGGACGCTTCGAGATCGGCGGCCCGATGGGCGACGCCGGCCTCACCGGCCGCAAGATCATCATCGACACGTACGGCGGCATGGCCCGCCACGGCGGCGGTGCCTTCTCCGGCAAGGACCCGTCCAAGGTCGACCGCTCCGCCGCGTACGCGATGCGCTGGGTCGCCAAGAACGTCGTCGCGGCCGGCCTCGCGGCCCGCTGCGAGGTCCAGGTCGCGTACGCCATCGGCAAGGCCGAGCCGGTCGGTCTCTTCGTCGAGACCTTCGGTACGGCCACGGTCGACACGGACAAGATCGAGGCGGCCATCGCCGAGGTCTTCGACCTGCGTCCGGCCGCGATCATCCGCGACCTCGACCTGCTCCGCCCGATCTACTCGCAGACCGCCGCGTACGGCCACTTCGGCCGGGCGATCCCCGACTTCACGTGGGAGAAGACGGACCGCGTGGACGCGCTGCGCAAGGCGGCGGGGCTGTAGCCCCTGCCTCCTCCAGGCTCTGGTGAGGCCCGGTATCCCTGCGGGGGTGCCGGGCCTCGGCGTTTTCCGGCCGTGTCAGTGGGGTCTGGTAGGAATGCAGCTGTGAGCAGGGAGAACGAGGGGTCCGGGGTGGGGGGAGACGAGGAGCCGGAGCAGCTTGCGCTCATTCGTGAGTCGGTGCGCAGGGCCAAGGTGCCGCGGGCCAAGCCGCGGACGTGGCGGGGGGCCGCGCTGGCCAAGGAGTTGCCGGTCGCGCGGGTGCTCGTCGACAAGGGCGTGCTGCACCTCGACCGGTACTTCGACTATGCCGTTCCCGAGGAGCTGGACGAGGCGGCGCAGCCCGGGGTGCGGGTGCGCGTGCGGTTCGGGGCCGGGTCGCGGAACGTGCGGGAGGGGCGGCGCGAAGGCGGTGGGCTGATCGACGGGTTCATTGTTGAGCGGTGTGCCGAGACGGAGTACACGGGGCCGCTCGCCGCCCTGGCCCAGGTCGTGTCGCCCGAGCCCGTGCTGGATTCCGGCCTCCTCGAGCTGTCCAGGGCCGTCGCCGACCGGTATGCGGGCAGCCTCGCCGACGTGTTGCAGCTGGCGATTCCGCCCCGGCATGCCAGGGCCGAGTCCCGGGTTCCCCCTGCTCCTCCCGCCCCGCCTCGTGCGCCCGAGCCCGGGAGCTGGCGGCGCTATGCGCATGGGCCCGAGTTCCTCCAGGCGCTGGCCACGGGAGGCGCGCCGCGTGCCGTGTGGACCGCGCTGCCGGGGCCCCGGTGGGCCGAGGAGATCGCCCGCGCCGTGCAGGCCACGCTCGCCTCGGGACGCGGCGCGCTCGTCGTCGTGCCGACCGGGCGGCCCGCCGCGCGTGTGGACGCCGCGCTCACCGAACTGCTCGGGGCGGGGCAGCACGCGCTGCTGACCGCCGACGCGGGGCAGGAGCGGCGGTATCAGGAGTGGCTCTCCGTGCGGCGCGGGACGGTGCGGGCCGTCGTCGGCACCCGGGCCGCCATGTTCGCGCCGGTGCGCGACCTCGGCCTGGTCGTCATCTGGGACGACGGCGACTCCAGCCACAGCGACGACCGCGCTCCGTTCCCGCATGTGCGGGAGGTGCTGGAGCTGCGGGCCACGCGGGACAAGTGCGGCTTCCTGCTGGGCAGCTGGAGCTGCACGGTGGAGGCGGCCCAGCTCGTCGAGAGCGGGTGGGCCGCGCCGCTCGTCGCCGACCGCGAGCAGGTGCGGGGGGCCGCGCCGCTCGTACGGACCGTGGGCGACGGTGATCTGGCGCGGGACGAGGCGGCGCGGGCCGCGCGGCTGCCGTCGCTGGCGTGGCGGGTCGCTCGGGATGGGCTGCAGCACGGCCCCGTCCTGGTGCAGGTGCCCCGGCGCGGCTATGTGCCGCGGCTCGCCTGTGAACGGTGCCGTGAGCCGGCGCGGTGTCGGCGGTGCGCCGGGCCGCTGGAGGCGCAGGAGAGCGGGGCCGCCCTGCGGTGCGGCTGGTGCGGGGTGGAGGAAGCCGCCTGGCACTGCGAGGCCTGTGGCGCGTTCCGGCTGCGGGCGCAGGTCGTCGGGGCGCGCAGGACCGCCGAGGAGCTCGGGCGGGCGTTTCCCGCGGTGCCGGTGCGGACGTCGGGGCGGGAGCAGGTCCTCGACACGGTGCCGGACGCGCCGGCGCTCGTGGTCAGCACGCCGGGGGCGGAGCCCGTCGCCGAGGGCGGTTACGCGGCCGCGCTGCTGCTCGACGGATGGGCGATGCTGGGCAGGCCCGACCTGAGGGCGGGGGAGGACGCGCTGCGCCGGTGGATCGGCGCCTCGTCGCTCGTCCGTCCGCAGGGCGCGGGCGGCACGGTGGTGGTGGTCGCCGAGCCGACGCTGCGCCCAGTGCAGGCGCTGGTGCGGTGGGACCCAGTGGGACACGCGGTGCGGGAGCTCGCGGAACGGGCCGAGCTGGGCTTTCCGCCGGTGTCACGGATGGCGGCGGTGTCCGGCCCGCCCGAGGCGCTCGCGGAGTTCCTGTCCGCTGCCGAACTGCCGCGGGACGCGGCGGTGCTGGGGCCTGTTCCGGTGTGGGACGGGGGCCCCGCTCCTGGCCCCGGCGGTTCCCGGCGGGGTGCGGGCGCGCCCGCGGGGGAGGCGTGGGAGCGGGTGCTCATCCGGGTGCCGCCCGGCAGCGGCGCCGCGCTCGCCGCTTCGCTGAAGGTGGCGCAGGCCGCGCGGATGGCCCGGGGGGCCAAGGGCGCCCGGGAGGCGGGGGGAGAGGCCGTGCGGGTCCGGGTGGACCCGCTGGACATCGGGTGACCGGTGCGGGGACGGAGCTGCCCCCTCGTCCTTGGCGGAGGAACGAGGGGGGCAGCGGTCGCGGGGGCTGAGGCCGGGGGAGGTCAGCCGTTGCGCGGGCCGGGGAAGGCGTTCGGCCTGGGCTCGTCGCGGAGCGTGGGGCTGCCCGCGGTGGGCTGGGTCGGCATCGCGCGGGCGGCGGGGACGGACGGCAGGGGGACGCCGACGGGGAGGGGGCGCGTGGCCGTGGACGTCACGGCCGGTGCCGGGGTCTCCGCGGCGCGCTCGGCCTCGGCCGCCGCCTGCGTGGTGGCCCGGCGCGCGCCGTAACGGCGGTGGACCGCCTGCTTGGTGACGCCGAGGGCCGAGCCCACCGCGTCCCACGAGAACCCGAGCGAGCGGTCGAAGTCCACCGCCGCGGTGACCAGCGTCTCGACGCTGTCCCGCAGTTCCTGGGCGAGGCGGACGGTCGGGGCGGGGGCCCGCCCGTACACGACGAAGCCGGCGGACGGGCTGGAGCGACGGGGGCGGTAGACGTTGCCGAGCTGGGCGGTCAGGGTGCGCAGTGCATCCACCTGCCGGCGGACCCGCTCGATGTCCCGGACCAGAAGGTGCAGGCTGGCCCGTGCCTGGGCGTCGTGGGTTGCGTGGTCGGCCATGAACAAGCCTCTCGAACCGGCGTTGAAAAGGATCGGGCCGCATCCGCCGCCCGTTGTGGTCAACTCTTTCTTGACCAACGCGCTAGTTCGTTTGGGGTCACGGTGCAGGGGCGTATGTGCATATGCACAGGGCGCGCGCCGCTTCGTACGCCCCCTGGAGCGTCAACCCCGGGCCCCGGGAAGACCGTCCCGGGCGGGGCCCCGGGGCGGCCCATAGACTGGTGCGCTGCCGTCGCCCCACCACTGACCCAGAGATCCGAGGTACCCACCAGTGAAGCTCGTCTTCGCAGGCACTCCCGAGGTCGCCGTCCCCGCCCTGGACGCCCTGATCGCTTCCGACCGGCACGAGGTGGCCGCCGTCGTCACCCGCCCGGACGCGCCCGCCGGCCGGGGCCGCAGGCTCGTGGCGAGCCCGGTCGCGGAGCGCGCGGAGGAGGCGGGCATCGAGGTGCTCAAGCCCGCGAAGCCGCGTGACGAGGAGTTCCTGGCACGGCTGCGGGAGATCGGCCCCGACTGCTGCCCCGTCGTCGCCTACGGCGCGCTGCTGCCCAAGGCCGCCCTCGACATCCCGGCCCGCGGCTGGGTCAACCTGCACTTCTCCCTGCTGCCCGCCTGGCGCGGCGCCGCCCCGGTGCAGCACGCGGTGATGGCGGGCGACGAGATCACCGGTGCCTCCACCTTCCTGATCGAGCAGGGGCTCGACTCCGGTCCGGTGTACGGGACGGTCACCGAGGAGGTGCGGCCGACCGACACCAGCGGCGACCTGCTGACGCGCCTCGCCTTCGCGGGCTCGGGGCTGCTGGTCGCGACGATGGACGGCATCGAGGACGGCAGCCTGAAGGCGGTGCCGCAGCCCGCCGACGGCGTCACCCTCGCCCCGAAGATCACGGTCGAGGACGCGGAGGTCGACTGGGCGGCGCCCGCGCTGCGGGTGGACCGGGTCGTGCGCGGCTGCACGCCGGCGCCCGGCGCCTGGACCGTGTTCCGCGGCGAGCGGCTGAAGATCATCCAGGCCGCGCCGGTCCAGGACCGCACGGATCTCGCGCCCGGTGAGCTCTCGGCCGCCAAGAACAACGTGTACGTCGGTTCCGGGTCGCACGCCGTCGAGCTGCTCTGGGTCCAGCCGCAGGGCAAGAAGCCGATGCGCGGCGCGGACTGGGCACGCGGGGTGCGGATCGCCTCCGGCGAGCGGGTCGGCGCGGGCGACGTAGGCTAGGTGGGTTCGACCCACACCAGCAGCGGAGCACCTTGTGAACGACCAGCCGAACCGGCAACCCCAAAAGCCGGCAGGCAAGCCGGGCAAGTCCGGCAAGCCCGGGAAGCCCTACCGCCGCCCGCAGAAGGACCCCGTCCGCATCCTCGCCTTCGAGGCGTTGAGGGCCGTGGACGAGCGCGACGCGTACGCGAACCTCGTCCTGCCGCCCCTGCTGCGCAAGGCCAGGGAGAAGAACGAGGGCTTCGACACGCGGGACGCGGCGCTCGCCACCGAGCTGGTCTACGGGACACTGCGCCGCCAGGGGACGTACGACGCGGTCGTGGCGGCCTGCATCGACCGGCCGCTGCGCGAGGTCGACCCGCCCGTCCTCGACGTGCTCAACCTCGGCGTCCACCAGCTGCTCGGCACGCGCATCCCGACGCACGCCGCCGTCTCCGCCTCGGTGGAACTGGCGCGCGTCGTGCTCGGCGACGGGCGCGCCAAGTTCGTCAACGCCGTGCTGCGCAAGGTCGCGCAGCACGATCTCGACGGCTGGGTGGAGAAGGTCGCGCCGCCCTACGAGGAGGATGCCGAGGACCACCTCGCCGTCGTCCACTCGCACCCCCGCTGGGTCGTCTCGGCGCTGTGGGACGCGCTCGGCGGCGGCCGCGCCGGCATCGAGGACCTGCTGGAGGCGGACAACGAACGCCCCGAGGTGACGCTCGTGGCGCGGCCCGGCCGCACCACCGCCGAGGACCTCCTCGACTCCGTCGGCGAGGACTCCGCGCTGCCCGGGCGCTGGTCGCCGTATGCCGTGCGGCTCAGCGAGGGCGGCGAACCGGGCTCCCTGGAGGCGGTGCGCGAGGGGCGCGCGGGCGTCCAGGACGAGGGCAGCCAGCTGGTCGCGCTCGCGCTCGCGAACGCGCCGGTCGACGGCTCCGACGAGAAGTGGCTCGACGGCTGCGCGGGCCCCGGCGGCAAGGCGGCCATGCTCGCAGGGCTCGCCGCCCAGCGGGGCGCCACGCTCCTCGCCTCCGAGAAGCAGCCGCACCGGGCCGGTCTCGTCGCGCAGGCGCTCGACGGCAACCCCGGCCCCTACCAGGTCATCGCGGCCGACGGCACCCGCCCGCCGTGGCGTCCCGGCACCTTCGACCGCGTCCTGATGGACGTCCCCTGCACGGGTCTCGGCGCGCTGCGCCGCCGCCCCGAGGCCCGCTGGCGCCGCCGCCCGCAGGACCTGGACGGCTTCGCCCCGCTCCAGCGCGGTCTGCTGCGCACGGCGTTGGAGTCGGTGCGGGTCGGCGGAGTCGTCGGGTACGCCACGTGCTCGCCGCACCTCGCCGAGACGCGGGCCGTCGTCGACGACGTGCTCAAGCAGACCGGCGGCGCCGAACTGATCGACGCGCGGCCGCTGTTGCCGGGCGTCCCGGCGCTCGGTGACGGCCCCGACGTACAGCTGTGGCCGCATCTGCACGGGACGGACGCGATGTATCTGGCGCTCATTCGCCGGACGGCCTGACCGCCTCCGCCTCCGTCCGGTCCGGTGGTTCCGTGCGGTCCGGTTCGGGCCGCCGCGCCAGCGCGTGCGGCCACCACACCTTCGGCCCCACGTCCAGGAACAGCGACGTGACCAGGACCGAACGTACGACGAAGGTGTCGAGCAGGACGCCGAGGGCCACCGCGAAGCCGATCTCGGCGAACGCCACCATCGGGAGCGTGCCGAGCGCGGCGAACGTGCCCGCGAGGACCAGGCCGGCCGAGGTGATCACCGCGCCCGTCGCGGCGAGCCCCGTCAGGACGCCCGCGCGGGTGCCCTGGCGGCCCGCCTCCTCGCGGATGCGGGTCGACAGGAAGATGTTGTAGTCGATGCCGAGTGCCACCAGGAACACGAAGACGAAGAGCGGGAAGTCGGTCGGCTCGCCCGCGTAGTCGAAGAGGTGGCGGAAGGCGAGCGCGCTCAGGCCGAGCGCGGCGGCGAAGGACAGGACCACCGTGCCGATCAGGAGGAACGGGGCGATCACCGCGCGCAGCAGCACGGCGAGGATCAGCAGGACCACGACCAGGACCAGCGGGATGATCAGCTTGTTGTCGTGGGCGGTGGCGCGGTCCATGTCGAGCAGGGCCGCCGTGCCGCCGCCCACCTGCGCTTCGGCGTCGGGGACGGCGTGGACGGCGGCACGCACCCGTTCCACGGTCCGCTTGGCGGCCGGGCTGTCGGGCGGGTCGCTCACCGTCGCCTCGAACAGCACCTTGCCGTCGTGCTCGGCCTTCGTCCCCGGTGGCCGCACGACGCCGTCGGGCACCACGCCCCGGGTGTCCCGGACGGCCCGGGCCACGTCGTCGGCGCGCGCCGTGTCCGCCACGATGACCAGCGGGTCGCCGGAGCCCGCGGGGAAGTACTCCGCCTGCACCTCCTGGCCGGTGATCGAGTCCGGTTTGTCGGTGAACGCGTCGGCGTTGCTGAGCCCCTCCGCCCGCAGTTGCAGCAGGCCGAGCGAGAGCAGGGCGAGGGCCGCCGCCGTGACGCCCCAGATCAGCCGCGGGCGGCGGTCGATGCGCCGGCCCGTGCGGGCCCACAGGCCGCGCTCGGTCGGCTCGGGGGAGCCGACGTGCGGGATCAGCGGCCAGAAGAACCACCGGCCGAAGATGACGAGGAGGGCGGGGAAGAGCGACAGCATCGCCAGGAGGCCCACCGTGACCCCGATCGCGGCGACCGGGCCGAGCCCGCTCGTCGAGTTCATCTCGGCGGCGAGCAGCACCAGCATGCTCAGGACGACGGTCGCGCCCGACGCGAGGACCGCGGGTCCTGCCCGGTGCAGGGCGAGCGCCATCGCCTCGTGCCGGTCGTCGTGGCGGCGCAGTTCTTCGCGATAGCGAGCGACCAGAAGCAGTGCGTAGTCCGTCCCCGCGCCGAACACGAGCACGGTCAGAATGCCCGCGCTCTGGCCGTTGACGGTGAGGTCCGCGTGCTCGGCGAGCAGATAGATGACGGCCTGGGCCGTGAACAGCGCGGTGATCACGGCGAGCAGCGGGGCGAGGAGCAGCGTCGGGCTGCGGTAGGTGAACAGCAGGATCACGACGACGATGCCCGCCGCCGAGAGCAGCAGCGTCGAGTCGATGCCCTCGAACGCCTCGGCGGAGTCCGCGGCCGTTCCGCCTGGTCCGGCGATGTGCACGGCCAGACCGTCGCCGCCGTCGCCCACCCGCTCCCTGATGGCGTCGACGGCGGGCCCGATGCGCTCCCAGCCCTCCGCGTCCATGGTGATCGGGACGAACACCTGGGCCGCCTCGGCGCCCGGCTTCTTGTCGTAGAGGGGGCCGCGGGTCTCGTCGCCGCGGATGCCGTGCTCGCGCAGCGCCTCGGCCTGTCGTACGTCCTCGGAGATCCGTGCGCGGTCCGCCGCGGTGAGGCCGCCTTCGCGGGCGTACACGACGATGGCGGGGACCACCTCGGGCCTGAACTCGGCGGAGATGTCCAGGACTTGGGTCGACTCCGCGGAACCGGGCAGCCAGGACTCCGCGTCGTTCTCCTGGGCGCCGGTGAGCTTCTGGGCGAGGGGCGCGGCGACGATCAGTAACGCCAGCCAGAACAGCACCACCAGCCACTTGGTGCGCCGTCCGCACACCAGCCACGCGACCCCGCGCCGATTCCGTCGCCGTACGTCCGCCATGGCTTCCCCCCGCTTGCCGTGCGCGGTGCCGCTGGACCGTCCAGCATGGCACTCGGCATGCCGGCGCGGGAGCCGCTGTGCCCATGCGGTGGACTGCGGTCAGCGCCGCGCGCCGGGCATGGCAGGCTTGGGGCATGGCCGTGCAGATCAACCCCAGCATCCTGTCCGCGGACTTCGCCCGTCTTGCCGAGGAGGCAAAGGCGGTGGAGGGCGCCGACTGGCTCCACGTCGACGTGATGGACAACCACTTCGTCCCGAACCTCACCCTCGGGGTGCCGGTCGTAGAGTCCCTGGCCCGTGCGACGGACACGCCTCTGGACTGCCATCTGATGATCGAGGACCCCGATCGGTGGGCGCCGCAGTACGTCGAGGCGGGGGCCGGATCGGTCACGTTCCACGCCGAGGCCGCCGCCGCGCCGGTCCGTCTCGCGCGTGAGATCCGCGCCAAGGGTGCCCGCGCCTCGATGGCGCTGAAGCCCGCGACGCCCATCGAGCCGTACGAGGACCTGCTCCCCGAGCTCGACATGCTGCTGATCATGACGGTCGAGCCGGGCTTCGGTGGCCAGGCGTTCCTGGACATCATGCTGCCGAAGATCCGCCGTACCCGTGAGCTCATCGCCAAGCACGGTCTGGAGATGTGGCTGCAGGTCGACGGCGGTGTCTCGGCCGAGACCATCGAGCGCTGCGCCGAGGCCGGCGCCGATGTCTTCGTCGCGGGCTCGGCCGTCTACGGCGCCAAGGATCCGGCAGAAGCGGTACGTTCATTGCGCACCCAAGCCCAGGCAAAGACCGCGTCAAGCGGCTGGGCGTGCGACCACTGAGCCAAGGGAACGTGAACGCAGTCCTTCAGGGCTGATCAGCTAGGCCGGATCTGCAAGGATGAACGGCGAACCCAGTTTGTGAACAGCAGTGAGGAGAGCGCCGTGTCGGCCATGTCGGCGGGTCGGTCAGCCATGCGGATGGGACCCGCGGAGCTGGTGCAGGCGGCGGCCATGGCCCGCCGCTTCTACCTCGAGGGCAAGTCCAAGATCCAGATCGCCGAGGAGTTCGGCGTCAGCCGCTTCAAGGTGGCCCGGGTCCTGGAGACCGCCCTCGAGCGGGATCTCGTGCGCATCGAGATCCGGGTCCCAGCGGAACTGGACGCCGAGCGCTCGGACGCGCTGCGCGCCCGCTACGGCCTGCGGCACGCCGTCGTCGTGGAGTCCCCGGCGCCGACCGACGAGATCGAGGACTCGCCCGACCCCGAGAACCTCGGCGAGGTCGCGGCGGACCTGCTCGGCGAGCTCGTCAACGAGGGCGATGTCCTCGGGCTCGCCTGGGGCCGCTCCACGATCCACATGGCGGCCGCGCTCGACCAGCTGCCGCCGTGCACGGTCGTGCAGCTGACGGGCGTGTACGACGCCGGGACCGCGGAGCGCGGCTCGGTCGAGGCCGTCCGGCGCGCCGCCCAGGTGTCCGGCGGCGAGGCCCACCCCATCTACGCGCCGATGCTGCTGCCCGACCCCGCCACCGCGGCGGCGCTGCGCAACCAGACAGGCATCGCCCGCGCCTTCGAGTACTTCGACAAGGTCACGGTCGCCTGCGTCTCCATCGGCTCCTGGGAGCCGGGCATCTCCACCGTCCACGACATGCTCAGCGACGAGGAGCGGGCGCACTACGCGTCACTGGGAGTCGCCGCCGAGATGTCCGCGCACCTGTTCGACGCCGAGGGGCGTCGGGTCGGGCGGGATCTCGGGGAGCGGTGCATCACCGTCGAGGCGGACCGGCTTCGGCGCATTCCCGAGGTCGTCGCCATCGCGGGCGGGCAGCGGAAGGCTGCCGCCATCGACGCGGTGCTGCGGTCCGGACTCGTCACCAGCCTGGTGACGGACACGGCTGCCGCTGACCAGTTGCTCGTCGCCGGGTCTGCGCCCCGGCCCGCGCTGAACCGGTCGGACCCGGACGGTAGCTGAGTCCCTGCGGGTAGTGGGGGGCTGGTCGCGCAGTTCCCCGCGCCCCTGACAGGGCGCTATGGCAAGGTCTGACGCATGGTGACCCGGTTTGTTCCTCGTGTGCTGGGGGCGGTGCTGGTCTGTCTCGCCGTGCTGGTGAGCGGATGTTCGTCCGATGCCGGGAGGGATGCCCCCGCCTGGGCCCGTGGCATGGCCACTGTCCAGGCGGACCGGCTGCCCGCCGAGGCGCGAAAGACGCTGCGCCTCATCGACGACGGGGGCCCCTTCCCGTACGAGAAGGACGGCACCGTCTTCGGGAACTTCGAGCGGGAACTGCCCCGGCAGAAACGCGGCTACTACCACGAATACACCGTCCGAACGCCCGGCGAGCGTGACCGCGGGGCCCGGCGGATCGTCACCGGCAGCCACGACGAGGTCTACTACACCGACGACCACTACGCGTCCTTCAAGGCGGTGCTGAGGTAATGGCCCACGACATCGGCGGGAATCCGCTCGCACCCGTGCTGGAGGCCGCCCGCGGCGCCGGCTGGACCACCGCGACGCTCTCCCTGGCGGGGGTGACGGACAAGGCCGCCTTCATGGAACGCTGCGCCCGCGGCCTCGGCCTGCCCGACTGGTTCGGGCGCAACTGGGACGCCCTCGCCGACTGCCTCACCGATCTGTCGTGGGCGCCCGCCTCGCGCGGACGGCTGCTCGTCGTCTCCGGGTGGCAGGAGTACGCGCGGGCGGCGCCGGGGGAGTGGCGGATCGCGCAGGAGGTGTTCTCCTCGGCGGTCGAGCACTGGCGCGAGGAGGGGACCGGTCTGGAGATCGTCCTCTCGCTCGGGCCCGTCGCCACGGAGCGCGACGGGTCCTGAACCCGCTGTTCCGCTTCGGTGCCGCTCTTGGACGTTCCGACCACCGCCCCCGCACACCGCCTGGGTGATCGTCCCAGGCGGCACAACCCCTCCGGCATGGGAGAATGAAGTACGTGCTTTTCCCTCGGCCTAACTGTCCGGGGGCCACCTCTGATCGACTGGGATGAGCAGCACGTGCGCTTCCTCAATGACATCCAGCCTGCGTACGACCTGACGTACGACGACGTCTTCATGGTCCCGAGGCGCTCCGCCGTCGGATCCCGCCAGGGCGTGGACCTCTCGTCGCCCGACGGCACCGGCACGACGATCCCGCTGGTCGTCGCCAACATGACCGCGATCGCCGGCCGCCGCATGGCCGAGACCGTCGCCCGCCGCGGCGGCCTCGTCGTCATCCCCCAGGACATCCCGATGGAGGTCGTCACCGACGTCATCTCCTGGGTCAAGACGCGCCACCACGTCCTGGACACCCCGATCGTCCTGGCCCCCACGCAGACCGTCGCGGACGCGCTGGCCCTGCTGCCCAAGCGCGCGCACAACGCCGGGGTCGTCGTCGACGCCGACCAGAAGCCCGTCGGTGTCGTCACGGACACCGACCTGAGCGGCGTCGACCGCTTCACGCAGCTCTCCGAGGTCATGTCCAGGGACCTGCTGCTCCTGGACGCCGACATCGAGCCGCGCGACGCCTTCAACAAGCTGGACCACGCCAACCGCCGGTACGCCCCCGCCGTGGACAAGGACGGCCGCCTCGCGGGCATCCTCACCCGCACGGGCGCCCTGCGCGCGACGCTCTACACCCCGGCCGTCGACGCAAACGGCGGGCTGCGCATCGCGGCCGCCGTCGGCATCAACGGCGACGTGGCGGGCAAGGCCAAGCAGCTCCTCGACGCGGGCGTCGACACGCTCGTCGTGGACACCGCGCACGGTCACCAGGAGTCGATGATCGCCGCGGTGAAGGCCGTGCGGGCGCTCGACCCGCAGGTGCCGATCGTGGCGGGCAACATCGTGGCCGCCGAGGGCGTGCGCGACCTCATCGAGGCAGGCGCCGACATCATCAAGGTGGGTGTCGGTCCCGGCGCCATGTGCACCACGCGCATGATGACCGGCGTCGGCCGCCCGCAGTTCTCCGCGGTGCTCGAATGCGCCGCCGAGGCCAAGAAGTTCGGCAAGCACGTCTGGGCCGACGGCGGTGTCCGGCACCCCCGCGACGTCGCCATGGCGCTCGCCGCGGGCGCCTCGAACGTCATGGTCGGCTCCTGGTTCGCGGGGACGTACGAGTCGCCGGGCGACCTCCAGCAGGACGCCAACGGCCGCCTGTACAAGGAGTCGTTCGGCATGGCTTCGGCGCGTGCGGTGCGCAACCGCACCAGCGAGGAGTCGGCGTACGACCGCGCCCGCAAGGCGCTCTTCGAGGAGGGCATCTCGACCTCCCGCATGTTCCTCGACCCGACCCGGCCGGGTGTCGAGGACCTGATCGACTCGATCATCGCGGGTGTCCGCTCCTCCTGCACGTACGCGGGCGCGGCCTCCCTGGAGGAGTTCGCCGAGAGGGCCACGGTCGGCGTCCAGAGCGCCGCCGGATACGCCGAGGGCAAGCCGCTGCACGCCAGCTGGAGCTAGGCACTCCCCTGTCCGATATCCGACAAAGGCCCCCGCGGAGTCTCCGCGGGGGCCTTTGTCGTGGCCGGCCGAAACCCCGTAACGCAACGGACGAAACGGACGGCGCAACGAAGACACGTATATGACGGAAGTGCGCAATGATCATCCGTCGGTACGCAAGGTTGCTGCATTACGGTCGGGAACCACGGACTCTAGAGTCAGGCGCTGTACGTGGTGTGGCGGGGACTGCCTGCTCGGTGGTTCCCGTCGCCAAGCGCGGGTGCCGCAGGTCCTCGCCGCCCTGACCGGCAGCGATGAAGGAGCCAGCGCGTGCTCGACCAAGGCGCACCCCCGCAGAACCGCCCTAGCCCCCCGGGCGCTCCCGGCCTCGGCAGCCGGCTCATGCGCCGCAAGCCGGTCGAAGCCCTGGTCGAGGAGGGTGGCCAGGGTGAGGGAGGCTCACTCAGGCGCTCCCTCGGCATGTGGCAGCTGACCATGATCAGCATCGGCGCCACCCTCGGCACCGGCATCTTCGTCGTCCTCGGCGAGAGCGTCCCCAAGGCCGGACCCGCCGTCACCATCTCCTTCGTGATCGCCGGACTCACCGCGCTCTTCTCGGCCCTCTCGTACGCCGAACTGGCGGGCACCATCCCGGTCGCCGGCTCCTCCTACTCGTACGCGTACGCAACGATGGGTGAACTCATCGCCTGGGTCTGCGGCTGGTGCCTGGTCCTGGAGTACGGCGTGTCCGTGGCCGCCGTCGCGGTCGGCTGGGGCGAGTACCTCAACGAACTGCTCGACGGCACGATCGGCGTCACCATCCCCGACGCGCTCTCCGCGGCGCCCGGCGAGGTCGACGGCGCCATCATCAACCTGCCCGGCCTCATCGTCGTGCTGCTCGCCATGGTGTTCCTGCTCGGCGGCGCCAAGGAGTCGGCGACGGCCAACACGATCATGGTCATCGTGAAGATCGCCGCGCTCGTGCTCTTCTGCACCATCGGCTTCATGGGCTTCAAGTCCGGCAACTACTCGGACTTCATGCCGCTCGGCACGGCCGGCGTCAGCGCCGCCGCCGCGAGCCTCTTCTTCTCGTACATCGGCTTCGACGCCGCGTCCACCGCCGGTGAGGAGGCGAAGAACCCGCAGCGCGACCTGCCCCGCGCGATCATGCTGTCCCTCGTCATCGTCACGGCGCTCTACGTCCTGGTCGCCGCCGTCGCCGTCGGCGCCTGGAACTGGAAGGACTTCGAGGGCTCCGAGGCCACGCTCGCCGCGATCATGAACGACGTCAGCGGCCAGAGCTTCTGGGGCACGACGCTCGCCGCGGGCGCCGTCATCTCCATCGCGTCCGTCGTGCTCACCGTGCTGTACGGCCAGACCCGCGTCCTGTTCGCCATGTCCCGCGACGGCCTCGTCCCCAAGGTCTTCGGCAAGGTCAGCAAGAAGACGGGCACGCCCCGCGTGAACACGGTCATCGTGTCGCTGTTCTGCGGAGCGCTCGCCTCCGTCATCCCGCTCGGCAAGCTCGTCGACGCCACCAGCATCGGCACGCTCTTCGCCTTCGGTCTGGTCAACATCGCCGTCATCGTGCTGCGCAGGACCCGCCCGGACATGCCGCGCACCTTCCGGGTGCCGCTCGGCTGGCTCTTCCCGGTGCTCGGCTTCGGCTTCTGCGCGTACAACATGTTCAGCCTCGACTCCCCGACCTGGACGGTCTTCGGTGTCTGGATGGCCGTCGGCCTCGTGTTCTACTTCCTGTACGGCATGAGCCGCTCCCGATTGGCCACAGCAGAGAAGTGATCCACCCCCCGTGCGACTGAACGATCTCGACGAACGCATCGTGCACGCCCTCGCCGAGGACGCCCGCCGCTCCTACGCCGACATCGGCCAGCTGGTCGGGCTCTCCGCGCCCGCCGTGAAGCGGCGCGTCGACCGGCTGCGGGCCACCGGAGCCATCACCGGCTTCACGGTCCGCGTGGACCCGGCGGCCCTCGGCTGGGAGACCGAGGGGTTCATCGAGATCTACTGTCGCCGCAACACCTCGCCCGAGGCGATCCAGCGCGGCCTCGAGCGGTACCCGGAGATCTCGTCCGCGTCCACCGTCACCGGTGACGCGGACGCGATCGTCCAGGTCTTCGCCGCGGACATGCGGCACTTCGAGCGGGTCCTGGAGCGGATCGCGGGGGAGCCCTTCGTGGAGCGGACGAAGTCCGTGCTGGTGCTCTCGCCGCTGATGCGCCGCTTCTCCTCGGGCTCGCCTGCCTAGGGCCCTGGTCGGGTCCTAGTTCCGGTCCGGTCCGGCCTGGTTCTGTGCGCCAGGGGCGTCCTGCGGCTCCGGGTACGGGACCTTCCACGGGACGACGTGGAAGT
Source organism: Streptomyces sp. NPDC093510 (assembly GCF_040683555.1). Lineage (NCBI taxonomy): Bacteria > Bacillati > Actinomycetota > Actinomycetes > Kitasatosporales > Streptomycetaceae > Streptomyces > Streptomyces sp. NPDC093510. The sequence continues at coordinate 96,430 of NZ_JBFBEE010000019.1, forward strand.
CGCCCGTGCCCTTCCTGACCTTCTCATACGGTGCCGAGCTCGCGCACTTGGCCAGGGTGTCCGGCTGCCCCTGCGTGGCGCCGTAGGCCGCCCAGCTGTACCCCACCCGGTCCTGCCCGCCCCGGTCGTCGACGGTGAAGCCGACCCGCTTGCCCTTGATCTCCTCGAAATTGGTGTCGGTGATGACGCCGGTGGCGGTGGCCACCTTGCCGCCCGTCATCAGGCAGTCGATGCGCCCCTTCGCCCAGCCGCCCTCGCCGCCCGGCTTCTCCAGGTGGACGAAGCGGAAGGTGCCGGTCGCCTTCGAGGGGTCCTTGATGTCCTCGGCCGCCAGATGCGCGTCGAACGTGAACGTCACGTCCTCGGCCGTCTTGCGGTACATCTTCGCCGAGCCGGTGAGCGCGGCGGCCTCCCGCTTCTTCGCCTGTTCGACGCCGTGCGGCACGGCGGCCGACGTGCGCGGGCGCGCCGTGTCCTCGCCGGCCGCGATGGCCACGCCCGCCGCCCCGGCGGTCATGAGGAGCGCGGCGCCCACCGCCAGGACGCGGCGGCGGTCGAGGACGCGGTCGATGGTCGTACGGCTCACGGGAAGCCTCCGTCTACGAAATGTCTCACCCGGTCTCTCCGGGTGCCCTCACGCTCTCGCGGAGCGGGGGTCCGGCACGTCCGGCCACGGGCGGCACTCCGCTTCCGCCGTGCGGCGGGGCCCGCGCCCGCGCCCTGCGCCTCCAGGCGGACACCCACCGATACCCCCGGCGCACAGCCGCCGGGCGAGACGTAGGTCACCAGAGGCCGCCGGCGCGTGGTGTCGCGCAACGAATCGCCGCTCCAGGCCCACCACGCGCAACGGATCGCGCAGCTGCCCGCAACGGACGCGCCTTGTCCCGGCAAGGCCGCCGACCGTACCGTCTAACGGACCCCACCTGCCCCTTCGTACGCCCTGAGGATCAGCCATGCCTGCGCTGCGCACCGCCCTGCTCCAGAGCTCCGGGCAGCTCGGATCCGTCGCCGAGAACCTCGCGGCGCTTGACGACGCCGCGGGCCGCGCCGCCGCGGCGGGCGCCGGTCTGCTGATCGCACCCGAACTGTTCCTGACCGGATACGCGATCGGTGACGGCATCGCCCGGCTCGCCGAGCCCGCGGGCGGCGAGTCCGCGAAGGCCCTCGCCGAGACCGCGGCGCGCCACGGGGTCGGCATCGCGTACGGCTACCCGGAGCGCGCGGGCGACCTCGTCTTCAACTCCGTCCAGCTCATCGGCCCGGACGGGGCGCGCCTCGCGAACTATCGCAAGACCCACCTCTTCGGCGGCTTCGAGCGCGACTCCTTCACCCCCGGCGAGCAGGCCGTCGTACAGGCCGAGCTGGGTGGCGTACGCGTCGGCCTCATGATCTGCTACGACGTGGAGTTCCCGGAGAACGTCCGCGCGCACGCCCTCGCAGGCACCGACCTCCTGGTCGTGCCCACCGCGCAGATGCACCCCTTCCAGTTCGTCGCCGAGTCCGTCGTGCCGGTGCGGGCCTTCGAGAACCAGATGTACGTCGCGTACGTGAACCGGGTCGGCCCCGAGGGAGAGTTCGAGTTCGTCGGGCTCTCCACGCTGGCCGGGCCCGACGGCGTGGCCCGCGCCCGCGCCGGCCGCGGCGACGAACTGGTCCTCGGCGACGTCGACCCGGAGTTCCTGAGCTCCTCCCGCGAGAACAACCCGTACCTGCGCGACCGCCGCCCCGGCCTCTACGAGTCCCTCGTCTGACCCTCGCCCGAGCCCGCGGCCGAGCCCCCCTCACACCTGCCTTTCAGTTCCGTGCAAGGAGTCCGTACCCCATGACGTCCACGGTGCCCACCGCCATCCAGCACACCGACGCGCAGCCGCCGATCACCATGTTCGGCCCGGACTTCCCCTACGCCTACGACGACTTCCTGGCCCACCCGGCGGGCCTGGGCCAGATACCCGCGACCGAGCACGGCACCGAGGTCGCCGTCATCGGTGGCGGGCTCTCCGGCATCGTCGCCGCGTACGAGCTGATGAAGATGGGCCTCAAGCCCGTCGTCTACGAGGCCGACCAGATCGGCGGCCGGCTGCGTACCGTCGGCTTCGAGGGCTGTGACGCCGACCTCACCGCCGAGATGGGCGCGATGCGCTTCCCGCCGTCCTCCACGGCGCTGCAGCACTACATCGACCTGGTGGGCCTGGAGACGAGGGCGTTCCCCAACCCGCTCGCCGAGACGACCCCTTCGACGGTCGTCGACCTCAAGGGCGAGTCGCACTACGCCGAGACCGTCGCCGACCTGCCGCAGGTCTACCGCGACGTGGCGAAGGCGTGGAACGACTGCCTCGAAGAGGGCGCGGACTTCTCCGACATGAACCGCGCCCTGCGCGAGCGCGACGTGCCGAAGATCCGTGAGATCTGGTCGAAGCTCGTCGAGAAGCTCGACAACCAGACGTTCTACGGGTTCCTCTGCGACTCGGAGGCGTTCAAGTCCTTCCGGCACCGTGAGATCTTCGGCCAGGTCGGCTTCGGCACCGGCGGCTGGGACACCGACTTCCCGAACTCCATCCTGGAGATCCTGCGCGTCGTCTACACCGAGGCCGACGACCACCACCGCGGCATCGTCGGCGGCAGCCAGCAGCTGCCGCTGCGCCTGTGGGAGCGCGAGCCGCAGAAGATCGTGCACTGGGAGCCGGGTACGTCCCTCTCCTCGCTGCACGAGGGCGGCGCGCCCAAGCCCGCCGTGACCCGCCTCCACCGCACCGCCGGCAACCGCGTCACGGTCACGGACGCCTCCGGCGACATCCGCACGTACCGGTCGGCGATCTTCACCGCCCAGTCGTGGATGCTGCTCTCGAAGATCGAGTGCGACGACTCGCTCTTCCCCATCGACCACTGGACGGCGATGGAGCGGACCCATTACATGGAGTCGTCGAAGCTCTTCGTGCCGGTGGATCGGCCGTTCTGGCTGGACAAGGATGAAGAAACAGGGCGGGACGTCATGTCTATGACGCTCACCGACCGGATGACGCGCGGCACGTATCTGCTCGACGACGGGCCGGACAAGCCCGCCGTCATCTGCCTCTCCTACACCTGGTGCGACGACAGCTTGAAGTGGCTGCCGCTGTCGGCGAACGAGCGCATGGAGGTCATGCTCAAGTCGCTCGGCGAGATCTACCCGAAGGTCGACATCCGGAAGCACATCATCGGCAACCCGGTGACCGTGTCCTGGGAGAACGAGCCCTACTTCATGGGTGCCTTCAAGGCGAACCTGCCGGGCCACTACCGCTACCAGCGGCGGCTGTTCACCCACTTCATGCAGGACACGCTTCCCGAGGACAAGCGGGGCATCTTCCTCGCCGGTGACGACATCTCCTGGACGGCCGGGTGGGCCGAGGGCGCGATCCAGACGGCGCTCAACGCGGTGTGGGGCGTGATGCACCACTTCGGCGGGTCCACCGATGCGAGCAACCCGGGTCCGGGTGACGTGTACGACGAGATCGCTCCCGTCGAGCTGCCGGAGGACTGAGCGCCGTTTCCGTGGGGCGCGTGGGAGTCTGCTGGGCCGTTGTGGCTGGTCGCGCAGTTCCCCGCGCCCCCAGGGCATGCCCCGGGCGTGCCCTACACCCCGGCCGCCCGTGCCGCCTCGTACACCTGCGCCGCCACGTCCTTCAGCTCCGCCGCGTCCCGCGTGCTCCCCGCCAGTTCGACGAGGATCTCCTCCACCGCGCCGGTCTCCGCGTGGGCCGCCAGGTCTTCGACGATCTGCGCGACATTCCCCCGGAAGGGTGCGCGCTTCTCGCCCTCGTACGGCTTGACCGTGTACCGGGCGTTGGCCCGCAGGACGCTTCGCACCGGTTTCGTGCGGCCCCGCTCGGCCGCCAGTTCCTTCAGCGCCCGGGCCTGTTCGGTCAGTTTCCCGGCGCCGGAGGCCACCGGCATCCAGCCGTCGGCACGGTCCACCAGCCTGCGCAGCGCGCGCGGGCTGTTGGCGGGCAGCAGGATCGGGATCGGCCTGGCGGGCTTGGGGCCCACCACGGACGGCGCGATGGTGGTCAGCTCCCCTTCGTACGCCACCGGGTCCGGGCCCCAGACCGCGTGGCAGACGTCGATCAGTTCGTCCAGGACCTTGCCGCGCCGCTCGAAGGGGGCGACCGAGGCGGCCGCGTACTCGTCGTGGGACCAGCCCGTGCCGAAGCCCGCGACGACCCGGCCGCCGCTCGCCGCGTCCAACGAGGCCAGCGAGCGGGCCAGTTGGAACGGGACGTGCAGCGGGGCGACGAGCACGCTGGTGCCGAGACGGGCGCGCTCCGTGGCCGCGGCGGCGAGCGTCAGGGTGACCAGCGGATCGGCGACCGAGCGGTACGTGTCGGGCCAGGGCAGGCCCGGGACCCCGTACAGCCCCTGGGTGGCGGGCTCGGGGTAGAGGACGCGCTCGTAGACCCAGAGGCTTTCGTAACCGATGTCCTCGGCGGCCCGGGCGACCGCGGGGACGTCGCGTCCGATGGCGTACTGCCGGCCCTGCGGGAGGCCCAGTCCGAGTCGGATCGCCATGCGGGTGCTCCTTCGCGTCGAGGTCAGTCAATTCAACGTACATCGACCTCAGTCCGGAAGAGGCGTGAGCAGAATCCGCCCCACCAGACCCACCGCCCCGTCGAGCCGCTCCCCGAACTCCTCGGCGACGGCGGGCAGTTCCCGCAGCGCCCACAGGGCCCGCGCCGACGCCCACGCGCCCTCCCGGGCCCGCTCCAGGCTCCAGGAACCGACCAGATGCGTCAGCGGGTCGCCGACCTGGAGCAGGTCGGGTCCTGGCATCAGCTCCTCGCGGATGCGCTCCTCCAGCGAGCCGAGGACGTCACCGACCCGGTCGAACTCGTCCTCCAGATCGGCCGGTTCACAGCCGAGCGCACGGCAGCTGTCCACGAGGGCGAACGCCAGATCGTGCCCGATGTGCGCGTTGATGCCCGCGAGCGCGAACTGCAGCGGCAGCACGCCCGGATGGCGGCGGTACTGGAACAGCGGGCGCCAGCAGGCGGGCGGGCGGCGCCCGTCGGCCGCCGCGTCGACGGCCGACAGATAGCGCCCGGCGAAGCGGACGGCCAGCGTGCCGGCGGCACGGGCGTCGGGGAACGCGCCGCCGCCGAGGTGCCGGCCGACCTCCTCGGTCACCGAGAGGTAGACGCGGTTGAAGACGGCGACCCCGTCGCGCGGCGGCAGGCCGCCGCCGAGCGCACGCATCCGTGCCGCCACGGCGTCGACTCCGTAGGCCGGGGCCCTGAATTCCGCGAACCGCTCCAACTGCGCCATGCGGGCAGGGTCCCAGCCCCGGGCGCGCCCGGGGCTCAGCGCACCGGCCGCTTCCCCGAAACGAGGGAACGGCCGCCGAGCGGGGCACGCCGAGCCCGTCGGCCGAGGCCGGCCGCCACACCGCCCGTGACCAGGGCGGCCGCCACCAGGAGCGCGCTGAGCCAGAGGGGCGAGCGGTAGCCGAGCCCCGCGGAGATCGCGAGGCCGCCGAGCCACGGGCCGAGCGCGGCGCCCACGTTGAACGCGGCCGTGGCGAACCCGCCCGACAGGTGGGGCGCGTCGACCGCCGCGTACAACGCCTGCGAGATGAGGGTGGACCCGACGCCGAACGACAGCGCCCCCTGGACGAGGACGAGCACGACAGCCGCCACCGGGTTCGCGGCGGTCACCGCGAACAGGACCCAGCCGGCGAGCAGCGCGAGCGAGCCGCACACCAGAGCCGGCACGGGCCGCACGTCGGCGAAGCGGCCGGCCGCGCCGACGCCCACGAAGGAGCCGATGCCGAAGAGCGCCAGCACCACGGGGACCCAGCCGGAGCCGAGGCCGGTGACCTGGGTGACCAGCGGTGCGAGGTAGGTGAACGTGCAGAACGTCGCGCCGTTGACCAGCGCGCCGAGCAGCAGCGTCACCAGGAGCCGCGGACCGCGCAGCGCACGCAGCTCACCGAGCGCGCTCGGACCCGAGGTGTCCGGCGCCCCCGCGGGAACGGCCCGCGCGATGGCGAGGACGGCGGGCAGGGAGAGCAGCGCCACGGCCCAGAACGCCGAGCGCCACCCCCACACCTCGCCGAGCAGCGCGCCAGCGGGCACGCCCGCGACACAGGCGACGGTCACGCCGCCGAGCAGCGCGGACGTGGCGCGGCCCTTGGCGTCGGGCCCGACCATGCTCGTGGCCGTGACCAGGGCGACGGCGAGGAACCCGGCGTTGGCGAGGGCGCCGACGACGCGAGACGCGAGCAGTACCGCGAAGCTCGTGGTGAGCGCGCCGACGACATGGACGAGCAGGAAGGTGACGAGGAAGGCCAGGAGCGCGCTCCGACGCGAGAAGCGACGGCTCAGGACGGCCATCAGCGGCGCGCCGACGATCATTCCCACGGCGAACGCAGAGGTCAGATGGCCCGCGGCCGGGATGGGGACGGCCAGGTCCCTGGCGATGTCGGAGACCAGGCCGGACAGCATGAACTCGGAGGTGCCTTGGGCGAAAACGGCGAGCCCGAGGAGGTAGAGGGCAAAGGGCACAGCGAAACTCCGCAACCACAGTGTGGATCGAAACGATCAGGACACGGGGAGCGGTGATCCGGCGGCGATGGTGCCGGGGGCGCGTCAGCGCGGCAGCACGAGAAGCCACCGGACGACCGGTGGCCGGAGTTTTGATGCCTCGGGGCTCGACATGGTGCGCACCCTAGTCAGCGGGTGCGCACCGCGTCGAACGGATTAACGCCGCTCGCTCGTCCCGCCCTCTTCGCCGTACGCCGACGTGCCCGAATCCAGCAGCGGTTCCTGGGACTTGAGGTGCGCGGGGGCGAAGGCGCGCAGTACGTGATAGCCGGTGATGACGACGATCGTGCCGAGCGCGATGCCGCTCAGCTCGAAGTTGTCGCTGATCTTCAGGGACACGCCGCCGACGCCGATGATGATGCCCGCCGCGGCCGGTACGAGGTTCAGCGGATTGCGCAGGTCAACCTTGGCGTTGATCCAGATCTGGGCGCCGAGCAGGCCGATCATGCCGTACAGGATGACGGTGATGCCGCCGAGCACGCCGCCCGGGATGGCGGCCACGACCGCGCCGAACTTGGGGCAGAGCCCGAAGAGCAGGGCGAAGCAGGCCGCCGCCCAGTACGCGGCCGTGGAGTAGACGCGGGTCGCGGCCATCACGCCGATGTTCTCGGAGTACGTCGTGTTGGGCGGGCCGCCGACCGCGGTGGAGAGCATGGAGGCGGCGCCGTCGGCGGAGATCGCTGTGCCGAGCTTGTCGTCGAGGTTGTCGCCGGTCATCTCGCCGACGGCTTTCACGTGGCCCGCGTTCTCCGCGACGAGCGCGATGACGACGGGCAGCGCCACGAGAATCGCCGACCACTCGAAGCTCGGCGCGTGGAAGGACGGCAGACCGACCCAGTCGGCCTGGCCCACGGCGGACAGGTCCAGCCGCCAGTGGTCGACGACCTTGCCCGAGGCGTCCGCCGAGTGGACCTTGCCGAAGATCCGGTCGAAGGCCCAGGAGATGCCGTACCCGAAGAGCAGGCCGAGGAAGATCGCGATGCGCGACCAGAAGCCGCGCAGGCACACCACGGCGAGGCCGGTGAACAGCATCACCAGCAGCGCCGTCCACTGGTCCTGCGGCCAGTACGTCGACGCCGTGACCGGCGCGAGGTTGAAGCCGATCAGCATGACGACCGCGCCCGTCACGATCGGCGGCATCGCGGCATGGATGATCCGCGCCCCGAACCTCTGCACCGCGAGGCCCACCAGGAACAGCGCGGCGCCGACGACGAAGACCGCGCCGGTCACCGTCGCGCTGGAGCCCCCTTGCGCACGGATGACGGCGGCGACACCCACGAAGGAGAGCGAGCAGCCCAGGTAGCTGGGCACGCGGCCGCGGGTGGCGAGCAGGAAGATGGCGGTCGCGACGCCCGACATCATGATGGCCAGATTCGGATCAAGACCCATGAGGACGGGCGCCACGAAGGACGCCCCGAACATCGCCACCACGTGCTGCGCGCCGAGCCCGAAGGTCCGCGGCCACGAGAGCCGCTCGTCGGGCCGTACGACCGCTCCCGGTGCGGGGGTGCGTCCGTCGCCGTGAAGTTTCCAGCGCACGCCGAGGTCCATGGTGAGTGCCGCTTTCTGTGCGCCGAGCCGGGCCGCGTGGAGTGGCCCGAAATGATCGACGCCATGTTAATGCGAGGTCAGGACCTCGGTCCGGGCGCCGCCGCGTCCGTCGGCGCGGCCTGGGCCGCCCTGCGGCCGCCCGTGCGCAGCACGCCCGCGAAGGCCACGAGGCCGCAGGCGAGCAGCGTCACCAGGCCGAAGGAGGTCACGAGGCTCGTCGCGTCCGCCAGCGTGCCGATCGCCGAGGGGGCGACCAGGCCCGAGGTGTACGTGATGGTGGCGACACCCGCGATGGCCTGACTCGGGTTCGGGCCGCTGCGCCCGGCGGCGGCGAAGGCGAGCGGCACCACGACCGCGATGCCGAGGCCGAGCAGCGCGAAGCCGCCCATGGCCATGACGGGGTGGGAGGCGAGCACCACGAGCAGTCCGCCGAGCACCGCGAGGAAGCCGCCCGCACGCACCGTGCGCACCGCGCCGAACCGGTCGACCACGGCATCGCCCGCGAGCCGCGCGATCGCCATGGTGAGCGTGAAGCCCGTGGTCGACGCGGCGGCGACACCGGCCGACGTGTCCAGGACGTCCCGCAGATAGACCGCCGACCAGTCCAGGCTCGCGCCCTCGGCGAACACCGCGCAGAAGCCGACGGCGCCGATGAGCAGCGCCGACCTGGGCGGCAGCGAGAACCGCGGCGGCGCCTCCTCCTCCGGTTCCGCCTGTACGTCGAGCACGCCCTGGCACGCCACGATGCCGAGCAGGGTGAGCGTCGCGGCGGCGAGGGCGTGGTGCAGGCGGGCGTCCGAGCCCAGGTGGGCGGCGACCGTGCCACCCGCGGAGCCGATCAGGGCGCCGACGCTCCACATGCCGTGCAGGCCCGACATGATCGACTTCCGCATGCGGGTCTCGGTCTCGACACCGAGGGCGTTCATCACCACGTCGGACATGCCCGAGGAGGCGCCGTACACGAAGAGCGCCAGACAGAGCGTGAGCAGGTTCGGCGCCAGCGACGGCAGGATCAGCGCGAGCGTCCATATGGCGAGGAGGCCCCGCAGTGAGGTCCGGGCGCCGAAGCGATGGCTGATCCGGCTCGCGAGAGGCATCGCGACGGAGGCGCCGATCGCGGGGAAGGCGAGCGCGAGGCCGAGCATGCCGGCGCTGACCCCGGCGTGCTCCTGGATCCAGGGCACCCGGGTCGCGAAGGATCCCGCGACCGCGCCGTGCACGCAGAAGACGGCCGCCACGGCGATCCGCGCCCGCTTCAACCGGCGTTTGTCGTAGACCACTTCACTCATCTCGTTCCGCCCCTCCCGAGTGCTGCACCGATACGGCGACGTAAACTATCAGGAACCCTGCCTGATAAATAGAAGACTTCCTGTGGGAGGATCCGGACATGCCTGTCTCGCCCGCCTCACCGAGTACCGCCCGGGCCATCAACGACCGGCTCGCCCTGGGGCTCCTGCAGAGCGAAGGGCCCCTGACCGCGAACCAGTTGAAGCAGCTCACCGGCCTGTCGAGGCCCTCGGTGGCCGACCTCGTCGAGCGGCTCCAGGGCTCCGGGCTCATCACCGTCGTCGGGGAGGCGGGTGCCCAGCGGCGCGGCCCGAATGCCCGGCTCTACGGCATAGTCGCCGACCGGGCCCACCTCGCCGCCCTCGACGTGCGCACCGACAGCGTCTCCGTCGTCGTGACCGATCTGCTCGGCGCGGTCCTCGCCGAGACCTCCGCGCCCGTCGACGGCGACACGGAGGCCGCCCTCGAACGGGCCCTCGACCTCGTCGGGCACACGGCGCGCGAGGGCGGCGTCCAGCGGCTGCACACCATCGGCATCGGCGCCCCCGGCCTCATCGACCCCGCCACCGGCGACCTGCACGACACGACCTCGCTGCCCGCCTGGCACCGCCGCCTCGCCGGCGCCCTGCACGGACGGCTCGGCGCCCGCGTCCTCGTGGAGAACGAGACCAACCTCGCGGCCCGCGCCGAACGCAGGGACGGCGCCGCGCACGACCGGGACACCTTCGTGCTGCTCTGGCTCGGCGACGGCGTCGGCGCCGCCGTCGTGCTCGACGGTGTGCTGCGCAGGGGCGCGTCGGGCGGCGCGGGGGAGATCGGCTTCCTGCCGGTGCCCCGCACGGGCTCCCTGCCCTCGGCCACCGGCTGCGAGGGCGGCTTCCACTCGCTGGCCTGCGCCGCCGCGCTGTGCGAACTCGGCGCGGAACACGGCCTGCTGCGGCCCGGCATGGCCGCCGCCGACGTGGTGCGGCAGGCGGTCGAGACCGGCGAGGACGCCTTCCTGGACGCCGTCGCCGACCGCGTCGCCGTCGGCGCGGCCGCGACGGCCGCGATCCTCGACCCCGGCTGTGTCGTCCTGGGCGGCGAGGTGGGCCGGGCGGGCGGCACCGTGCTCGCCGCCCGCGTCGCGGACCGGGTCACCGCCATGTCGCCGCTGCGCACCGAGGTCCGCGCGGGCACGCTCGGCGGCGCCGCGGTGCTGCGGGGCGCGCTGCTCGCCGCGCGCGACGCGGCGCAGGACGAGCTGTTCGGGCCGCCGGCCGGTCACTGAGGCCCGGACGTCGAGCGCCCGCGCCCGGGGCCCGCTACTTCGCGGTCGGCTGCTTGCCCGACCGCACCGCCAGATAGTCCTCGAACGTGACCTTGCCGACGGCTCGTCCGGGCGTCAGATGACCGCCCGCGCGGGCGGATTGGTACGCCCGCCCCGCGAGCGGCACCGGCAGCAGCGTGCGCCGCTTGCCGCTCGCCCGAAGGTAGGCACGGGCCAGGTCGGGGACGGTGCGCACCTCGGGGCCTCCCATGTCGTCGACCCGCCCCGCAGGCGGCGCGGCCGCCAGTTCCGCAAGCCGGCCCGCCACTTCGGCGACCTCGATCGGCTGATCGCTGAGCCCCGAGGGCAGCAGCATGACGGGGAGCTTCGCCGATGCCTCCAGTATGCGCAGCACCAGATCGTGGAACTGCGTGGCGCGAAGCACGGTCCAGCCGAGCCCGGACTCCTCGATCATCCGCTCCACGGTGAGCTTCGTCTTGTAGTAGCCGAGCGGCACGCGGTCGATGCCGACGATCGAGATGTAGACCAGGTGCGCCACACCGGCCTCGCGCGCCGCCGCGATCAGGTTCTCGGCGGCCTGCTCGTCACCGCCGCGCGGCGAGCTCGCGCAGTGCACGATCACGTCCACGCCGGCCACCGCCGCGTCCAGGCCGGTGCCCTCGCGCAGATCGACGGCGTACGGCCGGGTGCGGCGGCTGAGCACCCGCACCTCGTGACCGTCCGTCCGCAGCCGCTCGGTCACGAGGCGGCCGAGGGTTCCCGTACCGCCGGTCACCAGGATCGTGCTCATCACCAGGCTCCTCAGTCGTCAGGCAGCGGCCAAAGCCGTCAGGCGGCGGCCAACTGGCGCTCCACGAACACCAGCTTGTCCGGATTGACAACTGACCGTACCCCGGTGATCGTCCCGTCACGCCCTTCGAGGGAGGCGACGGCGGTGAGTCGCCCCGCCGCGTGTATGACCAGCGCGGGCGCGCCATTGACCTCGGCGTACGACAACTCCGCGGCGGCGAGGTTCGTCATGATGTCGACCAGGAACCGCACGACGTTGTCGCGGCCGAGAATGGGCGTGCGGGCCGCGGTGACCTTGCCCCCGCCGTCGCCCCACCACGTCACGTCCCTGGCCAGCATCTTCTCCAGGCCCGCGACATCGCCCTCACGGGCCGCGGCGATGAACGACTCCACGAACGTCTGCCGCAGCTCCTGCCCCGGCTCGAAGCGGGACCGCGCGTCGGCGACCGCGCGGGCCGCCCTGCGGTACAGCTGGCGGCAGTTGGCCTCGCTGGCGTCCAGGACGCGGGCGATCTCCCGGTGGCTGTACGCGAACGCCTCCCGCAGCACGTACACGGCACGCTCCCTGGGCGTGAGCCGCTCAAGGAGGACGAGCAGCGCCATGGACACGGCGTCCCGCTGCTCCGCGGACTCCAGCGGCCCCAGCGCGTTGCCGGAGGTGATCACGGGCTCCGGCAGCCAGGTCCCCACGTACTGCTCGCGACGGGCGCGGGCGGAGGTCAGCCTGGTCAGACAGAGGTTCGTGACGGTCTTGGCGAGCCAGGCGGCGGGTTGCGCGATGTCCTCGCGCCGCATGCCGTTCCAGCGGAGGTACGCGTCCTGCACGGCGTCCTCGGCCTCCTGCGCGGAGCCGAGTATGCGGTAGGCCAGGCCGAACATCCGGGGACGGTGGGACTCGAACTCCTCGGCAAGTGCCGCTGCGGTGCTCACGCCCACAGGGTGCCAAATCCCACGGGCGTGAGCACTTCGGAGCGTCAGCAGGCGCCGAGATCCTGCCAAACACCCCAGGTGCCGCCGGCGCCGGGCTCATCGCCCTTCGTCCACCACTTGGCCTTCCACGTGTGCGACTTGTGGGACACGGTCGTCCCGCTGCCGTACTCGGCGGACGCGCCCCACGCGGGCGCGGTGCACTTGCCCGGCGTCGGCGGGTCGGTCGGGTCCGGCGGGTCGGTCGGCCCGGTGCCGCCTCCGGGCTCGACGAGCGTGGTGCCGCGCGCCAGGTCACCGGCGAGCGCGTACGTCGTGCCGCTGATGTCCACCGTCCAGTTCCACGGGGTGGAGACCGGCAGGTAGTAGTTGAAGGACAGGTCCACGGAGGCGCCGGGCGCAAGGGACTGCCAGGCCGGGAGCTTCAGCGAGGCCCGGTGGAAGTCGCCCTTCAGGCCGCCGACGTTGCTGCCGGTGTGGTCGCTGCTGATCACCTTCGTGCCGAAGCCGGACTGGTCGGAGGCGTTGCCAGGGGCCGCGGTGGAGTAGTCGAACTGGAACTCGGTGCCGCCAGGCAGCGCCGTCTTCGTGTTGTTGGTGATCTTCACCTTCGGCGTGATCGGGTAGTTGGAGTCGCCCAGCTTGAAGTCCCCGAAGTCCACCCCGATGTCGACGGCCTTGGTGGGCAGCTCCTTGTTCGAGACCTTGGCGCCGTACGGCTTCGCGGCCTTGAACTTGTCGTACATCAGCGAGGTGAGCGTGGAGCCGATCTCGTACTGCCCCTTGGCCGCGTTCCAGTCGTAGTCCCCGGCCATCTCCCAGACCATCGTGCCGCCGATGCCCCGGTCGACCACGTAGTCGGCCTTCTTCGCGACCGACTCCTCGTCCTCCGTGGACAGGAAGACCTTCTTGTCCGCGTTCCAGAGCCAGGGCGCGACCAGCGAGGAGCTGTACTTGCGGGCATAGGTGCCGGTGAGCTTGGTGTCGGCGGGGAAGCCGTACTTGGTGACGTAGTCGCCGACGATCCCCTTCTCCAGGTTCTTGGCGTGCCACATCGGGTTGGAGCCCGCCGGTGACTCCTTGCCGTTGTCGTCCTTGTCGTGCCAGAGGTTGTCGATGCCGACCGCGCCGTCACCGCACTTGGTCAGGCCGGAGCCTGCCGGGCAGCTGGTCGCGGCGGCCTTGCCCCACAGTCCGTCGGTGCCGCCCTGCACGTTCTTGTGGCCGCGCGTGTAGTACGGCAGGCCGATGTTGATGCGCCCGGCCGGCATCGAGCCGCGGAAGTAGTGGTAGGCCCAGTCGGTGTTCAGATAGCCGATGCCGCCGTACTGCTGGCTTCCGTAGACGTTCGCCGCAGCCAGCTCCGCGTCCTTGCCGTCGTCGAAGAGCGCGGCGTTGGGGCCGACGTACTCGTTCCAGGCGCCGTGCAGGTCGTACGACATGATGTTGACGTAATCCAGGTACTTCTGGACCTGGAAGGTCTCCATGCCGCGCAGCAGATAGCCGGAGGAGGGGGCCGCCACGGTCAGCATGTAGTGCTTGCCGTCGGCCGCGCCCGCCTTGTCGAGCTTCTCGCGCAGGGACTTCATCAGCGCGGCGTAGCCCTTGACGAGGCCGCCGCGGCGGGCGTTGGAGATGGAGTAGTCGAGCGGGTTGCCCGCGTCCTTCATCGTGGTCGGGTACTCGTAGTCGATGTCGACGCCGTTGAAGCCGTACTTCTTTATGAAGGCGACCGCCGAGTCGGCGAAGGTGTCGATGCCCGCGTGGTTCACCGAGCCGTCGGCGTTGGTGGCCATCGAGTAGAACCCGCCGGAGTTCACGCGCTTGCCGTCGTCCCCGAAGTAGCCGCCGGTCTCCGCCCAGCCGCCCACCGAGATGAGCGTCTTGACGTTCGGGTGCTTCTTCTTGAACTTGTTGAGCAGGTTGAAGTGGCCCTTGTAGGGCAGCGCCGGGTCCATCTCGGCGCCCGCGACGCCCGGCCAGGTCATGCCGGTGGCGGGGTTCGTGTCGCTGTCGGAGCCGACGGAGAGCTTGTTGTCCTTGTTGACATGCCCGAAGGCGTAGTTGACGTGGGTGACCTTCTCCCACGGGATGTCCTTGGCGAGATAGGCGGGCTCGCCGTTCTTGCCGGTGCGCCAGCCGGTGAAGTAGCCGATGACGCGGCGCTGGTGGTCGGCGCCCATCTTCTCGCGGCCGTCGCTGTCGTAGACGGAGCAGTAGGGGACGTCGACGCCGGGCGTCTTGTAGAGGCCGTCGGGGCGACAGGAAGCGTCGTCGGCGGCCGCGGCCTGGGTGGCGCCGCCGGACACGAGACCGATCAGCAGACCGGCGACGGCTGTGCCGGACGCGAGCAGCGTGGGTCTCGCGCGGGTGAGGGACGGCAAGGGAGCCTCCTGGGGGCGGTGCGGAACACGAGCGGGGCGGAACAGCACAACTGGCGGAGATGTGGATCGTTCTGGGGCCCCGGCGTGCGCACACCGTCGGCTCCTGCTCCTCGGAGTGACGGTGAGATTAAGAGGACTAGACCAGTGCGTCAATAGGTCTGGACCAAGTTGGTTGAACGTGATGTTGAATGGTGCTTTGTGAGCCAGGCCACAGCGGGCCACCCGTATGGCCCGCAATCAGCCATGGCACACTGGCCTCGTACCAGAAGCAGCGCACTCCGGGGTCGGTGTAATTCCGAACCGGCGGTTACAGTCCGCGACCCGGCCACCTCCAGTGGCCGGTTGACCAGGTGAAATTCCTGGACCGACGGTGAAAGTCCGGATGGGAGGCAGTGCGCGGCGGGCGGGCATCTCTGCACGTCGCCGTCATGGCTTGTTCCTGGCCTCGGCCCGGGACGGTTCCTGGGTTTCCCGGGGACAGGTGTCATTCGGCGCAGGCGTCGCTCCAGGTGTTCCTCCCGTACGTTCTGTCGTCATCGACAGGCCCCGGAGTCCGTGCCCGAAGAGGCAGGAGGACCCGGTGGCCACCGCCGTAGCCGAAGCAGCCGCCATGCGGCGCGCCGTCACGCTGGCCGCGCGCGGCCTCGGCGCCACCAGCCCCAACCCCGTCGTCGGCTGCGTCATCCTCGACGCCGCGGGCGAGAGCGTCGGCGAAGGCTGGCACCAGCGCGCGGGCGGCCCCCACGCCGAGGTCCACGCCCTGCGCGCGGCCGGTGACAGGGCCCGTGGCGGCACCGCCGTCGTCACCCTCGAACCCTGCAACCACACCGGCCGCACCGGACCCTGCGCACAGGCCCTCATCGACGCCGGGATCGCCCGCGTCGTCTACGCGGTCGGCGACCCGAACCCCACCGCGACCGGCGGCGCGCACACCCTGCGTACGGCCGGAATCCCGGCGGAACAGGGACTCCTGGAGGCCGAGGCTTCCGAGGTCAACGCCGCCTGGCTGACTTCCGTGCGGCTCGGCCGCCCCCACGTCACCTGGAAGTACGCCGCCACGCTCGACGGCCGCACCGCCGCCGCCGACGGCACCAGCCGCTGGATCACCTCCGCCGAGGCCCGCGCCGACGTGCACCGGCTGCGCGCCGAGAGTGACGCCGTCGTCGTCGGCTCCGGCACCCAGCGCGCCGACGACCCGCACCTCGCCGCACGGAACGTCGCAGGCGCGGAAACAGCCGCCGTGCAGCCCCTGCGCGTCGTCGTCGACACGAACGGCACCGCCGTCACGCCGGGCGCCCGCGTCCTGGACGACGCGGCACCGACACTGATCGCCGTCGCCGACGACGTCACCCCCGCCCATGACGCCGAGACCGTCCGGCTCCCGCGCGCGGAAGGCGGGTTGGACATCCGAACCCTCCTCGACGTGCTCCACGCGCGTGGCGTGCGGTCCGTCCTCCTCGAAGGCGGCCCGACGCTCGCCGGGGCCTTCGTCGCCGCCGGCGCCGTCGACCGCGTCGTCGGTTACCTCGCCCCCGCCCTGCTCGGCGCCGGGCCCGCCGCCCTGACCGGCGGCGGAATCACCACCATCACCGAAGCGTTGCGGCTCGACGTGAGCGAGACCGTCCGCATCGGCCCCGACCTGCGCATCACCGCGACCCTCGTAGCGAAGGAGCACTGACGTGTTCACCGGAATCGTCGAAGAGCTGGGCGAGATCACCGCCGTCGAGAACCTGCCCGACGCCTCCCGCTTCCGCCTGCGCGGGCCCGTGGTCACCGAAGGCGCGAAACACGGCGACTCCATCGCGGTCAACGGCGTCTGTCTGACGGTCGTGGAGCACGAGGGCGACGAGTTCACCGCCGACGTGATGGCGGAGACCCTGAACCGCTCCAGCCTCGGCGCGCTCGCGGTCGGCTCCCGCGTCAACCTGGAGCGCCCCACCTCGGTGGGCGCCCGCCTCGGCGGACACATCGTGCAGGGCCACGTCGACGGCACCGGCGAGATCGTCGAGCGCGAGCCGTCCGACAACTGGGAGATCGTCAAGATCTCGCTCCCCGCAGGACTCTCCCGCTACGTCGTCGAGAAGGGCTCCATCACCGTCGACGGCGTCAGCCTCACCGTGGTCGACGCGGGCCCCGACTTCTTCACCATCAGCCTCATCCCCACCACCCTCGCGCTCACCACGCTCGGCATCAAGCAGCCCGGCGAGCCGGTCAACCTCGAGGTCGACGTCATCGCCAAGTATGTGGAGCGCCTGCTCGGCGACCGCGTCCAAGTGCCCGCCCAGGAGGCCACCAAGTGAACTGGCTCAACTCCGAAGCCTTCACGGCCTTCGACCAGCACATCATGTGGTCCGACATGATCGGCAACACCGTCGGTCTCGTCGCCCTCGCGCTCGGCTGGCGGCGCTCCATATGGACCTGGCCCGCCCAGTTCCTGTCCGGCGTCATCCTCGTCGCCGCGTACGCCTCCGCGCAGCTGTCCGGCGGCGTCGGCAAGCAGCTCCTCGTCATCGGCGTCGCGCTGTGGGGCTGGCGGCAGTGGACGCGCGGCAGGCAGCAGGCGCAGGACGGCTCCATCGCCATCCGGTTCGCCACCTGGAAGGAGCGGGGCGTCCTGCTCGCGGGCACCGCCGTCGGCACCCTCGCCGTCGGCGCCCTGTTCAGCGCCGTCCCCGACCTGTCGTGGAACCCCTGGCCCGACGCCTACATCTTCGTCGGCACGCTCGCCGCGATGGTCGCCCAGGCCCGCGGACTCGTCGAGTTCTGGTTCGCCTGGCTGCTCGTCGACGTGGTCGGCGTGCCGCTCGCCTTCAGCAGCGGCCTCGCCTTCTCCGGACTCGTGTACGTCGTCTACCTCGCCCTCGTCCTCTGGGGCATGCGCGACTGGTGGCTGCGCTCCCGCGCGGCCGCCTCGCAGCCCGTCATGGAAGGAGCCCCGGCATGAGCGCGGCACCCCTCTGGTACAGCACCGGCACCGAAGACCTCTCGCTCGACCCCGTGGAGAGGGCCGTCGCCGACATCGCGGCGGGCCGCCCCGTCGTGGTCGTCGACGACGAGGACCGCGAGAACGAGGGCGACCTCGTCGTCGCCGCCGAGAAGGCGACCCCCGAGATCGTCGCCTTCATGATGAGCGAGTGCCGCGGCCTGATCTGCGCGCCCATGGAGGCCGCCGAACTCGACCGGCTCCGCCTCCCGCAGATGGTCGAGCACAACACCGAGTCGATGAGCACGGCCTTCACCGTCTCCGTCGACGCGAGCGCCGCGCACGGCGTCAGCACCGGCATCTCCGCCGCCGACCGCGCCACCACGCTCCAGCTCCTTGCGGGCGGCGCCGCCACCGCCGACGACTTCGTGCGCCCCGGGCACATCTTCCCGCTGCGCGCCAAGGAGGGCGGCGTGCTCACCCGCAACGGCCACACCGAGGCCGCCGTCGACCTCGCCCGGCTCGCGGGCCTGCGCCCCGCCGGGGCCATCGTGGAGATCGCGGGCGAGGACGGGAAGATGCTCCGCCTGCCCGAGCTGGTCCCCTTCGCCCGCAAGCACGGCCTGACGATCATCTCCATCGAGGACCTGATCGCCTACCGCCGCTCCTCGGAACCCACCGTCCGCCGCGAGGCCGAGGTCAGCCTGCCCACCGCCTTCGGCGACTTCACGGCGTACGGCTACCGCTCCACCGTCGACGGCGTCGAACACGTGGCCCTCGTCCACGGCGACCTCGGTGACGGCGAGGACGTCCTCGTACGCCTGCACTCCGAGTGCCTCACCGGCGACGTCTTCCACTCCCTGCGCTGCGACTGCGGCCCGCAGCTTGAGGCGTCCATGCGGCGCATCACCGGTGAGGGGCGCGGCGTTGTGGTCTACCTCCGCGGCCACGAGGGACGCGGCATCGGCCTGCTCTCCAAGCTGCGCGCGTACGCCCTCCAGGAACAGGGCAGCGACACCCTCGACGCCAACCTGGAGCTCGGCCTGCCCGCCGACGCCAGGGACTACGGCGCGGGCGCCCAGATCCTGCGCGACCTCGGCGTCCTCGGCGTCCGGCTGATGACCAACAACCCCGACAAGACCGACGCGGTCCTGCGGCACGGCCTGAAGGTCACCGGGCGCGAGCCCATGCCGGTCGAGGCGGGCGAACACAATCTTCGGTACCTGCGCACCAAGCGGGACCGGATGGGGCACGACCTGCCCTGGCTGGACGCCGCCGAAGTGTCCGCCTGCGGCAACCAGTAAGAACCGGACACGGTCAGAGGATCTGAAGGAGAAGCGCGTGAGCGGCAAGGGTGCACCCGAACTGAGCGTGAAGAACTGCGGCGACCTGCGGGTCGCGGTGATCGCGGCACAGTGGCACGAGAAGGTCATGGACGGTCTCGTCGACGGCGCCCTGCGCGCCCTGAACGAACTCGGCATCAGCGAGCCGACCGTGCTGCGCGTGCCCGGCAGCTTCGAGCTGCCCGTCGTCGCCAAGGTCCTCGCCGGCCGCGGCTACGACGCGATCGTCGCGCTCGGCGTCGTCATCCGCGGCGGCACCCCGCACTTCGAGTACGTGTGCCAGGGCGTCACCCAGGGCCTCACCCAGGTCTCCGTCGACACCGGCGTCCCGATCGGCTTCGGCGTACTGACGTGCGACACCGAGGAGCAGGCGCTGGACCGCGCGGGCATCGAGGGCTCCCGCGAGGACAAGGGCCACGAAGCGGTCACCGCGGCCGTGGCCACCGCCACCACGCTCCGTACCGTCTCCGAACCCTGGCGCTGAGGGGGACCGTCCGGCCGCGTAGAGTGGCGACCATCATGTCCAAGAAGACTTTCGAGGAGCTCTTCACCGAGCTCCAGCACAAGGCCGCCAACGGCGACCCCACGACCTCCCGCACCGCCGAGCTGGTCGACAAGGGCGTTCACGCCATCGGCAAGAAGGTCGTCGAAGAGGCCGCCGAGGTCTGGATGGCCGCCGAGTACGAGGGCAAGGAAGCCGCCGCCGAGGAGATCTCGCAGCTCCTGTACCACGTGCAGGTGATGATGGTCGCCCGCGGCATCTCCCTCGACGACGTGTACGCCCACCTCTGAGCCGCACCCCGGCACCCGCAACTCATCCACGTACCACCTGACTAAGGAAGCTGACCTCATGCTGCGCATCGCCGTCCCCAACAAGGGTTCACTGTCCGGACCTGCGTCGGCGATGCTCCATGAGGCCGGCTACCAGCAGCGCAAGGAGTCGAAGGAGCTCGTCCTCGTCGACCCCGACAACGAGGTCGAGTTCTTCTACCTGCGCCCCAAGGACATCGCGATCTACGTCTCGGCGGGCCGGCTCGACATCGGCATCACCGGCGAGGACCTGCTGATCGACTCCGGTGCCGACGCCGAGGTGATCCTGCCGCTCGGCTTCGCCCGCTCCACCTTCCGCTTCGCCGCGAAGCCGGGCACGGCGGGCGACATCAATGACCTCGCGGGCAAGACCGTCGCGACCTCCTACGAGGGCATCGTCGCCAAGCACCTCGCCGAGCAGGGCGTCGACGCCTCCGTCGTCCACCTGGACGGCGCCGTCGAGACCGCCATCGAGCTGGGCGTCGCCCAGGTCATCGCGGACGTCGTGGAGACCGGCACCTCCCTGCGGAACGCCGGCCTGGAGGTCTTCGGCGACCCGATCATGAAGTCCGAGGCGGTCGTCATCCGTCGCAGGGGCGCCGACACCGAGGACCCGAAGGTGCAGCAGTTCCTGCGCCGCCTCCAGGGCGTCCTCGTCGCCCGGTCGTACGTGATGATGGACTACGACTGCCGCGCCGAACACCTGGAGCAGGCCGTCGCCCTCACCCCGGGCCTGGAGTCGCCGACGATCTCGCCGCTGCACAACGAGGGCTGGGTCGCCGTCCGCTCGATGGTCCCCGCCAAGGAGGCCCAGCGGATCATGGACGACCTGTACGCCATCGGTGCGCGGGCCATCCTGACCACGGCCATCCACGCCTGCCGCCTCTGACCGGCCCCTGATCCGGTAGGAGCACCCGCCCATGTCCGAAAGCCCCGCCCTTCCCGCCCTGCCCGTCACCTTCCGGCCGACGCGGACCCGGGCCGTCCTGCTCACCGCGGGCGCCACGATCTTCGTGGTGATCACGGTGATCGCCTTCCTGCTGCCGAAGCTCAGCCCGGGGGAGCGGACCAGTTTCGTCTTCACCGGCGCGCTGCTCTTCGGCGTGCTCGTACTGCTCAGCAGGCCCAAGGTCGTCGCCGACGAATCCGGCGTGACCGTCGTCAACATCGCGACGAGCCGCCGTCTGGCCTGGGCCGAGATCGTGCAGGTCAACCTCCGCCCCGGCGACCCCTGGGTGTTCCTGAACCTCAGCGACGGCACCAGCCTGCCCGCCCTTGGCATCCAGCCGGGCATCGGCAAACAGCAGGCCATCACCGACGCCCGCGCCCTGCGCGCACTCGCCGACGCCCGCACGGCTCGCGAGAACTAGACCCTGGACGTTCCGCGCCCCGTCTTGATTAATCTGTTGGCGGGGCGCGCGTGTGTGCCGCCCCGCTCCCGACGGGCCCGCCCGGCCCCCCGGGAGCTCCTGCTACCCGAGGAGTGACTCCCTCCGGCGATGGACGGATCGTCCTGTAGTACCTGCGCCGCCCCCTCCCGACCTACCGGGACCGGCACGACCGAAGAGGTGGCGGCATGACAGTGCCCCTGCTGCTTCTCGGGGCGGCATTCCTGCTGATTCTCGCCAACGGCTTCTTCGTGGCGGCCGAGTTCGGACTCGTCACCGTCGAACGGCCGGACGCGGAGAAGGCCGCGGCCGAGGGCGACCGAAGGGCCCGTACGGTCGTCAGCGCCCTCAAGGAGCTGTCCTTCCAGCTCTCCGGCACCCAGCTCGGCATCACCATCACCTCGCTCGTCGTCGGCATGCTCGCCGAACCGGCCCTCGCGCACCTGCTCGCGGGCCCGTTCACGGCGGTCGGCGTCCCCGAGGGTGCCGTCGGCGGTGTCTCCGTAGTGGTCGGCATGCTGCTCGCCTCCGCCGTACAGATGGTGATCGGCGAGCTGGTGCCCAAGAACTGGGCGGTGTCCAGGCCGCTGCAGGTCGCGCGGTTCGTCGCAGGACCGCAGCACGTCTTCGCGCGGCTCTTCCGGCCCGTGATCGCCCTCCTGAACGCCGTGGCCAACCGTCTGGTGCGCTCCCTCGGCGTCGAGCCCGCCGAGGAGCTGGCCTCCGCCCGCACCCCCGGCGAGCTGGTCTCCCTGGCCCGGCACTCGGCGCAGGCCGGTGCCCTGGAGCAGGACACCGCCGACCTGTTCGTCCGCACCCTGTCCCTCGGGGAGCTGACCGCGCAGCACGTCATGACGCCGCGCGTGAAGGTCAGCGCGCTGCAGTCGTCGGCGACCGCGGAGGACGTGGTCAACCTGACCCGCGCCACCGGCCTGTCCCGCTTCCCGGTCTACGACGAGCGGATCGACGAGGTCGTCGGCATGGTGCACCTCAAGGACGCCCTCGCGGTCGCTGCCCACGAGCGCCTCAGGACGCCCGTGCGACGCATCGCGCAGTCCCCGCTGCTCGTCCCCGAGACGCTCCCCGTACAGCCCCTCCTGGAGCGGCTGCGCAGCGAGCAGCCCATCGCCGTCGTCGTCGACGAGTACGGAGGCACCGCGGGCGTCGTCACCCTGGAGGACATCGTCGAGGAACTCGTCGGCGAGGTCCGCGACGAGCACGACCTCCTCGACCTGCCCGAGCTCTGCGCGGCACCTGCCGAGGACGGCAGGCCCGCCTGGGACGCCGACGGCAGCTGCCGCGTCGACACGCTCCAGCGCATCGGGCTCGCCGTGCCCGAGGGGCCGTACGAGACCGTCGCAGGACTCGTCGCGGATCTGCTCGGCCGCATCCCCGCCCCCGGCGACCGTGCGGAACTCCCGGGCTGGCGGCTCTC
Source organism: Streptomyces sp. NPDC093510 (assembly GCF_040683555.1). Taxonomy (NCBI): domain Bacteria; kingdom Bacillati; phylum Actinomycetota; class Actinomycetes; order Kitasatosporales; family Streptomycetaceae; genus Streptomyces; species Streptomyces sp. NPDC093510. Next base: position 119,109 of record NZ_JBFBEE010000019.1, read on the forward strand.
GGTGCGCCAGGTCGGGCACTACCGCGCGGAGCGGGTGCGGATCGTGCGCACTCAGGACGCCTTCGCCGTCATGGAAGCCGCGGAGGCACTCCGATGAGCCTGCTGCAACTCCTCTTCGCCCTCCTCCTCGTCCTCGCCAACGGCTTCTTCGTGGGCGCGGAGTTCGCGCTCGTGTCCGTGCGCCGCAGCCAGATCGAGCCCCTGGACACCAAGCGGTCCCGCCAGGTGCTGTACGGCCTGGAGCACCTGCCGCAGATGATGGCGGCCGCCCAGTTCGGCATCACCGTCTGCTCGCTGACGCTCGGCGCGGTCGCCGAGCCGACCGTCGCGCATCTCCTGGAGCCGGTCTTCGAGGCCGTGCACCTGCCCGAGGGCGTGATCCACCCCCTCGGCTACGTGATCGCGCTCGCCGTCGTCGTCTTCCTCCACCTCGTCATCGGCGAGATGGTCCCGAAGAACCTCGCGATGGCGGCCCCCGAGAAGACGGCCCTCTGGTTCAGCCCGGGGCTGGTCGCCTTCGCGCGGCTCTGCCGACCGGTGACCGCCGCGCTCGGCGCGTGCTCCAGGGTCGTCCTGAAACTCTTCGGAGTGGAGCCCAAGGACGAGGTCGAGGCGGTGTTCACCAGCGTGCAGCTGGGCCGTCTCGTGGAGGACTCAGGACAGGCGGGCCTGCTCGATCCCGTCGAGCAGGAGCGCCTGGAGGACGCCCTGGAGCTGGGCTCGCGCCCGGTCACCGACGTCCTGCTCGACCGGGCGTCCCTGGTGACCGTGGGCCCCTCGGTCACCCCGGCCCGCGTCATCGAGCTCACCGGCCGCACCGGCTACTCCCGCTTCCCGGTCTGCGCGGAGAACGGCGCCTTCATGGGCTACCTCCACGTGAAGGACGTACTGGACCTGGAGGAGACCGACCGCGCCGTGCCGCAGCAGGTGTGGCGCCCGATGACCACGCTGCGGTCCGAACTGCCGCTGGACGACGCGCTGACCGTGATGCGCCGCGCCGCCACGCACCTGGCGCAGGTCGCCGACGCGTCCGGCAAGGTGCTCGGCCTGGTCGCCCTGGAGGACGTCCTGGAACTGCTGGTCGGCGAGGTCCGCGACCCGGCGCACCGGGTCACGGTGCAGAGGACCGCACCGGAGGAGAGCAGGGACTCCGCGCTCGCCGTCAGCCGCGCGGTCTGAACCCGCCGGACCCCGGGGTGTCAGAGCCCCGGGGTGTCCTGCGGTCCCCGCCCCGAGAGCACTTCTCCGTAGGCCTGCATCAGGTCGGGCAGCCGCAGGGTGGACAGGTCGTCGCGCCCCGGTTCGCCGGGGTAGCCGGAGAGCCGCAGGTCGCGGTAGGCACAGCTCTTCTCGTAGAGCGTGCGCAGGAAGCGGCCGTTGCCGAGCTCGTCGATCCAGGCCTGGTCGACGACGTGCCCGCTGATGGAGCGGAGCTCTTCGAGAGCCTCCTCGTCCCACACGTCGCCGTTGTCGGCCGCGAGGACCTCGCCGATGGCGGTGAGTTCGAGCGGGCGGTACGAGGGGAAGTCGACGCGGGTCGTGAAGCGGGAGGACAGCCCGGGGTTGGCGGCCAGGAGCCGGTCCATGCCCTCGGGGTAGCCCGCGAGGATGACGACGAGGTGGTCACGGTTGTCCTCGGCGCGCTTGAGGAGGACCTGTAGGGCCTCGTCTCCGTAGGCATCGCCCTTGCCGTAGCCGGAGTTGGAGAGGGAGTACGCCTCGTCCACGAAGAGGACGCCGCCGATCGCCGAGTCGATCAGCTCGTTGGCCTTCACGGCGGTCTGGCCCAGGTACTCGCCGACGAGGTCGGCCCGCTGCGCCTCCACCAGGTGGTCGCCGCCGAGCAGGCCGAGTGCGTAGAAGACGCGGCCGAGGATGCGGGCCACGGTGGTCTTGCCGGTGCCCGAGGGGCCCGAGAAGACGAAGTGTCGTTTCGGCGGCTGCACGGGCAGGCCTTGCGCGGCGCGCAGACGTGCCATGTTCAGCTGTGCGGAGAGCGCCTTGACCTGGCGTTTCACCGGCTCCAGGCCTACCATGCCCTCCAGTTCGGAGAGCGCGGCCTCCAGGAGTGCGGGGTCGGTGGGGCCGGGGGGCAGCTGGGGCGGTCCCGCCTTGACCGGGATGATCGCCTTCTCGCGGACGGCGTCGGTCTGGGCAGGGCTCGAGGCGCTGTTGGGGCTGTTGGGGCTCTTGGGGCCGGTGGGACCACCAGGGCCGCTGGGTCCACCGGAACTGCTGGGGCCCGTGGGGCCGGTGGGGGTGCCGGTGACCGGGAGGCCGCCGCCCGGCGGCAGTTCGGGGTCGGTGACCTTCACGTCACGTCCCTCCGTGCCGAACAGCACGTCGATGCCGTCAGGACCCTCCAGCACGTCCTGCCCCGCGCCGGTCAGGCTGATCGCGGCGGCGAGGTCGGCCGCCTCGTCGTACCCGTCGCCCTCGGAGATCGCGGCGAGTCGCGCGGAGGTGTCCATGAAGGAGGCGTCGACCCGGTGCACCGCGCGGTACAGGGGCAGGGCGGCCGCCGAGCGTCCTGTGCCCTCGTGCGCGCGGGCCAGCCAGTAGCGCAGCTCCTTGCGCTGAGGCTGTTCGCTGCGGCAGCGCATCAGGGCGGCGGACAGCAGCGGCTCGGCCTGGCCGTACGTCTCCAGGCGGACCCGCGCCATGCCGCCGAAGAGTCCGGCCTCGATGCCCAGCATCGGGTCGTCGATCAGCGGGTCCGTGTGCCGCACCAGCTGCTCCCAGTCCTTGACCAGGTAGGAGCGGCAGGCGTGCAGGAAGCGCACCTGCGGGTCGGCGTCGACGGGCGGCAGGCCCGCCAGTGCCCGGTCGAGCTCCGGGACATGGCGTCCGTCCAGCCAGTGCGAGGCGTGTGCGAGCAGCAGGTCACGGGTGCTCTCCAGGACCGGCTGCACCCACCAGCCGAGCCAGTACCAGGAGTTGAGGGCGCGCGCGTGCCGGGTGCGCTGCTCCCCGAACCGGTTCCGGTGCTGGAACATCCGCAGCAGTGCCGTCGTCGTGTCGATGCGCAGCGCGTGCAGCCCGAGCCAGCCGTCGGCCATCCCGGGATCCATCCGCACCGCCGTCCGCAATTCCTCCTCGGCCTGCGGATAGGCGCCCATCGTGTAGGCGTCGACGCCCCTCAGCCAGGCGAGGTCGGCCGGGGCGGGTGAGCCCACCGCGTCGAAGTCCATCAGGTCCCCCACAAACCGTGCCCCCGTTTGCGTACCGCCGGACCGGTGCCCGCCGGCGACTGCGCTGAACCACTGCGCTGAACCACTGTGCTGCGGACGGGAGTTGATTCGATGCGCAGAGCAGCCGTCCGAAAAGACGCACCGAGATGCATCGTACCTGCGGAGGAGCGGTCGGCCGTAGGGTGCCGCACCGGGGGATCGGCCGGGAACGGCCGACGGGGAGTCCGCCCGATGGTGACCGACCGTGAGCGAATGGCGGCTCGCAGCGGTCGGAAATCGGACTCGCGGGGCAGAACGAAGCCCCCGATCACGGGGGAACAACCGGGGGCTTCGCGTCTGCGGGCGGTGTCGAAGACCGCACATTCAGAACGTAAGTCCTGTAAGGGCCCTGGGTCAAGCAGAGTTGAGGCACTCGCGAAAACTCGCGAGGCCAACTGGAAGCGGTTTTCCGGAGGTTCAGCGGACCGCCCACGGCCCTTCACTCTGTGTGATGACTCAGGCCTCTGTAAGCGCCACACCGGGCCCTGAAAGCACTTCGTATCCCTCTGGTCGCTGTCGTACCAAAAGTTGGGCGAAGGGTCGGGACGGGTCCTCGGCGAAGTGCCGGAGTTCCTCCGGTTCCCAGCCGTCCCAGAAGTCACTCTGGACCGCCCCGTCCCGTCGGCGCCCCCGCTGCCACGCCTCCTCGTGCGGCACGTCCATCCACAGCACCGCGGCGAGGTGGGGACGCAGCGCCCGGCGGCCCGCGCCGACCCCCTCGACGATCACGACGGGCGCGGGCGGCAGGGCCCGGTCGGCGGGACCGAAGCGGCGCTCGTGCCAGTCGTACGTCGCGTAGTGCGCCGTCTCGCCGCGGGAGAGCGGTCCGACGACCTGCCGCCACAGCCGCTCCGTCCAGCCGAAGAGTTCCGCATGGCTCGCGATGTCGTCGAGCCGCAGGACGGGCGCGTCGCCGAGTGCCTCGGCCAGGCGGCGCGCGAAGGTCGACTTGCCCGAGCCCGCGTGCCCGTCCACGGCGATCAGGCGGACGGGGCCGCAGGAGGGCGGCAGGCGGCGCAGGGTGCCGGCGAGGCGGGGGAGCTGGGTGGGCTGGTGTCCGGTCATCACGGGCAAGGGTACGGCGGTGCGGGTAGGGCCACGGAAGGATGTGTTCCGCGCGCCGCCGCAGGTCATGCCATTGGTTGAGGCCAATATTGATGCGCGCGACAGTGCCCGGAATGCTGGCAGAAGTCTGCCGGGACCGGCCATAGTTGGCCCACTTCCGTGCACCTGACCCGACCCTTCCGGCTCCGGCCGGAAACCACGTCGACTGGGGGTCCCTTCATGGACCGAGCAGAACGAGCAGACGCACCTGAGAACACCGTCAGCACCGGCGAAACCGTCAGCACCGGGGAAACCGGCCGTATCGGCGAGGCGCCCGGCATCGGCGGAGCCGGTCGTTCCGGCCGAGTCGACGACGTGTCCCGCAGATCCGTGCTCGCCACGGCCGCCGCCGTGGCCGCCCTCGCGGCGACCGCCACCCCCGCCCTGGCCGCGGCATCGGGTCCGGCGGCGCCGCAGGGCAGGGCCCCGCGCGCGGACCGCTTCGTGGACAATCGTTTCTGGACCACGCGCGAGGACTGGCGCACCGGCACCGCGGAGGGCACCGCCGTCGTCACGGAAGCCCGCCCCGGTCTGCGCATCGCGAAGCCCGCGGGCCGCACCGACTACACCGACCCGCACACCGGCAGGACCGCCGCCTGGGAGTACGCCAGGTGGACCTCGCCCGCGCACCGCTCCACCGTCCCCGCCACGGAGCTCATCGCCTCCTGGAACGCCCGCACCCCGGCCGGTACCTGGCTCCAGGTCGAGCTGCGGGGCATGTACTCGGACAAGACGGAGTCGCCCTGGTACGTGATGGGCCGCTGGGCTTCGGGCGACGACGAGGAGACCGACATCCGGCGGACCTCGGTCGACGACCAGACCGACGACAAGTCCACGGTCTGGACGGACACGCTCTCCCTGGACGACACGACCACCGGCCTGCGCGTCGTCTCGTACCAGCTGCGTCTGACGCTGTACCGCAAGCCGGGCGCCGCCGTGACCCCCACGGTCTGGCGGCTCGGCGCGATGGCGTCGGCGGTCCCCGACCGCTTCACGGTCCCCGCGTCGAAGCCTGGCCTCGCCAAGGAGCTGACGGTCCCGCGCTACTCGCAGGACATCCACAAGGGCCAGTATCCGGAGTACGACAACGGCGGCGAGGCCTGGTGCAGCCCCACCTCCTCGCAGATGATCATCGAGTACTGGGGGCGGAAGCCGACGGCCGAGGACCTGGCCTGGGTCGATCCCTCCTATGCCGACCCGCAGGTGTGCCACGCGGCCCGCTTCACGTTCGACTACCAGTACAACGGCTGCGGCAACTGGCCTTTCAACGCCGCGTACGCGTCGACGTACAAGGATCTCCAGGGCGTGGTGACCCGCCTCGCCTCGCTGACGGAGCTGGAGTCGCTGATCGCCGCGGGCATCCCGGCCATAACGTCCCAGTCGTTCCTCAAGGAGGAGCTGACGGGCGCCGGCTACGGCACGGCGGGCCACCTCATGACGGTCATCGGCTTCACGGCGGACGGCGACGTGATCGCCAACGATCCGGCGTCGCCGAGCAACCCGGCCGTGCGCCGCGTCTACAAGAGGCGCGAGTGGGAGAACATCTGGCTGCGGACGAAGCGGTACAACGCCACCGGGAAGGTCGTGTCGGGCACGGGAGGCGTCTGCTATCTGTACTTCCCGACGAAACTGTCCGCGCGCCAACGCGCGGCGCTGGCCGCCGTCGGAATCCGCTGAGCACCTACCTGTGGGCGGGCGCCCTCCAACGGGTGTCCGTCAGCGGATGTCTGTCAGCAGGCGCCCGTCAGCGGGTGTCCGTGGTCAGGGGCGGCGGCTGACGAGGGCGGATGCCGCCCGGCCGGAACTGCAACATCACGAACTGGGCGTCGATCTCGGGCAGGGGGCTGGCGGCGGACGCGATCACCCAGCCAGGCCCCTTCGCGGCGTGGTTGACCCGGCGCACGGCGCCGTCGGGGTGCAGGGGGTGCGAGCTCGCGGTCGCCAGGTAGATGGGGCCCGCGAGCGGATCGCGCCGGACGTCGCTCGCCAGGTCCACGAGCGCGGGGTCGGCCGGGCGGTCCGTGACGGCCCGGCGGAGCGCGGGACAGGCGCCGCGCGCCCAGTCCTCGGCCCAGTTCATGAGGACGCCGCACCGGGCCTGGTCGTCCAGGAGCACCCACCGCATGATGTTGGACGGCGGCCTGCCGCCCGGGAAGAGCGCCTTGAACTCGTCGTTGTACGCCACGACGTTCCAGTGCCTGTCGGCGAAGTAGGCCATCGAGCCCGTGACTCCTTCGACGACCGTCCGCCAGGCCGCTCGCATCGGCGGCCGGCCTTCCAAGTCCTGCCCGTCCGGCTGCACTTGCCCCCCTCATGTCGCCCGCAGGTCGGCGTCGGCGCGAACACAGCGTGTGCCGCAAGACTAGCCAGCGTGCGCATGCGTGCGTCCGGGGCCCCACCGCGTCTGTAGGGCGCGTGGATCTCACCTGTAGGAGAGGGGACGTGCTGCGCGCGTGTGCCCGCCCCCTCGCGGGGAACGGGCACACGCGCGCGGGCGTCGGCTCAGCGGTCGTCGCGGAACGAGTCGCGCATGCCCTCCGCCTTGTCACGCATGTCGTCCGCCGCGCCCTTGGCCTGATCGGTCTTGCCCTCGGCCGCCTTGCGGTCGTTGCCGGAGGCCTTGCCCATCATCTCTTTGGCCTTGCCCTTTGCCTTGTCCATGGCGTTGTCGCCCATGACAGCTCCTCTTGGTGGGGGTCGCCCCCACGCTATGAGGGGAGGAGGAAAGGCGCATCTCGGGCGGTTCGGACGTGCGAGGCGATCAGTTCAGCGCGGCCGAGGCGGTGCGGTGGAACCGTCGGGGAAACGCCGGTCACCCCGCCGGGTCCACCACCCAGTCCGGGTGCCCCGGCATCGGCGGAGTGCTTGGCCCGTACAGCCAGGGGTGCAGGAAGCCCTCCAGATCCTCGCCCGCGACCTTCGACGCCAGATCGACGAACTGCCGCGTGCTCGCCGTGCGCCCCTTGAAGCCGCTCACCCAGGCCCGTTCGATCTTCTGGAACGTCGCGTCACCGACCTTCTCGCGCAGCGCGTACAGGACCAGCGCTGAGCCGTCGTACCGCATGCGCTTGAAGAGGTTCGGCTCGGTCGGCTCGGCGGGGGCGCCGAAGTCCCTGCGCCACTGGTCGTGGGCCTGGTAGGCGGCCTTCATGGCGGCCTCGAAACTGTCCCCGCCGTGCTGCTCCGAGTACTCATGCTCGTAGAAGCGGGCATGCCCCTCGCTCAGCCACAGGTCGGACCAGCTCTTCAGGGCCACGCTGTCGCCGAACCACTGGTGGGTCAGCTCGTGCACCATGTTCCGCTCGGCGTCGACCTTCGTGCCCAGCAGGTCAGCCTTCGGGACGAGCGACAGGGTCTGCGTCTCCAGGGCCACACCGAGGTCGGTGTCGCCGACCAGCAGGCCGTACCGGTTGAAGGGGTAGGGGCCGAGCTTCTCCTCCAGCCACTTCAGATGGTCCGGGGTGAGCTTGCGGTACGCGGCCGTCGGCTCGACCAGCGCGTCCGGGACGACGTCGCGCAGCGGGAGGCCGCCGGGACCCTCGCTGTCGATCAGCCGGAACTTGCCGACGGCCAGCTGCACCAGCTGGGTGGAGAGCGGCTGTTCGGAGTCGTACGTCCAGCGCACCCGGCCGTCGGGGCGCTCGGTGCGCGAGACCAGTCTGCCGTTGGCGACGGCCGTGCGGTCGGCCGGCGTCGTGATGCGGAAGGTGATCGGCGCGCGTTGGCTCGGGTGGTCATTGGCCGGGAAGATCAGCCGGGCGCCGTTCGGCTGCGGGTAGACCACCGTGCCGTCGGGCGTGGGTATCCAGCCGTAGTCCTCGATCGCGTCGTCGCGGTGCCGGGTCTGCGTCGGGTCGGCGGTGTAGGCGACCTTGACCGTGAAGGAACTGCCCTTCGATATGGGGGCCTTGGGCGTGACCGTCAGCTCGTCGCCCGCGCGCGAGGCGCCGGCCGCGGAGCCGTTCACGGTGACCTTGTGCAGGGTGTTGCCGCCGAAGTCCAGATTGAAGCGGGACAGCGCCTGCGTGGACCGGGCCTTGATCGTCGTCGTCGCCTCGAAGGGCGTCCTCGGCGCCTGCCAGTCGAAGTCCAGGTAGTAGCGCTCCACCTCGTACCCGCCGTTCCCGTCCAGGGGGAACGTCGGGTCCCCGAGGCCCGGTGCGCCGGGCGACGGCTTCTCGGCGGTGGCCTGTGCGGCCTGCGAGGCGGGTGCGGTGAGGGCGGCCGTCGCGGTGATCGCGGCCGCGAGGGCGATGCGCGCCGCGCGGCGGGGTGTCGTCCGGTTCGTGCTCATCGGGAACCTCTCGGTCGTACGGTGCACGGGCGAACGGGCGGGAAGAACACCCCGCCGTCCGTGGTGAGACGCGTGGCGTCACGCCCGAGTTGCGGGGTGACCAAGGTCTCCCCCGCAAAATCGCTCCCGGCTGGCATGGTGGAGGGGGTCCCGTGGGGGTGCAGTCACCCCCCGGGGACACCGTGGGGGAGTCCTGCCAGACGAACGTCAGTGAGAAAGACATGACCGCGACCTCTGCCACCGCCGTCCGCGCGAAGGCCCGCACCGGCGGTCCCGACGAAGACGGGCCCACCCTCATGGAGCACCTCGCGGGCTGGACCCTCGTCGTCGTCCTCGCGATGCTCGTCACCCAGGCCGGTCTGCTGTGACGCCGCTCTCCGGTCCGCCCGGACCGTCGCTCTCCTGACCGTCGCTCTCCTGACCGCCGGCCTCGTCGAGGCCGGCCCGCCAGTGCCTGGCCGGCACGCCCACCAGGCCGTACAGCCACCGCACCGGCGAGCGCCCGTGCAGCAGTGTGAGGCCCGCCACGACCGCGAACAGCGGGAGGCCGAGCCATCCGTCGACGAGGCGCACCAGCACGCTCGCGAAGACCGCGCCCGCCAGCGGCAGCCCGTGGACCCCGGCCGCCGCGATGGCGATGGCCAGGAACCTCGGCACCGCGCGGTCCTCGTCGGCGCCCGGCAGCGACCAGCCCTCCATGAGCCAGCCGATCTCGGTCACCAGCATGGTGCCGATCACCGCGGCCCCGAAGAGCAGCAGCGCCAGGAATGTCCCGGACGTCAGGAAGTCCAGTACGTGGTTGACGACGCTGTCCCGCGGCCAGTCGGCGAAATCCTCGGCGCCGGGCGAGAGGAAGCGCTCGTGCCCCCTGCCGTCCCAGCCGTGGATCAGCGTCCCGAACAGCAGGAAGTACCCGCCGACGCACTGCAGGTACGCCCAGTAGCCGGCCCCCACGAGCACCAGGGACTGCGCCACCAGGAACCCGAGGATCGCGGCCACCGGGAGGCCGCCCGCGTAGAACAGCACGAACCCCGCCCACACGCCCTCGTGGCCGTCCGCCACGTGCATGGTCGACCAGGACGGGTTCTGCCAGAGCAGGAAGAGCCCCGTCGGCACCATCAGGACGGCGGCGAAGAGCGCGGTGAGCGCCAGGTAGGGGTTGGCGGCCCGGCTGCGCGTGCGCGGACCCTCGCCCGCGTTGATCCGCTCCCACACCTGTAGCTGCCGCCCGGCCGAGAGGGCGAACGTCGCCCCGACCGCGTACGCCCAGAACAGGGCGGCCTGAATCTGGATCATGCCGTGGCCTTCATGCCGCGCCCCTCATGCCGCGCCCCTCATGCCGTGGCCTTCAACGTCAGCCCGCCCGCCACGATCGAGTCCGAGGTGACCAGGGCCTGCTCGGCGCTCACATCCGTCATGAAGATGAACGGCGGCACGAGGGGCGGCACCGGCAGCTTGTCGGGCGTGAAGGTGAGGCAGAGGATGCCCTCCAGGCACCCCTTGAACTTGGTCAGATAGAGGGTGACCTGACCGCTCAGGTCCAACGTGTCGGCGCCCAGGGCGAGTTCGCGCCCGCCGTCCCGCGTCCTGAGCCGGTAGTCGGTGAGCGAGGCGGCCTTCATCCGCAGCACCATGACCTTCAGCGGCCCGTCGGCGGTCGGTATCTCGCGGACGCCCGCGACGATGAAGCCCTGCGGCGCGAAGAGCGTCGTGGTGATCGTTGGAGGCACCCGGGCGGCCACGATCGCCTCGGCGGACGGCGCCTCGGCGGGAGCCGCCTTCGCCGGGCTCCCCTGGGCGACGAGTCCGGCGACGATCACCACGGGCAGCAGCACCCCGAGTGTCCGCGTGCCCTGCCCGTCGCGCACCTTGGGACGTGCCGCGTCCTCCTCGGCGTCCTCCGGCACCGGCGTCCAGCCGAACCCCATCGCGCTGCCCGCGATGCCGAGCAGCATGCCGACGAGGAACCCGCCGAGGTTGGTGGCCGCGAACGAGAGCACCGACAGGATCAGGGCGTTGACGCTCACGTAGTGGTGCGTGTGCGGCAGCAGCCACAGGAAGAGCCCCGCCACGACCAGCGCGATCCCGATGCCGAGTGCGGCGATCCCGCCGAGCCCCAGACTGACCAGGACGGTCAGCGGGGAGAGCGGGATCAGGAGCAGTTCGGCGCCGCCGAGGATCAGCAGCAGCCCGCCCCAGAACGGCCGGGTGCGCCGCCATCTGCGGACGACCCGGCGCTGGTCGGGCCACGGCAGCCGCCGGTCGAGCGGGCCGCCGCCGTCCCCGCGGAAGGGTCTGACGCCCCCTCTGCCGCCGCCGGTCAGAAGCACTTCTTGCCGCCGAGGCTGACGTCGACCCGCATGCCCTTGAGCCGGAAGTTGCCGCCCGTCGCCGACCAGGCGTTCGACTTCACCCCGGAGACGGTGATGTCCCCGGCCTGCAGCCCGAACTTGCCCCTCTCGCCCTTGATCCCGGGCACCTCGTCGAGCGTCGAGGCGTCCCTGCCGATCTGCGCGGTGCCGAAGCGGGCGTCGCCGGTCAGGTCCTCGCCGTCGATGATGAGGTTGCTGGCGGTGACGTTGCCCGCGTCGCCGCCCGCCGTCAGCTTGAACACGACGTTCCCGAGCGGGGTCTTGACCTCGGCGGCCTGGCAGATGTCGGAGAGGGTCGCGTCACCGATCCCGAGGAGCGCCACCGGGTGCCCCTTGCCGTCGATGTCCCGGTCCGTCTGCACGTACGAGGACAGCCCCTGGCTGGACAGCTTGCCGGACGAGACCTGGAAGCTGGTGCCGGAGACGGCGAAGGACGCGGCGAGCGCGCCCTCGGCCATCACGGAGGCCATCACACCGACGGCCAGGACGGCCGGCATGGCCACCACGGCCGTCTTCTTCCAGGAGGTTCTGCCCTCGCGTAACGCGGTGCGGCTTGCGTTCACTGTTTTCCTCCCGTACGTCGTTCCGCGTCCGTAGGCGTGCGTAAGGGGAGTGCGTGGGGCCGTCGGGCCGAACCGGCGGAAGGCAGTGGTCTGCCATACTGCGGACGATCCCGAGGCAGTTGGAGACTAGGGCCGAAATTGAATAATAGTCAACAGCGCGGCACCGACCGTTCCGCGGCACGGCGCGGCGAACTCATCGCCACTGGCCGGAAGTTGTTCGCCGACACGTCCTACGACGCTCTGTCGATGGACGACATCGCGAAGCAGGCGGGCGTCGCCAAGGGGCTGATCTACTACTACTTCAAGTCGAAGCGCGGCTACTACCTGGCGATCATCGAGGACTCCGTGGCCGACCTCGTCGCGCGCGCCGGCCGCCACGACGACCTCCCGCCGGTGGAGCGGGTGCAGCGCACCGTCGACGGCTATCTGCGCTACGCCGAGCACCACCAGGCGGCGTACCGCACGATCATCAGCGGCGGCGTCGGCTTCGACGCCGAGGTGCAGGCCATACGCGACGGCGTACGCGAGGCGCTGATCGGGACGATCGCCGAGGGGGCGTACGGCCGCAAGGACATTCCGCAGCTGGCGCGCACCGCGCTGCTCGGCTGGCTGTGCAGCGTCGAGGGCGTCACGCTCGACTGGATCGGCCGCCGGGGCCTGTCGCGCGAGACGGTCGGCTCGCTCCTGGTGCGGACCCTCGGGGACACGCTGCGGGTCATCGAGGACTTCGAGCCGTCGTACCCGGCGCCGGCCCGCCCCTGAGCGGACGCAGGCGCCCGGCGTACGCGAAAGGGGCGGGAGCCGCATCGGCTCCCGCCCCGAACCACCGCATGTGCGAGGTCAGTTGATGGCCTTGATCAGCTCACCGTTGGACGTGTCCCCGCTGAGCTCCCAGAAGAAGGTGCCGCCGAGGCCCTGCTGGTTCTTGTAGTTCATCTTTCCCGCGATGGTCGCCGGGGTGTCGTAGCTCCACCAGTTGTTGCCGCAGTGCGCGTACGCGGTCCCGCCGACCGTGCCGTTGGCCGGGCACTTGGTCTTCAGCACCTTGTAGTCGTCGATGCCCTGCTCGTACTTGCCCGCGGCCGGCCCGGTCGCGGTGCCGCCGGGCGCCTTCTGCGTGACGCCCGTCCAGCCGCGGCCGTAGAAGCCGATGCCGAGCAGCAGCTTCTGGGACGGAACGCCGAGCGTTTTGAGCTTCTTGATGGTGGCGTCGGAGTTGTAGCCGTCCTTCGGTATGCCGCTGTAGGACGTGAGCGGCGAGTGCGGGGCTGTCGGGCCCTTCGCGTCCCAGGCGCCGAAGTAGTCGTACGTCATCGGGTTGTACCAGTCGACGTACTGGGCCGCGCCCGCGTAGTCGGTGGCGTCGATCTTGCCGCCCGCCGAGGCGTCCGCCGGGATCGCCGCGGTCACGAGATTCTTGCTGCCGAACTTCGAACGGACCGCGGACATCAGCTTCTTGTACGCGTCACGCCCGCTGGTGTCGCACGTCAGGCCACAGGCGTTGGGGTACTCCCAGTCGATGTCGATGCCGTCGAAGACGTCGGCCCACTTGGAGTTCTCGACCAGGTCGTAGCAGGACTGGGCGAAGGCCGCGGGGTTCTTCGCCGCCTCCGTGAAGCCGCCCGACCAGGTCCAGCCGCCGAACGACCAGAGGACCTTGAGGTCCGGGTGCTTCTTCTTCAGCTTGCGGAGCTGGTTGAAGTTGCCGCGCAGGGGCTGGTCCCAGGTGTCCGCCACGCCGTCCACCGACTGGTCGGCGGTGTAGGCCTTGTCCGTGGCCGCGTAGGCGTCGCCCATCGCGCACTTGCCGCCCTGGACGTTGCCGAACGAGTAGTTGATGTGCGTCAGCTTGTTGGCCGACCCCGACGTCTCGATGTTCTTGACGTGGTAGTTCCGGTCGTAGACGCCCCATTCGGTGAAGTAGCCGACGACCTTGGAGCCGGCCGCGGCCTTCGCCGGGGCGCCCTTGTCCTGCTCGGCGGCGGCGCTGCCCGCGCCGGCCAGCAGACCCGCGCCGAGTACGGCGCAACAGGTGGTGGCGAGGAGCGCCCGGAAGGCGGCGCGGGGGGTGTGCGGTCTGAGCATCGTGTCTCCTCGTGGGGGGAAACAGGGAGGGGGAAGTGGTGCTGTGGACCTGCGGATGTGACTTGGCATGAACGCGTTAAGACGTTCGGGGGAACAGTAGGAGGACTAGACCAGTGCGGTCAATGGTTCGTACCAATCGGCCGGGCACCAGCGATCTTCGGCTATCTTTCGAGTAAGCGGTCGTTAACTAGTGACGGGTCGCCGCTGATCGGGCATACTCAACGCGCCAGAGCCGCTGGTCAGCTGCTTTCGTGACCCGGAAGAACACCCCGGCTCGGCACGTTTCCCGGCGGCGCCGCCCCACCCAGCGCGGGCGTCCGCCGCAGCCCCACAGGGAGGAGAGCGTCATGCCCGACCACATCACGCCGTCGGTGGAGCGTCAGCTGCCCACGGATGAGGCCAGGGATCTGCTCTCGCTGGTCCGGGACATCGCCCATCGCGAGATCGCCCCGAAGGCGGCGGAGGAAGAGGACGCCGGCCGTTTCCCCCGCGAGGTCTTCGCGCTGCTCTCCGAATCCGGTCTGCTCGGACTGCCCTACGACTCCGGGTTCGGCGGCGGCGACCAGCCGTACGAGGTCTACCTCCAGGTGCTCGAGGAGCTCGCCGCCGCGCGCCTGACCGTGGGCCTCGGCGTCAGCGTCCACTCCCTGTCCTGCCACGCGCTCGCCGGGTACGGCACCAAGGAGCAGCGGAACGACCACCTGCCCGCCATGCTCGGCGGCGGTCTCCTCGGGGCGTACTGCCTCTCCGAGCCCGCGGCAGGCTCGGACGCCGCGTCCCTGCGCACGAAGGCCGTCCGGGACGGCGACGACTGGGTCATCACCGGAACCAAGGCCTGGATCACGCACGGCGGTGTCGCCGACTTCTACACCGTGCTCGCCCGCACGGGCGGCGAGGGCCCCCGCGGCGTCACGTCTTTCCTGGTGCCGGGCGACGCGGAGGGGCTGAGCGCCGCGGCGCCCGAGAAGAAGATGGGCATGAAGGGCTCACCCACCGCCCAGATCAACTTCGACGGCGTACGCATCCCCGACTCCCGCCGCATCGGCGACGAGGGGCAGGGCTTCGCCATCGCGCTCTCCGCGCTCGACTCGGGGCGGCTCGGCATAGCGGCCTGCGCGATCGGCGTGGCCCAGGCGGCGCTCGACGAGGCGGTCGCCTACGCCACGCAGCGCAAGCAGTTCGGGCGGCCCATCGCGGACTTCCAGGGCCTGCGCTTCATGCTCGCCGACATGGCGACGCAGATCGAGGCGGGGCGGGCCCTCTATCTGGCCGCGGCCAGGCTCCGCGACACGGGGCGGCCGTTCGCCAAGCAGGCGGCCATGGCCAAGCTGATGTGCACGGACGCCGCGATGAAGGTGACGACGGACGCCGTGCAGGTCCTCGGGGGGTACGGATACACCGCGGACTTCCCCGTGGAGCGCCTCATGCGCGAGGCCAAGGTGCTGCAGATCGTCGAGGGGACCAATCAGATCCAGCGGATGGTCATCGCCCGTCACCTCGCGGGTCCCGACTCGCGCTGAACTGGCCGCGGTGCACCGGCGGCGCCACGAGCCTGACCCACTCCGGGTCGTGGTGCCCGGGCAGCGTCCGCCCGCGGTCCGTCCAGTGGCGCATCAGGGCGCGGTAGATCGGCGGGTCCGGGAGGTGCGGCTCCGAGAAGTGTGGCTCCGGGAAGTGCGGCGGCTGGTAGGGCTGGTACGTCTGCCCGTACTGCTGGTGGGGCTGCTGGTGCACGTGCTGTGGGGTCTGCTGGTACACGTGCTGTTGTGGCTGGGGCGGCCGCGGCGGCTGGTGCTGCGACTGGTGAGGCGACTGGTGCTGCGGGGGATCCGGAGGGCGCCGGGAAACCGATTCTGCGGCGGGCAGCGTCACCAGGGTGCGCCGCCGCCGACCGGTGGGAAGGTGCGTCGGGCCCGCGTCCGCACCCGCTTCCATGGGGGTCATACCAGGGCAACGCGCACTGTCGGGGCGAAGTCACCGCCCGGACGAATAGGGCGTCTGTTCACGGCGTGCCCGTGAAGGCGGTGAAGGCTCGGGCAGGTGTATGACTCGCGTACCGCGAACGGCTCGGCACGCGTATGGCTCCGTCCCGCGAACTGACGTACCGTCAACTCCGCGTTGGGGGCCACCGCCTCCCGCCGCCCTGAACTGCCGTGCGACCAGGGAGGTTTGCCGTGGCAGACGACCGTCCGGTCCCGCTCGACGAGTACCCCGTGCACCAGGTGCCCCTGTCCATGAAGCACGTCGCGACGGGCGACCGCAACGCCTACGACCGGTGCATCTTCCAGCTCTTCGACCACCAGGGCCGCGCCCTGCTCATTCTCGGGCTCGGCGTCTATCCGAACACCGGTGTCATCGACGCGTACGCCACCCTGCGCATCGGGGACACGCTCCACGCGGTACGTGCGAGCGACGCCCTCGGCGAGGACCGGATGGACCTCCGCGTCGGCCCGCTGAGCATCACCGTGGACGAACCGCTGCGACGCCTGCGCCTGCGGTGTGCCGCCGACGCGGACGACCCCGCGTCCCTGTCGTACGACCTCACCTGGACGGCCGACTTCCCCGCGCTGTGGGAGCCGCACCACATCCAGCGCCGCGGCGACCGGCTCACCCTCGAAGGGCGCCGCTTCGTGCAGGCGGGCCGGCCCACCGGAGTGATCCGCGCGGGCGGCGAGGAGATCACCGTGGCGGCGGGGGAGTGGACCGCGACCCGCGACCGCAGCTGGGGCGTACGGCCCGTTCCCGGTGAGGAGCGCGGGCGCCTGGAGGAGGAGTTCGCCACCGAGGGCTTCCACTGGATCTGGTGTCCGGTGCGCTTCGACGACCGCTTCCTCATGGTCGTCGCCCAAGAGGACGCGGACGGCTACCGCACCCTCAACGACGCCACCCTCGTCCGCCCCGGCCTGCGCGACCGCCAACTCGGCTGGCCCCAGGCCGACATCACCTACCGCTCCGGCACCCGTCACCCCGAACGCGCCCTCATCCACCTCACCGACCCCGACGACCGCAAGCCCCTGGAACTCGGCGTACACGTGCTCGCCTCCCTGCCCCTGGCCGTGGGCGCGGGATACCCGCCCGCCGACGACTGGCAGCACGGCACGTGGCGTGGCCGCGACTGGACCGACCGCCGCACCTACGACCTCTCGGACCCCGCGGCCCACCCCCTCGCCGCGTACGGCGTCATCGACCACGCCGCGCGCTTCACTCTCGACGGGCGGACCGGATACGGGATCTTCGAGCACGGCAGCTTCGGCCGCCACGATCCGAGCGGTTTCACCGGCTTCGACTCCGTGGCGCCCTGAGGACGCGGGCCCGAGAAGGGAGTTACGGACATGGCAACGGCACCCCGCCCCCGCACCACCACGCGTGACCCGGAAGACCTCGCCCGCCGCCTCGGCGCCTGGCTCGACACCAGGCTGCCCGGCGCCAAGGCGGTCGAGGTGAGCGCCCCCGAGTCCAACGGCATGTCCAGTGAGACCCTGCTCTTCACCGTGGAACACCCCGAACCACCCGTCAGGCGCTGCGCGTTGCGCGTGGCGGCCGACCCGGCGGCGTACACGGTCTTCCCCGTCTACGACATGCCGCGGCAGTACCGCACGATGCGGCTCGTCGCCGAGCACACCGACCTCCCGGTGCCCCGTGTGCTGTGGCTGGAGGAGGACCCGGGCCCGCTCGGCGCACCCTTCTTCGTCATGGAGCGGATCGACGGCCACGTGCCGCCGGACGTCATGCCCTATACGTACGAGGGCAATTGGCTGCACGCGGCCACCGACGCCGAGCGCGCGCACCTCGAAGACGCGTCGGTCCGCATCGTCGCCCACTTGCACGACCAAGTCCCGCCCGGCGCCGCGCGGTTCCTGGGCCTGCCCGGCGAGGGCAGCCCGCTGCGCCGCCACGTCACCGCCCAACGCGCCTACTACGACTGGGTGGTGAGCGGACTGCCCCGCTCACCCGTCATCGAGGGCGCCTTCGACCACCTCGAAGACATGTGGCCGCAGACCGAGGGCGACGCCGTCCTCAACTGGGGCGACGCGCGCATCGGGAACATCATCTACGACGGCTTCGAGCCCGTCGCGGTGCTCGACTGGGAGATGGCGGCGCTCGCCCCGCGCGAGGTCGACCTCGGCTGGACGGTCTACCTGCACCGGTTCTTCCAGGACCTGACGGAGAGTTTCGGCCAGCCGGGACTGCCCGACTTCCTGCGCCGCGACAGGATCGAGGAGACATACGCCCGGCTGACCGGGCACACGCCGCGCGACATGGACTTCTACACGCTGTACGCGGCGCTGCGGCACGCGATCGTCATGCTGCGCGTCGCCTACCGCCAAGTCCACTTCGGTGAGGCCGGGGTGCCCGCGACCGCGGAGGCCGCGGACACGCTGATCCTGCACCATGGCAGCCTGGCCGCCATGGTGCAGGGCACTTACTGGTGAATCAGGCGGCGGGCCGGTGCTGGCGCGGCACGTGGAAGGGCTGCGAGCCCTGACCGCCCACGTGCGAGAAGGGCTGCGTCCGCCAGTCGAGTCCCTGAGGGAGCGTCAACAGCAGGGCGGTGTCCTGCTCCTGAACCTCCATCGACTCGTCGGCGGGCGCGGCGTCGGTGGCCGCACGGCCGGTGCCGGCGCAGACCGTCAGCCCGAACGGATTCCACGGAGTGGGGCACAGTGCGTGCTCGGGCAGCACGTCCTCGTCCGCGAGGAGCGCGATGGGCTGCTCGCAGTCGGGGCAGGTCACCCGGTACATCTCGAAAGTGTCGTAGGCGTCCAAGAAGGCGTCTGCCGGTTCGACGCCCTCCGGCTCGGGCTCGACGGCCGGCTGCTGCTTGGCGCGGGCAGACCGGCCGGGGCGCTTCAAATTCTGCATGGGAATCTCCCCCTCGGGTGGGCCGACAAGGCGCTGCGGCCTCGACCACAGCAAGCACTTCCCGTCCCGTCGTAGAGGTAATCGTTGCATCCCTTCGGACACGGTCACGAGAGTGTGGCGTTCGTCACATGCCAAATGGAGTTGCCCGCCCTGCGAAGACGGGCCCTCAGGTATCCGAGGAGATCAAGAGCCCTGTAGGTTCGGCGCATGGAGGAGCTGGACCGACAGATCGTGCAGCTGCTCGTCAAGGACGGGCGGATGAGCTACACCGACCTGGGCAAGGCCACGGGCCTGTCCACGTCGGCCGTGCACCAGCGGGTGCGCCGTCTTGAGCAGCGGGGCGTCATCCGCGGCTATGCCGCGGTCGTCGACCCCGAGGCCGTCGGGCTGCCGCTCACGGCGTTCATCTCGGTGAAGCCGTTCGACCCCAGCGCCCCCGACGACATCGCCGACCGGCTCGCGGGCGTGCCGGAGATCGAGGCGTGCCACAGCGTCGCCGGCGACGAGAACTACATCCTCAAGGTCCGCGTCGCGACCCCTCTGGAGCTGGAGCACCTGCTCAGCCGCCTGCGCGCCCTCGCGGGCGTCTCCACGCGCACGACGGTCGTCCTCTCCACGCCGTACGAGGCGCGCCCGCCCCAGGTGTGACCCGCGCGCCGGCCGGCCGCCGGCAGGGGCGAGACTGTGTCCCATGAGCCAGAGCACAACCCCCCAGAACCACCGCACCGTGCTGCTGCGCGGCGGCGACGTCCACAGCCCCGCCGACCCGTTCGCCACCGCGATGGTCGTCGAACGCGGGCACGTCGCCTGGGTCGGCTCCGAGGGCGCAGCCGACGCCTTCGCCGAAGGTGTCGACGAGGTCGTCGACCTCGAAGGCGCCCTGGTCACTCCGGCGTTCACGGACGCCCACGTGCACACCACGGCCACCGGCCTCGCCCTGACGGGACTCGACCTGACGGGGGCCCGCTCACTCGCCGACGCACTCGTTCTCGTACGCGAACACGCCACCGCGCGGCCGCACGACACCGTCCTCCTCGGCCACGGCTGGGACGCCGCCCGCTGGCCCGACGGCCGCCCGCCCACGCGCGCGGAGCTCGACGAGGCGACCGGCGGCAGGCCGCTCTACCTCTCCCGCATCGACGTCCACTCGGCCGTGGTCACGACGGCGCTGCTCGACCTGGTGCCCGGCGTCACCGGGCGCACCGGCTACCACCCGGACGCCCCGCTGACCGCCGACGCGCACCACGGCGTGCGCTCCGCCGCACTCGGCGCGATCACTCCGCGGCAGCGCACGGAGGCCCAGCGCGCCGCGCTCCGGCACGCGGCCTCTCTCGGCATCGGCTCCATGCACGAGTGCGCGGGCCCGGAGATCTCCGACGAGGACGACTTCACGGGGCTGCTGCGGCTCGCCGGCGAGGAGCCCGGGCCGCGCGTCGTCGGCTACTGGGCCGAACGGGACGTCCAGCGCGCCCGGGAGCTCGGCGCGGCCGGCGCCGCCGGTGACCTCTTCGTGGACGGCGCCCTCGGCTCGCACACCGCCTGCCTGCACGAGCCGTACTCCGACGAGGCCCACACCGGCACCCCCTACCTGGACGCCGCCGACGTCGCCGCCCACGTCGTGGAGTGCACGGAGGCGGGCCTCCAGGCGGGCTTCCACGCCATCGGGGACGCCGCGGTGACCTCCGTGGTCGACGGGATGCGCGCGGCCGCCGAGAAGGTCGGTCTCGCCCGCGTCCGCGCCGCCCGGCACCGCGTCGAGCACGCCGAGATGCTCACCCCCGGCACGATCGCCGGACTCGCCGAGTTCGGCCTCACCGCGTCCGTCCAGCCCGCCTTCGACGCGCTGTGGGGCGGCGAGGACGGCATGTACGCCCAGCGCCTCGGCGTCGAGCGGGCCCGCACCCTCAACCCGTACGCGGCCCTGCTGCGCACCGGCGTGCCGCTCGCCTTCGGCTCCGACAGCCCCGTCACGCCGCTCGACCCGTGGGGCACGGTCCGCGCCGCCGCCTTCCACCGCACACCCGAGCACCGCGTCTCCGTGCGCGCCGCCTTCACCGCGCACACCCGCGGCGGCTGGCGGGCCGTCGGCCGCGACGACGCGGGCGTTCTGGTGCCGGGCGCCCCCGCCGACTACGCCGTGTGGCGCACCTCCGATCTGGTGGTGCAGGCGCCGGACGACCGGGTGGCCCGCTGGTCGACCGACCCCCGCTCGGGCACGCCCGGCCTGCCCGACCTGTCGCCGGGCGCCCAACTCCCCGTGTGCCTGCGCACGGTGGTGGCCGGACAGACGGTGTTCGTGCGGCCGGAAGAGTGATGTACCGGCGGTGCGCGCCGCCGATCGCGGCCCTTCACGGGCTCGCACGACCTGGGAATCCTCGGCACTGACCTGGCGGTCTTCGAAGTAGCCGCAGATCAGCGGGGTATTGACAGAGAGCCGTCGTGGGCCGGTAGGTTCGGCCGGGTCCACCACAGGACGTCCGACCGGCGAACCTCCACGCAGTCGTCGAACGCCGCTGGATCACGGGTGGTGCGCAGCGGCGCACCACCACTGGGAGCCAGGTCCAGCGTCCGCGACGCGGAGGCGAGGGAACGTATCAGCCGGCCGGCAGGTGTGACCCGGGTCGGGCCCGGACGCTCAGTAGACAACGGCTTTCGGTCGATCCGCAGCCAGCGGGTCCCTGGCCGGCCCGAAGGGCGCCGGGCCCCGATCCGCAGTACGTCCCGTGCCGTCGCTGCGTCGCAGGCCGCGGCCACTATGGTGGTCCTCTGCGTACGAACGAAGGGGCAGTAGTGAACGACGGCGGCGGGGTCTCCGAAGCGGGGGAACAGGGGAGGCGGTTCGGCTCGCTCGGCACGGCCTTGGTGATCATTCCGACCTACAACGAGGCGGAGAACATCCAGTCCATCGTCGGCCGCGTCCGGGCTTCCGTACCGGACGCGCACATCCTGGTCGCCGACGACAACAGCCCCGACGGCACCGGCAAGATCGCCGATGAGCTCGCGGCCGAGGACGAGCAGGTCCACGTGCTGCACCGCAAGGGCAAGGAAGGGCTCGGCGCGGCCTACCTCGCGGGCTTCCGCTGGGGCCTGGAGAACGACTACGGCGTACTCGTCGAGATGGACGCCGACGGCTCCCACCAGCCGGAGGAGCTGCCCCGGCTGCTCACGGCGCTGAAGGGCGCCGACCTCGTGCTCGGCTCGCGCTGGGTGCCGGGCGGGCGGGTCGTGAACTGGCCCAAGCACCGTGAGTTCATCTCCCGCGGCGGCAGCACCTACTCGCGTCTCCTGCTCGACGTGCCCATCCGCGACGTGACGGGCGGCTACCGCGCCTTCCGCCGCGAGACCCTCGAAGGGCTCGGCCTCGCCGAGGTCGAGTCGCAGGGCTACTGCTTCCAGGTCGACCTGGCGCGCCGCGCGGTCAAGGCGGGCTACCACGTCGTCGAGGTGCCCATCACCTTCGTCGAGCGTGAGCTCGGGGACAGCAAGATGAGCCAGAACATCGTCGTCGAGGCGCTGTGGCGGGTCACCGCCTGGGGCGTGGGCGAGCGGGTCGGCAAGGTCATCGGCCGCAAGCAGCCCTGAGCACCGCGCGGCGACCTTCTTGATCATCCCCCTTACGCCGGACTGAGGCGGGCCCAGGCACACTGGGAGCATGACGACTGGCGCACCGCCTCCCATCCGACCCGCCCGGCCCCGGCGCTCCGGGCCCCTGAGGTTCCTGCCGCTCGGCATCGCCGCGTGGCTGGTCCTGGAAATCTGGCTCCTCGTTGTCGTGGCGGGGGCCACGAGCGGATTCGTGGTCTTCCTGCTCCTGGTGGGCGGCCTCGTGCTCGGCTCCGCGGTGATCAAGCGCGCGGGGCGCAGGGCGTTCCGCAAGCTCAGCGAGGCGGTGCAACAGCAGCAGAACGGCGTGACGCCCGCTCCGGAGACCGGGGGCGGCAGCGCCCTCACGATGCTGGGCGGCCTGCTGATCATCCTCCCAGGGCTTGTCTCGGACGCCCTGGGGCTGATCCTGCTGGTCCCGCCGGTCCAGAAGGCCCTCGGCAAGTACGCGGAGCGGACCTTCGAGCGCAAGGTGCGCGAGGCGACGCCCGGCGGCCTCGGGGACGCCTTCCAGCAGGCCCGGATGCACCGGCCCGACGGCAAGGTCGTGCCGGGCGAGGTCATCAGGGACGACGAGCCGCGGACGCGGAGTCCGCGTTCGGACGACCCGCAGCTGCCGCCGCACTGACGGGCCGGGCCGGGTCCGGGGTCGCACAAACGCCCCGGGTCCGTACAGACGCGCCGGGAGCACGCAAAGGGCCGGGGCCACTGCTCAGCAGTGGCCCCGGCCCTTTTATGCGTTGTGCTCTGTGCGGGTTGTGCGCCGCGGTGTCCGCCCTCAGGCGGACTTGCGGCTGCTGTCTCGCGGGTGCACCGCGATGTTCATGGCTCCGGACCGGAGAACCGCGAGACGCTCCTCGAGGACCTCTTCGAGCTCCTCTCGGGTGCGGCGCTCCATGAGCATGTCCCAGTGCGTACGCGCCGGCTTGCCCTTCTTCTCCTCAGGTCCATCGCCGTCCACGAGGAGTGCCTGGGCCCCGCAGACCTTGCACTCCCACTCCGGCGGGATCTCCGCCTCGACCGAGAACGGCATCTCGAAACGATGTCCGTTCTGGCATGCGTACTCCACGGCCTGGCGTGGAGCCAGGTCGATGCCGCGGTCGGTCTCGTAGCTTGTCACCACGAGGCGCGTGCCGCGAAGAGCTCGCTCACTCATGAATCGTGCCTCCCGGGCTTGTCGCCCACAGGACAGGTGTCGCTGTCGTCGTCATCCGGTCAACGTCCGGTCGGCGGTAAAGATTCCCGTTCTGGGTCATGCGTCGCCGTCGTATGCCGCCCCTTGTTGTACCCACCAGCGCCCGGTTTGTCACATCTAGTAGCAGATGTCACCCAGCGTTTCTGATTCTTCAGCTCGCAGTAACGGTCCGCCTGGCAGGCCAAAGGCGTACACTACCGGCCTTTGGCTCCAGTTGCTAAATCCGACGGGGTGCGGGATTGCCCGCGTCGCGCACCGCCTGCCGTACCGGAACCCGTGCGAGCAGGGCGAAACCGAGCAAAAAGAACGCCACGAGCGAGACGATCGCGTCCCGGTAGCTCCCGGTGAGCTGGTAGGTGAGGCCGAAGATCAACGGTCCCAGCCAGGCCATGCCGCGGTCGCTGATCTCGTACGCGGAGAAATATTCGGCCTCTTTCCCGTGCGGGACCAGATGTGAGAAGAGTGAACGGGACAGCGCCTGCGTGCCGCCGAGGACCAGACCGATCCCCGCCGCCAGCACGAAGAACCACGCCGGCGCGCCGGCGGGCAGGAAGTAACCGGCGCCGATCGTGACCGTCCAGGCCACCAGCGAGCCGAGAATGGTCCGCTTGGCGCCGTACGTCCGGGCGAGCCGCCCCATGGCGAGCGCCCCGGCGACCGCCAGGAGCTGCACCAGCAGGACCGCGACGATCAGCGTGGACTGGTCGAGACCGAGCTCCTCCGAGCCGAAGACGGACGCCTGGGAGATCACCGTCTGGACCCCGTCGTTGTAGACGAGATAGGCGAGCAGGAAAGCGAGCGTGTGGGGGTGGCGGCGCATGTCGCGCACCGTCGCCCGCAGCTGCCGCCAGCCGCCTCGGGCGGACGACCCGGCTCCGGACGGCGGTGTCCGCCGGTCCCGCAGCCGCTTCAGGGGTACGAGGGTGAAGGCGCCCCACCACACGCCCGCCGACGCCAGGCAGATGCGGACCGCGGTCGACTCGGAGACGCCGAAGCTGTCGTGGGCGAGGAACAGGACGAGATTCGCCACCAGGACGAGCGCGCCCGCCGCGTAACCGAAGGCCCAGCCGCGTGAGGAGACCGCGTCACGCTCCTCCGGGGGCGCGATCTGCGGCAGGTAGGAGTTGTAGAGCACCATCGAGACGGCGAGCGAGGCGTTGGCGACGATCAGCAGGAACCCGCCGAGGAGATAGCGGTCGCCCGCCAGGAAGAACATGCCGGCCGTGGCGGCCGCCCCCAGGTACGCGGCCGCTGCCAGGAGGGGCTTCTTGCGGCCCGTACGGTCGGCGGCCGCGCCCGCCAGCGGCATGACGAAGACCGACACGATCACGGACGCGGACACCGTGTACGCGAAGAAGGACCCGGCCCGGACGGGGATGCCCAGCGGGTGCACGTACCCCTCCGGGTCGGCGGCCGCCTTGGCGATCTCCGTGAGATAGGGCCCCAGGAACACGGTCAGGACGCTCGTCGAATAGACCGAGCACGCCCAGTCGTAGAAGTACCAGCCGCGCTGCTCGCGGCGCCGTTCGGCGACGGCGTTGTCGTCGTCGGCCGTCGCCGCCTTCACGGTGTCGGTGCCCACCCGTGACCTCGCTGTTCCCCGTGGTGCGACGCCGCGTCCTGGGGGCCGGGGAGGTCAGACCCAGGTCCCCCGGTCCTTCAACACCCCGCGCAGCGTCTCGATGTGATCGGAAACTATGCCATCCACCCCGAGGTCGAGGAGGGCGGTCATCTGCTCGGCGTCATTGACGGTCCACACGTGAACCTGCAGCCCACGCGCGTGGGCGGCCCGTACGAAGCGGTGGTCGACCACCCGGATCCTGCCGTGCGTCTCGGGCACCTGGGCACAGACCGCGGAACGGCGCAGGGCGGCGGGTACTCCGTAGGACACCATCCGCAGCGCCGCCACGCCCCGCGTTCCCAGGGAGGTGGCCAGGCGCGGGCCCGCCAGACGCTGGGCCCTGGCCACACGCGCCTCGGAGAACGAGCCGACGCAGACGCGGTCCCAGGAGGCGGTGCGGCGGATCAGGTCGAGCAGCGGCAGGAGCGCGGGCTCCGCCTTGACGTCCACGTTCCAGCGCACGTCGGGGAACGACTCCAGGAGCTCTTCGAAGAGGGGCACCGGCTCGCTGCCCGCCACACGAGCGCGCCGCACCTCGCTCCAGGGGAGGTCGATGATGCGCCCCGACGCGTCCGTCACCCGGTCCAGGGTCGTGTCGTGGAAGGCGACGAGCCGGCCGTCGGCCGTGGCGTGCACATCGGTCTCGATGTAGCGGTAGCCGAGGTCGACGGCGCGCCGGAACGCCGCGGCGGTGTTCTCCAGGCCGTCCGCCGCGCCGCCCCGGTGGGCGAGGGCGAGCGGTCCCGGGTGATCGAGGTAGGGGTGGCGTACGCGCGTGGTCACCGCTGCAGTATCGCCTGCTCCGCGGGGCCGCCGGAGGCCACGACGGTCTCCGCGGCGGGGCCGGGGACGGCGAAACGGCGCAGGAAGAACTGGGCGAGCGGGCCGATCGACAGCGCGTAGAGGACCGTGCCCACGCCGACCGTGCCGCCGAGGGCGAAGCCCGTGACGACGACCGTCACCTCGATCGAGGTCCGGATCAGGCGGATGGAGCGGCCGGTGCGCCCGTGCAGGCCCGTCATCAGGCCGTCCCGGGGGCCGGCGCCGAAGGCGGCCGTGATGTAGAGGCCGGTGGCCACTCCGTTGAGGACGATCCCGGCCGCGAGCAGCGGCACCCGGACGCCGAGCGCGTGCACGTTCGGCAGGAGCACCAGTGTGGCGTCCATCGCCAGACCGCAGACGAACACGTTCGAGACCGTGCCCAGGCCGGGCCGCTGCCGGAGCGGTATCCACAGCAGCAGTACCGCGGCTCCCACGACGATCGACACGGCCCCGATGGTCAGCCCGGTCAGCTCGGACAGGCCCTGGTTGAGCACGTTCCAGGGCTCGGGGCCCAGGCCCGCCGAGACCATGAGCGCGGAGCTCGCGCCGTACAGGGTCAGACCCGCGTACAGCTGGACCAGCCGTCTCGTGAGATGTGGCTTCGTACCGGACAAGGAACGCTCCCCCGTGTAGTGCTGGTGGCCCGACGCATGACACCCTGTGGCTTGGAACCGGACCGCAACCATGGCCAATTCGGGGAAGGTGGACTGGGAATCATGGCTCAGTGGACTTCGGCGATGGGGTCGACGCAGCTCGCCCGCCTGCTCGCCTCCCAGCAGGACCGCCCCGCCGGAACCGGTGCGCGCCGCCCGCCCGCCTACCGCGCGCTTGCCGACGGCATCCGCCTGCTCGTCCTCGAGGGCCGCGTGCCGGTCGCTGCACGCCTGCCCGCCGAGCGGGAACTCGCCGTCGCACTGGCCGTCAGCCGCACCACCGTGGCCGCCGCCTACGAAGCGCTGCGCACCGAGGGCTTCCTGGAGTCCCGCAGGGGAGCGGGCAGCTGGACCGCCGTCCCGGCAGGCAACCCCCTGCCCGCCCGCGGCCTCGAACCGCTGCCGCCCGAGGCGCTCGGCTCCATGATCGACCTGGGCTGCGCCGCACTGCCCGCGCCCGAGCCCTGGCTCACCCGGTCCGTCCAGGGAGCCCTCGAAGCACTTCCGCCGTACGCCCACACGCACGGCGACTACCCCGCGGGACTGCCCGCGCTGCGCGAGATGCTCGCCGAGCGCTACACCGCGCGCGGCATCCCCACCATGCCCGAACAGATCATGGTGACGACCGGCGCCATGGGCGCCATCGACGCGATCTGCCATCTCTTCGCGGGCCGTGGCGAACGCATCGCCGTGGAGTCCCCGTCGTACGCCAACATCCTGCAGCTGATGCGGGAGGCCGGCGCGCGCCTCGTTCCCGTCGCCATGGCCGAGGGCCTCCAGGGCTGGGACATGGACCGCTGGCGCCAGGTCCTGCGCGACGCGGCCCCCCGGCTCGCGTACGTCGTCGCGGACTTCCACAACCCGACGGGCGCCCTCGCCGGCGAGGACCAGCGCAGGCAGCTCGTCGAGGCGGCCCGCTCGGCGGGCACGGTTCTCGTCGTCGACGAGACGATGAGCGAGCTCGGGCTCGACCCGGACCTCACCATGCCGCGCCCCGTCTGCGGCTTCGACCCGGGGGGCTCCACCGTCATCACCGTCGGATCGGCGAGCAAGGCCTTCTGGGCGGGCATGCGCATCGGCTGGGTGCGGGCCGCGCCCGACGTGATCCGCAGCCTCGTCGCGGCTCGTGCGTACGCCGACCTCGGCACGCCGGTCCTCGAACAGCTCGCCGTGAACTGGCTGCTGAACACCGGGGGCTGGGAGTCGGCCGTGAACGTGCGCAGGGCGCAGGCCAGGGAGAACCGCGACGCGCTGGTCGCGGCCGTGCGGCGGGAGCTGCCCGGCTGGGAGTTCGAGGTGCCGAGCGGCGGCCTGACCCTGTGGGTGCGCACCGGGGGCCTCTCGGGCTCCCGCCTCGCCGAGGTGGGCGAGCGGGTCGGGGTCCGGGTCCCGTCAGGGCCACGCTTCGGAGTGGACGGCGCCTTCGAGGGGTATGTGCGGCTTCCGTTCACCGTGGGGGGCGCGGTGGCCGACGAGGCGGCGGCGCGGCTCGCGGCGGCGGCCCGCCTCGTGGAGACGGGCGCCGGGACGGGCGCGCAGGCCGCGCACCCCTTCGTGGCCTGACGGGCCTCTACGGAGTCGGCACTCTGCTCTACGGAGTCGACCCTTTGCTCTACGGAGTCAGCCCTCGGCGGGGACCGGCTGCGCCTCCGTGGCCTCGGGAGCGGGGGTGGGGGCGGGAGCGGGGGCGGGAGTGGAGGTGGAGGTGACAACGTCTGTCTCGTCCGGCGGCGTGCTGCGCTCCGGCAGCAGCTCCATGACGGCCCTCCGGTGCGCCTCGCTGGTCGCGTCGTCGTACGGGTCGGGCGTCGCGGGCACCTGGAGGCGGTGCACGGGCCCCGCGCCGAGCCGGGCGTAGCCGCGGCCGGGCGGCACGTCCGACGTGGGCGTCGTGTGGGGCGGCGCCCCGAGGACGTCCACCACCTGGTCCGGCGTCGCGTAACCGAGCACTACACGCGCGCGTGTGTGCTGGTGCACGGGATCACTCAGCGCGTCCAGACTGTCCAGCTGATCGGCGACCACGACCGTCACGTTGGCCGCCCTGCCGTGCCGCAGGGGGACCTGTAGCAGCGACTGGGGGTCCGCGCGCCCGTCGGCCGCCGCGAGGTGCCCGAGCGCGCTCGGGTGGTCGAGGAGGACCCACAGGGGGCGCTTGGTGTCCTCCGGCGGTGGGTGGCCCGCCTGCCGGGCGCGGTTGGCGGCGATGAGCCTGCGCTCGGTCTCGTGCGCCGCCCATTCGAGGCTCGCCAGCGCCCCGGCGAGCCCGCACTCGATGGCGAGGACTCCGTCGCGGCCGGTCAGGCAGGCGTAGTCGCCGGTGCCGCTGCCCTCCACGATGAGGACATCGCCGTACTGCAACGCCTGGAGGGCGATGGAGCGCAGCAGCGTCGTCGTGCCGCTGCCCGGCTGGCCCGCGACCAGGAGATGGGGCTCGGTGGAGCGGATGCCGGTGCGCCACACGACGGGGGGCACGTCGCGCGGCCCCTCGCTCCCGGCCAGCGGCAGGGTGCGCTGGACGCCGGTCTCGTCCGTGAAGCCGAGGACCGTCTCTCCGGGGGCGGTGACGAAACGCTGGGCGGCGATGTCGGTGGGCAGCGGGGCGAGCACCGTGACGACGAGCTGGTTGGCCTCCTCGTCCCACGCGAAGTGGTACTCGCGGCCGCGGCCCGCCTTGGCGTGCAGCAGTTGTTCGATCCGCGCGCGGGACTCGGGCTCGCCGTCCGTGAAGTACGCGGGGTAGTGCACGACGAGCCGGGAGACCCGCCCGGTGCCGTCGAACTCGTACTCGGGGAAGGCCTTGTCCCACTCCCCGCCGTGTGCGAAGAGCGGGGCGGGGTCCTCGGGGACCGAGAAGTACGGGACGAGCGCTTCGTAGAGGGCCTGCAGCCGCTGCACCTGTGCCTCGTCCGGGCCGGTCGGCGCGGGGGCGGTGCGCTCGCGGCCGGCCCACGCGGACGCCGCCATCAGGGAGATGAGGGCGAGCAGCGGACCGTAGGGCACGAGGGCCACCACCAGGACCACGGAGGCCACCAGGAACAGCAGCGGCCCGCGCTTGTCCTTGGGTGTGTCGGCCCACTTGCGCCGCCCGGCGGCAGCCAGCCGGCGCAGTCCACGGGTGATCGTGATCAGCGGGTGGAGAACATCGGTGGCGCTGTCGGCCGCCGACCGTGCCAGCTCCCGGCTGCGGGCGATCGACGCGGTGCCGTTGCTCAGAATGCGGGGGAGTGGGCGCCTGGCCACGTCTGTCTCCTGAAGGTGCGTACGAACGGCGGGAGCGTCAGAACTTGATCCCGCCGAGGAGGCTCGCGAGGCTCGCGCTGCCCGCCTTGATGCTCGGGGCGATGGCGGTGCCCGCCATGAAGAAGCCGAAGAGTGCGCAGACCAGCGCGTGGGAGGCCTTGAGTCCGTCCTTGCGGAAGAAGAGGAACACGATGATGCCGAGCAGCACGACGCCTGAGATGGAAAGGACCATGACGGTTCTCCTGGTTGGTGGGGACAGTCACCATGAGTTCTTCCAGGTTCACAGCATGTATCCATACGATAAAAGGTGCAAATGGGTTATTTCGCCGAGTTTTCGCCTGAATGGCGGAGCCCGGCCGGGCAGGCTGGAGCCGGGCCCGGACGGCCCGCGGCTCTCGCCGTGATCTTTGCCTCGGGCGGGCCGGGTCATGTGCCCGCGGGGGCAGTACCCTGTCGATTCACTCGTACGGCTGCACAGGCAGCACACCCAGAAAGGCGGACGCCCCCATGAGCGAAGCCCCCGACCCGGAGGTCGTGGACTTGGCGACCAAGATCTTCGATCTGGCGCGCCAAGGTGACGCGGCGGCTCTCGCGGCCTATGTGGACGCAGGCGTTCCGGCGAACCTCACGAACGACAGCGGTGACACGCTGGTGATGCTCGCGGCCTACCACGGGCACGCCGAGGCGGTCCGCGCCCTCGTGGAGCGTGGCGCCGACACGAACCGCGTCAACGACCGGGGGCAGACCCCGCTCGCGGGCGCCGTCTTCAAGGGTGAGGACGCGGTGGTCCGGGCTCTTCTGGACGGTGGCGCGGATCCGGCCGCGGGAACGCCGTCGGCCGTCGACACGGCCCGCATGTTCGGAAAGGCGGAACTGCTCCAGCTGTTCGGCGCCGCCTGAACGGGGTACCTGACCAGCAACAACGGGGGCGCTGGAAATGTGGTCGCGGCGGACCTGACCGCCGGGTCATCATGACGACGTGATTCACGGACGCGACGGCGGGGCAGATCTTGCCGCACCGCGTGGCCCGTGAGCGGCCCGCCCCCGGACCTCCCGTCCGGGAACCCCTGGGCCACCGACGAGAGGCAGAGGAAGATGGTCTTCGACAAGCAAGAGACGGCGGGCGGCCCGACGTGTTGGCGCACGGCCAGGTAATGCGTGATTCCCGGTTGCGTCGACGCTTGATGTGAGGCTGTTTCCCATGTTCGATCCGGTCATAGCGCCCAGCGGTACGCTGCTCGGCCTGCTGCAGAGGGGCCGCGGCGACGGCACCCTGCACGCGCTCACCGCCCCACGGTCCGAGGCGCTCGCGGCCCTCGACCACTGCGTGCTGAACGATCCCCGCCACGACTGGCAGGTGGAGAACCGTTCGCTGTACTACGCCCGGCTCTACCTCGACCTGCACGGCGGGCTCGGTGAGATCGAGCGCCACCTCTTCGATGCCGAGGACGTCCTGGACACGGACGACTCGCGCACAGGACTCGCCCTGGCCGTCCTCGGGCACCTCGCCTCGTACGGCAGGCAGGACGCCCTCGAACTGCTGCGGAGGTACGCGGCGTTCGGCTCCAACTGGGCCTGGGCCCTGGACGAGCTGGCGCTGCGGGACGACGACGCGGGTCTGCGCGCCCTCGCGGCCCCCGTGCTCGCCAGGTTCGCCCCCGACGCCGAGGGCGAGGCCGACCTGGCCGCCGCCGTCCGAGACGCCTACGAACCACGGCCCTGGCGCCTCTGGGAAGAGGACCCCCGCACGGATATCGGCGCCCGCGTGCGCGCCGCGCGGGAACAGGGCTCCTTCGACCGCTGGCAACGCCAGATGCGGCCCTCGGGGCCACGTCCCGAGTGGAGCGTCCAGGCCATCTTCGACTGGGCACAGGAAGGCCTCGAACGAGGCTCCGTGCTGTACGTGCCCGCCGCGCGCTGCCTGAGCGCCGTCGCCGGGCCGGAGGACCGCCCCGAGATCATCGAGGCCGCCCGCACCGGCTCGGACGGGGCGCGCGGCACTGCCCTGCGCTACCTGGCCGACGCCCACGACCCCGACGTGCTCGACCTCATCGAGTACGCCGCGGAGGGGCCCTCCCAGGTCGTGGTGGACGCCGCGACCGGCGCCTTCGAGCGGATGCGGAGCGTCGCCGCCGTGGAGCGCGCCCGACGCTGGGCCTATCGGCCGGACGACCTCGGCGCCGCCGCCGGGCGGATGCTCGCCTGCCGGGGCGGAGCCCAGGACAGCAAGCTCGTCCTGTCCGCGCTGCGCGAGGCGGTCCGGGGGGAGGGCCCCGACGCGCCCACCTTGTGGACCCTCGTCGACGGCGCGGGACGCCTCGGCATCGCCTGCGCCGCCCCCGTGTTGCGGCACGTCTACAGAGAGACCGCCTCCTCGCACCTCCGCGGCCGCGCCGCTCGCGCGCTGGCCGCCACCGACCCCACCTTCGCCGCGGGCTTCGCCGTCGAGTGCCTGTGGGACTGCGAGGAGTCCACCCGAGAGGTCGCCGCGCGGCACGCCGAGACCGGTGACGCCCGTGTCGTCAACAGACTCCGGAGGCTCGCCTCGGACCCCGCCGAGGAGGACGACGTACAGACCGCGGTACGGAGCAGGATCGGGCCGGACGCGCCCGCGGTGTAGCGCGCCTGCGGTGGAGCGGGTCAGCCCCGGGTGGCGGGCCGGCCCCGGCCGACTTCGACGAAACGCACCGGTGTTCCCGGCCGCGCCTGGGCCGCCGCGGCGAGGTCGGACTCCCGGACGACCGCGACCACCGGGTAGCCCCCGGTGGTCGGATGGTCGGCGAGGAAGACGACCGGTCTGCCGTCCGGCGGCACCTGGACGGCGCCGAGCACCATGCCCTCGCTGGGCAGTTCGCCCTGGAGCGCCCGCTCCAGGGCGGGGCCCTCGGTGCGCAGCCCGATGCGGTTGCTCGCCGACGACACCCGGTACGCGCGCGTGGTGAGCGTGGCCAGCGCCGTCGCAGTGAACCAGTCGGAGCGCGGCCCGAGCGTCACCCGCAGCACCAGCTCCCGGGGCGGCGCGGGCTGCGGAACGATGTCCACGCGCGCGTGGTGGGTGGCGGGATGCCCCAGAGGCAGGAAGGCTCCGTCCGCGAGCGGGGGAGGGCCGAGGCCGGAGAGCAGGTCGGTGGAGCGGCTGCCGAGCACCGGTTCGACGGCCACGCCGCCGTCGAACGCGACGTAGCAACGTACTCCGGAGAGAGCGGTCCCGACGTCCAGGAGCGCCCCGGCGGGCACCCGCACCGGCGCACCCCAGGGCGCGGGGCGGCCGTCCACGGTCACCGGGCACGGCGCCCCGCCGACGGCGACCGTCACGGGCCGGCGCGGGCGCACGGCGCATCCGTTGACGGTGGTCTCCAGGACGGCGGCGTCGAGCGGATTGCCCACAAGCCGGTTGACCAGACGGGCCGCGGGCGGGTCGAGCGCTCCGGAGCGGGGCACCCCGAGATGGGCGTGCCCGGGGCGGCCGAGGTCCTGCACGGTGGTCAGCGCCCCGGCCCGCACGACGGCGAAGGCACGGTCGGTCATCACGCCCCCGCCGGTGAGGTGCTGTCCGGCACGAAGCGGACGCGTGTCCCGGGGGAGAGCAGCGCGGCGGGCACGCGCGCATGGTCCCACAGCACGACGTCCGTCGAGCCGATCAGTTGCCAGCCGCCGGGGGAGGCGCGGGGGTAGACACCCGTGTACGGGCCCGCCAGGGCGACACTTCCCCGGGGGACGGAGGTGCGGGGAGTGGCCCGGCGCGGCACTTCGTAGTGCTCGGGCAGCCCGGTCAGATAGCCGAAGCCGGGCGCGAACCCGCAGAAGGCGACGCGGAATTCAGCGGCCGTGTGGATGCGCGCCACTTCGGGTACGGGCACGCCCCAGTGTGCCGCCACGTCCGCGAGGTCCGGTCCGTCGTACCGCACCGGGATCTCCAGGACGGCCCCCGCGCGCGGGGGCAGCGGCGGGATCTCCCAGGCGGGCAGCTCCGCCCCGACACGGCCGGGCTCGTCGAGACCGTCGAGGAGCACCGTGCGGGCCGCGGGGACGATCTCCCGTACCCGCAGCGAGCCGGTCGCGCGGCGGCGCAGCAGCTCGGCGTGGAGGGCCTGTGCCTCGGTGCCGTCGGCGAGTTCGACGAGCAGGGAGCGGTCGCCGACCGGCAGGACTCTCACGCGAAGGCCTCCACCCGCACGCCCGCCGACTGCAGCCCCGCCCGCACCCGGCGGGCCAGACCCACCGCCCCCGGGGTGTCGCCGTGCAGGCACAGCGAACGCGCGCGGACCGTGATCTCCCGGCCTCCGCGGGAGGTGACGACGCCGTGGCGGGCCATGCCCACGGACCGCGCGACGACGGTGTCCTCGTCCGTGACGACCGCGCCTTCGTCGGTCCGTGGGACCAGTGTGCCCTCGTCGGTGTAGGCGCGGTCGGCGAAGGCCTCCGTGACGACCGGCAGTCCGGCCCTTTCCGCCGTCTCCAGGAGACGTGATCCGGGCAGCCCCAGGAGCGGCAGCGAGTCGTCCGCGAGGAGGACACCGTCGACGACCGCGCGGGCCTGGTCGCCGTCGTGGACGACGCGGTTGTACAGCGCGCCGTGCGGCTTCACGTACGACACGCGAGTGCCCGCCGCGCGTGCGAACACCTCCAAGGCGCCGATCTGGTACGCCACTTCGGCGGCCAGCTCCGCGGCGGGCACGTCCATGGCGCGCCGCCCGAAGCCCGCCAGGTCGCGGTAGGACACCTGCGCGCCGATCCGCACCCCACGCTCGGCGGCGCGGTCGCACACCCGGCGCATGGTGACCGCGTCACCGGCGTGGAAGCCGCAGGCGACGTTGGCGCTGGTGACGACCGAGAGCAGCTCCTCGTCGTCGGTGAGGTGCCAGCGGCCGAAGCCCTCCCCGAGGTCCGCGTTGAGGTCGATGGGGGCCGTGCTCATCCTCGTGGTCTCCCGTGGTTCGTGGAGCTGCTGTCCGTGGCGGTTTTCCGTGGCGGTCAGACCACCCGGTACTGCTCGTCCCTGGCGTCGGTGATGAACATACGGCCGGGCGCGTGCGTGATGGCGAAGGGAGGCCGCGATGCCATCACAGCGGCCTGGGGTGTCACCCCGCACGCCCAGAACACAGGGATGTCGTCCGGTTCGGCGGTCACCGCGTCGCCGAAGTCGGGTCGGTCCAGGTCCTCGATGCCGAGCCCGCCGGGGTCGCCGCAGTGCACCGGACTGCCGTGCACCGCGGGCATCAGGGCGCTCTCCCTGATCGCGTCGGCGAGGCGCCGGGGCGGCACGGGACGCATCGACACCACCATGGGCCCGTGCAGCCGCCCGGCCGGACGGCAGGGGCGTGCGGTCACGTACATCGGCACGTTGCGGCCCTGCTCGATGTGGCGCAGCGGGACTCCGGAGTCGGCGAGCGCCCACTCGAACGTGAAGCTGCAGCCGAGGAGGAACGTCACCAGGTCGTCGCGCCAGCGGTCGACGACGTCCGTGGGCTCCTCCGCCAACTCGCCGTGCTCCCACACCCGGTAGAGCGGCAGATCGGTGCGGAGATCGGCGCCGGGGGCGAGCGGGGTGCCCCAGGAGCCCGCGTCCGTGACGTCGAGCACCGGGCAGGGCTTCGGGTTGCGCTGGCAGAACAGCAGCATCTCGTACGCCCAGTCGGCGGGGACGGAGATGAGGTTGGCCTGGGTGAAGCCCGCCGCCAGGCCGGCGGTGGGGCTCGTCCTGCCCGCGCGGAACTCGGCTCGGGCCTTTGCGGCGCTGTGCGCCACACGCGTTCCGCCGTTCACAGGAGTTCCCTTCCGCGCGTCTCCGGGAGGCCGAGCAGCGCGACGACGGCGAGGCCGTAACCGACCGCTCCGAAGATCAGCGCGCCGCCCACGCCCCAGCTGTCGGCGAGGAAGCCGACCATGGTGGGGAAGACGGCGCCGACCGCCCGCCCGGTGTTGTACGTGAAGCCCTGGCCCGTACCGCGCACAGCGGCCGGGTACAGCTCGCTGAGGAACGAGCCGAAGCCGCTGAAGATAGCCGACATACAGAAGCCCAGCGGAAAACCGAGCACAAGGAGAAGGCCGTTGGCGCCGTCGGGAATGTTCGTGTAGGCGAGGATGCTGGCCGCGGAGAGGAACGCGAAAAGCGTGATGTTCCGCTTCCGGCCGAGCTTGTCCGTGAGGTAGCCGCCGGTCAGATAGCCGATGAAGGCACCGGAGATCAGGAAGGTCAGATAGCCGCCGGTGCCGACAACCGTGAGGCCCCGGTCGCTCTTCAAGTACGTGGGCACCCAGGTGGCCAGCGTGTAGTAGCCGCCCTGCACACCCGTGGACAGGAGCACCGCGAAGAACGTGGTGCGCAGCAGTCCCGGTTTGAAGATGGCCGTGAACGACCCCTTGTCGGCGCTCTTGCGGCGCTCCTCGGCGGCCTCCGGGGCGTCGTGCACGTTACGGCGTACGTAGATCACGAGCAGCGCGGGCAGCGCACCGGTCCAGAACATCACGCGCCAGGCGACGTCGTCGTCCAGGAACTGGAACACCAGGGTGTAGACGATCACCGCGAGGCCCCAGCCCACGGCCCAGGAGCTCTGGATCGCGCCCAGCGTGCGGCCGCGGTGCTTGGCGGTGGTGTACTCGGCGACGAGGATCGCGCCGACCGCCCACTCGCCGCCGAACCCGAGCCCCTGGAGGGCACGGAAGACGAGCAGCGTCTCGTAGTTCGGGGCGAAACCGCAGGCCACGGTGAAGACCGCGTACGTGACGACCGTGATCATCAGCGCCTTGACCCGGCCGATCCGGTCGGCGACCACACCCGCGACGGCGCCGCCCACGGCGGAGACGACCAGCGTGACGGTGGTGAAGAGGCCGGTCTGGCCGCTGTCGAGGCCGAAGTACGCGGCGAGCGCCACCATGCTGAGCGGCAGCGTGAAGTAGTCGTACGAGTCGAGGGCGTAGCCCCCGAAGGCGCCGCCGAAGGCGCGGCGGCCGCGCGGCCCGAGCGCGCGCAGCCAGCCGAAAGGACCGCTGTCGTCGGGCGGTTCCTCCTTGCCGGGGAGCATGTCGGCCGGAGCCGTCCTGGGTGGTGGGGTCGTGCTCATGGGCACCTCGCAGAAGAGGGGGACGGAGGGTGCTGGAGCGTGCGGTCCTTCGGTGCGCCCGGAGGGGAGCGGTGCCCGACAAGGTAGAGGATCGTTGAACGATCCCTCAATACCTGTGTTGTCTCGTTCTTCCATCTGCGATTGAATCCGGGCATGGCGGAGGGGGAGGCCGAAGTGAACGGACTGGCCGGTGACCGCGCGCTCCTGGGGCGCACGAGTACGGCCGAGCGGGTCTCCGACATCCTCAGGAGCCGCATCGCCGCGGGCTTCTTCCCGCCCGGCGCACGGCTCTCCGAGGACAGCATCGGCGGAGCACTCGGCGTCTCCCGCAACACGCTGCGAGAGGCATTCCGGCTGCTCACCCACGAGCGCCTGCTGGAGCACCAGCTCAATCGCGGCGTCTTCGTGCGGGTGCTGACCGACGAGGACGTCGTCGACATCCACCGCACCCGCACGCTCGTCGAATGCGCCGTCGTACGCGGACTCGGCGAGCCGCCGTACGCCGTTGGCGGGCTCGCCGACGCCGTACGGGACGGGCGGCGAGCCGCGCGCGAGGGTGACTGGAAAGGCGTCTCCACCGCCAACATCGACTTCCACCGGGAGCTCGTCGCCCTCGCGGGCAGCGCCCGCACCGACGAGCTGATGCGCAGCGTCTTCGCCGAACTGCGCCTCGCCTTCCACGTGATGGGCGACCCCCGGCGGCTCCACGAGCCCTACATCGCACGCAACCGGCAGATCCTGGAGGCGCTCCAGGAAGGCCGCCGTGACGACGCCGAGGCCCTGCTCGTCGAGTACCTCGACGACTCGCGCCGACGGCTCGTCGACGCGTACGGTCGGCGCGACACCAAGGACGCGGCCAAGGATGCGGCCAAGGATGCGACCAAGGACGCGCGGGACGAGCGGGGCGACGGCTGAGCGCTGTCAGATCTGCGCCGTTTCGACCGTTGTCAGACCGAGGACCTAGTCTGTGCACCGTGACTTCGCCTGCCGTTACGGACACCGCTCCGCCCCAGCTCAGCGCGGGGCCGAGGCCCGCTATGGGCCCGGCCGCCGACGAGGGCCTGGCGCGCCGCCTGCGCGCCCTCGCCTGCACGGCTCCGCTGCACGACCTCGACGTGCGCAAGGCCAACCTCGCCGGCGAGTACACGGTGTACGCGATGGCGGAAGTGGCCCTCTCCGCCATCGACCTCGTCACGCTGAACATGGACTTCGACACCGGCGCCGACCATGAGCAGATCGTCGCCAGACTGCTCCCGCGCGTCGCGGCCCAGGCCCCGCAGCGGCCGGCCGCCGAGCACGAGCGCGTGGCCCGCTGGGTCCTGGAGAACCTGATCAACGTCGGCAGCGTCGACCGCGGCTTCCGCGCCGTGTACGGCACCTTCGCGCCCGACGGGACGTACGTCCGCAGGGACTACGACTTCAAACTCCTCGAAGAGGTCCCCGGGTACGGCGGCAGTGTCTATCTGCGTACGACCGACGAAGCGGTCAACGTCCTGGTCGGAGCCCTGGACACCGACGTCACCAGCGCCCAGATCGCCGCCGAGGTGAAGCTGGAGGTCCTGATCAGCCGCGGCCGGCTCGCCGACGCCCAGCTCGCCGCGGAGCAGGCGCGCTACCGGACCGTGCAGTACTCGGAAACCCTGCGCAAGGCCCTCGACGCGACCCGGCGCAACGTCCGGGCGGTGGACTGGCTCCAGGCCGTCCCCGACATGATCGCGGAGGCCCTCGACCACGTGGCCGACCGCTACCGCCACGAGAACGCCATCCTGACCAACATCCGCAAGGCCCGCGACGAGTCCGAGGACCCCGAGCAGAAGCGCCGCGCCGCCGAGCTGGTCGACATCGTCAAGGACTGCATCCGCCGCCACACCCAGCTGCAGTCCCGCCTCCTGGAGGCCGGCCCGCTGTTCCGCGCCGAGCAGGACCGGCAGGCGTTCGCCACCCCCACCGCGCGCGCGGGCTTCGATCTGTACGGCCAGCTGGTCGCGCCCCTCCTGCCGCTCCCCGCGGAGCAGGCGAGCCGCGTGACGGATGCCTTCTTCGCGCGCGGGACCGGACTGCGCACGCCGGTCTCCGTCCGCGTGGGCGACCTCGTCGACATACTGCTCACCCCGCCCATGGAGCGCGAGCACCTCGGCGCCGAGATGCCCGAGCCCGACCTCATCGCCACCCCCGACGACAGCCGCTTCAGCGAGGAGCAGCTCTCCAGCGCCATGGAGCTGCTCGACCTGCCCGCCGACGCGCCCCGACGGCTCTCCGGGCTGCTCGCCGACGCCCGCCGCCGCGATCCCGAACTGCCCTATCTGGTCGCCCTGTTGGCCGTGCACGCGGCCAGCCCGCCGGTCGGCACCGCCTACCGCCAGGGCGAGGAGAAGCTGCTCTTCGCCGTCGACGACGGCACGGAACTCGACGACGAGGAGTTCGGCGGCGCCGACCTCATCGTCGGCACGGCCCTCCTGGACGCCGTCGGCATGGCGGCCGACCGGACGGAGGCGGCCTGACCATGACCGACCCCCATCTCCCCCATCTCCACCTCGCCCTCAAGGAGCACACGCCGTGACCGACCACCCCGCAGAGCACGCCGCGTGGGGCGAGCCGGACTCCACGGCGGCGCCCGCCGCCCCCGCGCCCGTCACCCCGGCCGACGCCGCCGACGCCGCGCGGCTCGTCGCCTTCGGCCTGCAGCCCAAGCTCCAGCCGGCCCGCGACCAGGAGTACGGCGAACTGCTCCGCCGGTACCGCGAGGACCCGCCCTTCGCCCGGCTCGCCGACGCCGTCGCCACCGGCCTCGGGCTCGTCGTCCTGGAGGTGTCCCCGCGCGCGGGCATGGCCGTGACCGCCGCCGAGGACTCCGTCTTCGCCGTCCGCATGGGCGACTACGCGCGCCGCGCGGCCACCGACGCCTCCGACCGCTTCCTGCACGGCCTCGCGCACCTCGCCGTCGCCGCCATGGCGTTCCCCCGCCCCGAGGACCTCGCCGACGACGGATACATCGGCCGGGTCACGGTCAACGGCGTGGACGCGTTCGTCCGCCAGGCCTGCCGACGCCTGGAGGAGCGCGCCGAGGAACACGGCGAGAACACCGACCCCGCCACCGACGCCCCGGGCCTCGAAGCCGCCTGGCGGATCTGGGCGCGCCGCAGCT
This sequence comes from Streptomyces sp. NPDC093510, assembly GCF_040683555.1. Classification (NCBI taxonomy): domain Bacteria; kingdom Bacillati; phylum Actinomycetota; class Actinomycetes; order Kitasatosporales; family Streptomycetaceae; genus Streptomyces; species Streptomyces sp. NPDC093510. Next base: position 158,963 of record NZ_JBFBEE010000019.1, read on the forward strand.
CGACCGGCGCCACCAAGGACGCCCGACGCCTCGCCGGTTCCACCACCGGCATCATCGGCAAAGCCGTCGCCTTCCTCACCGACTCCGGGTTCCTGCAGCGCACGGGAGACGACTCCGGAGGGACGTACCGCACCACGGCCCGCTACCAGCTCCAGGTCCGCGACATGGCGGGCAGCGCGGCCATGGCGGAGCTCCTGGAGCTCGGCGTCGTACCGGTCACGGACGGCTCGGCGACACTGCTGCCGCCCGAAGACACCGACGACCTGGAGCTGGCCGCCGACGCGGGACTGCCCTTCCACTCCTGACACCGACGGGCGGCCCCCGCCCCTCCCTCCTGAATTTTCTGCCGTTCCGCACGACTTACGACGAGAGTCCGCCGCCATGTACGAGCTGTCCCGGGTCCGCCTCTACTCCATCGGTCCGGCCGGTGCGCGCTACGCCGACACCGTGCTCGACCTGCGCGGCGTCGGCGCCGAGGTGCCCGACCCCGCGCCCGCCCAGGCGGAGTTCTTCGAGGACGAGCCGGTCGGCCCGCCGCGCCGCCCCGCACCCGCCGGCGTGCTCTTCCTGGAGAACGGCGGCGGCAAGTCCGTCCTGCTCAAGCTGATCTTCTCGGTGATGCTGCCGGGCCACCGGAACACGCTCGGCGGCGCCAGCTCCGGCGTGCTGCGCAAGTTCCTGCTCGCCGACGACTGCGGCCACGTCGCCCTGGAGTGGCAGCACACCCTGACCGGCGAGTGCGTCGTCGTCGGCAAGGTCAGCGAGTGGCGTGGACGCCAGGTCTCCAACGACCCGCGGAAGTTCGCCGAGGCCTGGTACTCCTTCCGGCCCGGACCCGGCATGAGCCTGGACTCGCTGCCCGTCGCCGAGTCCACCGCCGTGCGGCCGCCCGTGGAGGGCGTCTCGGGCGCCCAGGGGCGGCGCCGCACCATGAAGGGCTTCCGCGACGCCATGACCGAGGCGGTCAAGGCATACCCGCACCTCGAAGTGCACTGGGAAGAGATCCACGACCGCTGGAACGAACACCTCGGCGACCTGGGACTCGACCCCGAACTCTTCCGCTACCAGCGGGAGATGAACGCCGACGAGGGCGAGGCCGCCGGCCTCTTCGCCGTCAAGAAGGACTCCGACTTCACCGACCTGCTCCTGCGCGCCGTCACCGACACACGCGACACGGACGGCCTCGCCGACCTCGTGCACGGCTTCGGCAACAAGCTCGGCCGCCGCGCCGAGCTCATGGCCGAACGGGACTTCACCGCGGGCTCCGTCGACCTGCTCGGCCGCATCGTCGACGCCGCCGACACCCGGGCACGCGCGCGTGACGTGCACGCGGGCGCCGAGCGCCGCACCAGGACCCTGGCGCGCAGGCTCTCCGCGCGCGCCACCGAGGAGCGGGGCCGCGCCGCCGAACTGGCCGAGCAGGTCACCGCCGCCGCCCACACCGTCACCGAGGCCGAGCGGGCCCGCGGCAAGAGCGCCCTGATCTCCGCCGAACTGGCCTACCGGCACGCCTCCCTGGCGCTCACCGTCGCCGAGAAGGCCGCTGCCGCCCAGCGCCGCGAGCTCGCCGACGCGCGCACCCTGCACGCCGCCTGGCAGGCCGCCGAAGCCGTCCTGCGGCACCGCGCGGCCGCCGACCGCTCCGCACGCGTGGCCGCCGCGATCCGCGAGGCCGAGCGCGACGCCGCCCCCGCGCTCGCCGCCCGCGCGAAAGCCGCGTCCGACCTCGTCCGCGCCCTGCACACCGCCGCCGAAGGCGCGGAGAACGTCGCGAACGAAGAGGAGGAGCGCTCCGCCGCCCTCCAGGAGACCGGCGAGGCCGCGCACCGCGACGCCACAGCCGCCGCCACCGAGGCCCAGCGAGCCCGCAGCGAGGCCGGACACCTGAAGCAGCGCCTCACCGAGGTCGAGCAGGAGACCGCGGAGGCCGTCCGCGCGGGCTGGCTCGACGACACCGCCCCCGACGCCGACCCGGCCCGCGCCGCCCTCGCCGCGAGCGACGCCGAGAAGACCACCGTCGCCGCCTGGGACACCGCCCGCGAGACCGCCCGCCGCGCCGCCGACCACGCCAAGGAGACGGCCGCCGCGGAGTCCCGCGCCGAACTGACCGCCGCCCGCGCCTCGGACGCCGCGGCCGCCGCCGAAGCCGCCCACGACGCCGAGCGCCGCGCCGCCGAATCCATCGCCCGGGACCAGCGGCTCGCCGAACTGCTCAGCCTGCCGACGGGCGCAAGCATCGTGCCCCAGCCCCGTCAGGGCACCGAGACCCACACGGACGCAGCCCTCTCCGTAGGCGCCCTCTCCGTAGAGGAGCTGGACCGCTCCGCCGACGACCTGCGCGCCCTCCTCGACGACGGCGTCGCCTCCGCCGAGCGGCAGCTGTTCGAGCTGCGCACCGCGGCCGCCGACGACTCCCGCATCCTCGGCGCCCTCGGCGACGGCGGTCTCCTGCCGCCGGGCCCCGACGTCCTCGCCACCGTCGAGTTCCTCGGCGAGCACGGCATCCCCGCGCTGCCCGGCTGGCGCTACCTGGCCCAGGCCGTGGACCCCGTCGACCACGCGCGCGTGCTCGCCGCCCGGCCCGAGCTGGTCGACGGCGTGGTCATCACCGACCCGGAAACCCACGCACGCGCCCGCGAAGCCCTCGCCGACGCCGCACTGCTGCCCCGCTCGGCCGTCGCCGTCGGCACCGCAGCCGCCCTCCTCGCCCCCACCCCGGGCGAGCAGACATCGGACAGCGGCGTCTTCCTCGTACCGCCGAACCCCGCCATGCACGACGAGCACGCGGCCGACGAGGAGCGGCAGGCGCTCCGCGCGCGGGCCGCGCAGCGGGACGAGGAGATCCGGGCGCTGGCCGCCCGCCTCGCCAAGGACCGCGAGCTCGCCGCCCGCCTCGCCTCCTGGCGCACCGGCTGCCCCAGTGGCCGTCTCGCCGAGCTCGCCACCGCGGCCGCGGAGGCGCGCGCCTTCGCCGAGGAGGCCGAGGCCGAGCTCGCCGAGGCGCGCATCGCGCGGGCGGAGGCGGACGAGGCCGCGAGCGAGGCGGCACGCGTGCGTGACGAGCGCCAGGAGGCCGCCCAGCGCGCCCGGCGCGTCGCCGACGCGCTCGCCGGCCTCGCCTTCCGGCTCCGTGAGCGGGCCGGCTGGCAGGCCAAGCTGCGCGAGCTGGCCGACGACGCCGTCGAGTCCGAGGCCCGCGCCCAGACCTGCCTGGACCGCGCCCGCGCCGCCGACGAGGACCGCCGCGCCGCCCAGCGCGCCGCCGACGACGCCCGCCGCACCGCCCGCGCGCTGCGCGCCGAGCGCGCCGAGATCGCCGGCGCCCCCGAGGACGTACCGGAGGAGAGCGAGGCCCCCAAGTCGTCGCTGCCCGCCCTGCGCGAGGCCTACCGCGCGGCGTCCCAGCTCTACGAGAAGGTGGGCGTCGGCGCCGACCTCCGCGCCGAACAGGCCCGCGCCGAGAGCGACGAGAGCGCCGCCCTCGCCGAGCTCGACCGGCTCAGCAACAAGGTCCGCACCCGCGCCGCCCTTCTCCTCGAAGGCACCGACGGCTCCGACGGCCCGTCCCGGCAGGCCGCCGCCGCGCGCGCCGAGGCCCAGGTCCAGCTGATCGAAGCCCGCGCCTCCACCGCGAGCGAGCAGCTCGGCCGGCTGCGCGGCGAGGCCGAGCGGCACGCCCCCGAGGACGGCGACGCCCACACCGAGCTTCCCGAAGAGCTCGTCCCCGCCGACGCCGAGCAGGCCCAGACGCTCCTGCGCACCGCCACCGGCGAACTGGCCGCGCACACCGAAGCGCTGAGCCGCGCCAAGGAGGCGCACGCCGCCCTGCTGCACACCCACCGCGTGACCGAGGACGCGGCCGGTGGCTTCGACGAGACCGCGGCCCTGCTGCGGGACCTCCTCCGCGAACATCAGGAGGAAGAGGCCGACGAGGCCCAGGAGGGTTACGCGGGGACTCTCGAAGAGGCCCGCCAGGCCGCCGCCGAGACCCGCCGCTCCCTGCGCGGCTGCGCCGCCGACCTGTCGACGGCCGAGTCCGCCGTCCGGGAGGCGAGCGACATCCTCGTACGCCACGCGAACTCGACGCGGTACGAGCAGGTGCGCACCCCCGCCCGCCAGCAGATCCGCGAGCTGCCCGCGTCCGCGCTGCCCGAGCACGCCAAGAAGTGGGCCGACGCCTTCGCGCCCCGGCTCCGTGTCCTCACCGACGAGCTGGAGCAGCTGGAACGCAACCGCGACAGCATCGTCGACCGGCTGCGCGGCCTCGTGGAGTCCTCGCTCGCGACCCTGCGGTCCGCCCAGCGCCTCTCCCGCCTGCCCGAGGGCCTGGGGGAGTGGTCGGGCCAGGAGTTCCTGCGGGTCCGCTTCGAGGAGCCCGACCAGGCCACGCTCGTGGAGCGGCTCGGCGAGGTCGTCGACGAGGCCACCCGCGCGGCCGTGAAGAAGAACTCGGACATGCGGCGCGACGGAATGTCCCTGCTGCTGCGCGGCGTCCAGGCCGCACTGGAGCCGCGCGGTGTCGCCGTCGAGATCCTCAAGCCGGACGCCGTGCTGCGTGCCGAGCGCGTCCCCGTCGGACAGATGGGTGACGTGTTCTCGGGTGGGCAGCTCCTCACCGCGGCCATCGCCCTGTACTGCACGATGGCCGCGCTGCGCAGCAACGACCGGGGCCGCGACAAGCACCGGCACGCCGGCACGCTCTTCCTGGACAACCCCATCGGCCGCGCCAACGCGACGTACCTCCTGGAGCTCCAGCGGGCCGTCTCGGACGCGCTCGGCGTGCAGCTGCTCTACACGACCGGCCTGTTCGACACGACCGCGCTCGCGGAGTTCCCGCTGGTCATCCGCTTGCGGAACGACGCGGACCTGCGCGCGGGCCTCAAGTACATCAGTGTCGAGGAGCACCTGCGTCCGGGCCTGCCGCAGCAGGATCCCGAGGGCGAGACGGTGCACGGGGAGATCACCGCGACGCGGATGTACAAGAGGCCCGCCGCACAGCCGGAACCGGTCACTACGTAGAGAGCTGTTTCGTCAGCCACTCGTGGAAGAGCCCGATGTGGTGCTCGGTCGGCACCAGCACCCCGCCCGCGCGGTAGGCACGTGAAGCCATCGCGGGCTGGGTGCGCTCGCAGGCCGCGAAGTCCTGCGTGTTGACCCGGTGGAAGAGCTCCACGGACTGCGTCAGATCGGCGCCGGAGGCGACGACGTCGGGGGTGTACAGCCAGTCGCACTCGACGGCCGTGCGGTCCTCGGCCAGCGGGAACAGCCGGTGCAGGATCACATGGTCAGGGACGAGGTTGATGAACACGGTCGGCTTCACGGTGATCGCGTAATAGCGCCGGTCCTGCTCCTCCGACACCTCCGGGAGCCGGCCGAAGCCGGCGCTGCCGTCGACCGTGAAGCCGCCGACCTCCTCCCCGAACGCGGCACCGTGCCCCACGTAGTACTGCGCGGCGAAACCGTCCGCGAACTCCGGGAGCACATCGGTCAGTTCGGGGTGGATCGTCGCGCAGTGGTAGCACTCCATGAAGTTCTCGACGATCAGCTTCCAGTTGGCGCGCACGTCATAGGTGACGCGTTTGCCGAGCGCCAGCCGCTCGGTGCCGTAGCGCTCGATGGACGCCGCGTCGCCGAGGCGTTCGACCGCCGCGCCGACGACGGTCTCCTCGAAGGAGGGCGGCTCGTCGGCCAGGCACACCCAGGCGTAGCCGAGCCACTCCCGCAGGGCGACCTTCACGAGGCCGTACGCGCCGCGGTCCACGTCCGGCATCTTCGCCAGGTCGGGCGCGGCGATCAGCCGCCCGTCCAGGTCGTACGTCCAGGCGTGGTACGGGCATTGGAGAGCCCGGCGCACCTGCCCGGACCCCTCCGTGCATAGGCGGGCGCCGCGGTGCCGGCAGACGTTGAGGAAGGCGCGCAGTTCGCCGGTGCGCGAGCGCGTGACCAGGACGCTCTCGCGCCCCACCCGCACGGTGCGGAACGCGCCAGGCCTGTCGAGGTCGGTGGCGCGCACGGCGCAGAACCAGAGCGCTTCGAAGACGCGCTCCTGCTCCTGCCGGAAGATCTCCGGGTCGGTGTAGTAGTGGCCGGGGAGGGTCGCGATGAGACTCGGGGGCAAGGAGGTCGTCGTCACGGTTGTCGTACTCCTCAAGCGGGTGCGGCGGTGAGGCGGTCGGGGGCGAAGAGCTCGATGGGGTGTTCCGTGACGCCGTCCAGAGCCAGGTCGGCGAGGATCTCGCCGACCACGGGCACGAACTTGAAGCCGTGTCCGGAGAAGCCGGCCGCGACGGTCACCGACCCGGGGTGCTCCGGATGGCGGGCGATCACGAAGTGCTCGTCGGGAGTGTTGGAGTACATGCAGGTGGCGGCCTTGATGAAGCCGCCGGGGAGGCCCGGTATGAGCCGCCCCACCTGCTCGGCCATCGCGACGATCTCGTCGTCGCGGACCGACCGGTCGATGGTCTCCGGAGTGCAGGGGGTGCCCTTGCGGAAGAAGGCCACTTTCGCTCCCAGGCCGGGTCCGTCGATCGCGGGGAAGCCGTAGACCTGGACGCGCTCCGCGTCCTCCCAGATGTAGATCGGATGGTTCTCGGGGAGGAAGGGGCCGACTCCGCCGGAGGGCTGGAACCAGTACATGACCTGCCGCTCGATGGTGAACGGCACGCCCAGGTCGGCCAGGAGCCCCGGCGCCCACGCTCCCGGGCAGATCACCAACTGGCCGGCCGTGTAGGTGTCCTCGGCGGTGTGCACGCGGACACCGTCCCGGTACGGCTCCCACCGCGTCATCGGCTCCTCGAAGTGCAGGTCCGCGCCGTGCCGCGCGGCCAGCTGGAGGTGCGCGGCCACGGTGTTCTCGGGGCGGACGAGACCTGCCCGCGCCTCGTACAGGGCCACCTCGTCGTCGCCCGGGGCGAGTGTGGGGAAGCGGCGGCGGATCTCCTTCGCGCCGAGCATCTCGTGGGGCAGGCCCCACTGCTCGGCGGAGCGCAGCGAACCGGAGACCGTGCGGCTGTCGGGGCGCCCGAGCATCACGCCGCCGCACAGGGTCGCGATGTCGCGGCCGGTGTCGCGTTCGAGGCGGTCGTAGAGCTCGTAGGCGCGCAGCAGCAGCGGTACGTACGCGGGGTCCTCGAAGTAGGACTGCCGGGTGATGCGCGAACCGCCGTGGCTGGAGCCGCGGTTGTGCACCGGGCCGAACTTCTCCAGGCCGAGGACGCGGGCGCCGCGCGCCGCCAGGTGGTGGGCGGCGGCGCTGCCCATGCCGCCGAGGCCGATCACGATCACGTCATGGGTGGGGGACACCGTGCCTCCTGGCGGTCGGCGGTGGGTGGATCAGCGGCGGATGCGGGTCATCTCCGGGTCGAACAGGGGCTCCTCGGCGACCGTCGCGGGAACCTTCTCGCCGAAGTACTCGACGTGGACGCCGGTGCCCGGCTCCAGGGGCGGCAGCCAGGCGTAGGCGACGCAGCGGCCCAGGGTGTACCCGTAGGAGGCACTGGTGACGTACCCGGCCGGAACGCCGTCTACGTAGACGGGCTCTTTGCCGAGGACGACGGCGGCCGGGTCGTCCAGGAGCAGCGCGGTGAGGCGCCTGGTGGGCGTACCGAGCGTCTCCAGGGCGGCACGCCCCACGAAGTCACCCTTGTTCATCCGGACCGCGAAGCCGACGCCCGCCTCGTAGGGGTTGTGTTCGGTGGTCATGTCGTGGCCCCATGCGCGGTACCCCTTCTCCAGGCGCAGGCTGTTGAAGGCGGACCGCCCGGCCGCGATCACGCCGTGCGCGCGCCCCGCCTCCCACAGCGTGTCCCAGAGGCGCAGCCCCAGATCTGCGCCGGTGTACAGCTCCCAGCCCAGTTCACCGACGTACGACAGGCGCATGGCGGTCACCGGGACATGCCCGATGTACGTCTCCTTTGCCTTGAAGTAGCCGAACGCCTCGTGCGAGAAGTCGTCGTGGGTGAGCGGCTGGACGAGGGCGCGGGCCAGCGGCCCCCAGACCCCGACGCAGCACGTCCCCGAGGTGATGTCCCTGAGGTGCACGTCGTCGGGGGCGTGGCGGAGCAGCCAGTCGAGGTCGGTGGGGGAGTTGGCGCCCACCTGGAAGCGGTCGGGGGCGAGCCGCGCCACGGTCAGATCGGAACGGATGCCGCCCGCCTCGTCGAGCAGGAGGGTGTACGTGACCGAACCTGGCCTCTTGGCGAGGTTGTTGGAGGTCATGCGCTGGAGGAAGGCGAGGGAGCCGGGGCCCGTGACCTCCAGGCGGCGCAGCGGCGTCATGTCGTAGAGGGCGACCCGCTCACGGGTGGCGCGCGCCTCGGCGGCCGCGATCGGGGACCAGTGACGGGCCGACCAGGCGTCGCGCTCGGGCACGTCGATACCGTCCGCGAGCGGGGAGTTGGCCTCGTACCAGTGCGGTCGCTCCCAGCCGCCGCCCTCCAGGAACACCGCGCCGAGGTCCTGCTGGCGGGCGTGGAAGGGGCTGACCCGTAGGGGGCGGGGCCGGTTCATCGGCTGGAGCGGGTGGATGACGTCGTAGACCTCGACGAACTGCTGTGCGCCGCGCTCGGCCACGTACGTGGGGGAGTGCTGTACGTCCTCGAAGCGCGTCAGCTCGCACTCGTGCAGGTCGAGCGAGGGCCGTCCGTCGACCATCCACTCGGCGACCGCCCTTGCGACGCCCGCGGAGTGCGTCACCCAGACGGCCTCGGCCAGCCAGAAGCCGCGCAGCTTCCGGGACTCGCCGAGCACCGGCATCCCGTCGGGCGTGAACGAGAAGACACCGTTGAAGCCCTCGGCGATCCCGGCGCCCCGCAGAGCCGGGAGCAGCCGACGGCAGTCCTCCCAGCTGGGCGCGAAATCCTCCGCGGTGAAGGGGTACGAGGACGGCATGTCCTCGGCGTCGTCGTGGGCCGGGACCGTGAACGGGTCGACGGGGAGCGGCCGGTGGGCGTACGACCCGATGCCGATGCGGTCGGTGTGCTCACGGAAGTACAGGTCCCGGTCCTGGTGGCGGAGGATGGGCCGCGATGCCTCGATGCGGGGGTCGTTCAGCCCCGCGAGCTCGGGCAGGGGCGCCGTCTTCACGTACTGGTGGGCGAGCGGCAGCAGCGGGACGTCCACACCGGCCATGCGCCCGATCACGGGGCCCCAGAACCCGGCCGCCGAGACGACGTGGTCGGCGGGGAAGGTGCCGCGGTCGGTGACGACGGCGGTGACGCGGCCGCTCTCCCGCTCGATGCCTGTCACCGTGTGCCGGTCGAGAAATCGTGCTCCACGCGCGCGTGCCCGTTGCATCTGCGCGCGGCAGGCGGGCACGGCGCGCGCCAGACCGTCGTCGGGCGTGTGCAGACCGCCGTACACCTGTGCCTCGTCGAGGAGCGGCCACAGCTCCTTGCAGCGGGCCGGGCCGACGAGCTCGGCGCGCACGCCCCAGGACGCGGCGAATCCGGCTTTGCGGTGCAGGTCGGCCCAGCGCTCGGGTGCGGTGGCGAGCTCCAGGCCGCCGACGGGGTTGAAGCACGGGAGACCGTCCACCTCCAAGGAGCTGAACTTCTCCACGGTGTACGCGGCGAAGGCGGTCAGCGTCTTGGAGGGGCCCGTCCGGAAGACGAGGCCCGGCGCGTGCGAGGTGGAGCCGCCCGGCGAGGGCAGCGGCCCCTGGTCGAGGACGGTGACGTCGGTCCAGCCGCGGGTGGTCAGCTCGTCGGCGAGCGAACAGCCGACGATGCCCGCCCCGATGACGACCACGCGGGGCCCTTGGGCGGGACTCACAGGACCACCACCGAACGCAGCACCTCGCCCCTTTGCATCCTCGCGAAGGCCCCCTCCACCTGATCGAGCGGAATGGTCTCGGAGACGAATCCGCCCAGGTCGAGACGGCGGCTGAGGTACTGGTCGACGAGGATCGGGAAGTCGCGGGTGGGCAGACAGTCCCCGTACCAGGACGACTTGAGGGCGCCGCCGCGCGAGAAGAGATCGGTCAGCGGCAGATCGACGGCCATCTCCGGATCCGGCACGCCGACCTGGACGAGCACACCCGCGTGGTCACGCATGTAGAAGGCCTGTTTGTACGTCTCCGGGGTGCCGACCGCGTCGATCGCGACGTCGACACCGTGGCCGCCCGTCAGCTCGCGCACCGCCGAAACCGGTTCCGTGCCGCGGGAGTTCACGGTGTGCGTGGCGCCGAACCGTGTCGCCCCGTCCAGCTTGGCGTCGTCGATGTCGACGGCGATGACGCGGCGCGCCCCCGCCAGGGACGCCCCGGCGATCGAGGCGTTCCCGACGCCGCCACAGCCGATGACGGCCACGGTGTCCCCGCGGCCCACTCCGCCGGTGTTCACCGCCGCTCCGTAGCCCGCCATCACACCGCAGCCGATCAGGGCCACGGCCTCGGGGCGCGCCGCCGGGTCGACCTTCACGGCCTGCCCCGCGGCGACCAGCGTCTTCTCGGCGAAGGCGCCGATGCCGAGGGCGGGGCTCAGCGGGGTGCCGTCCAGGAGTGTCATGGGCCGCGCGGCGTTGCGCGAGTCGAAGCAGTACCAGGGGCGGCCGCGGAGGCAGGAGCGGCAGGCACCGCAGGGGGCGCGCCACGCGAGCACGACGCAGTCGCCGGGGACGAGATCGGTCACGTCCGCGCCGACCGCCTCCACGGTCCCGGCCGCCTCGTGGCCGAGCAGGAACGGGAAGTCGTCGTTGATCGCGCCTTCCCGGTAGTGCAGATCCGTGTGGCAGACCCCGCAGGCCTGTACGGAGACGAGTACCTCTCCCGGGCCGGGATCTGGCACGACGATCGTCTGCACCTCGACGGGTGCGCCCTTCTTCGGGGCGACGACGGCACGGACCTCGTGGGGCACGGCCAGACTCCTCTGCTGTTGCGCACGGCGTGGCGGTGTTGTTGCGTACTGCACGTTCGGTTGCGCTATGAGAGACATACTGAGAACGCCATCAAGAGGCCGTCAAGAGGGCGGAGTCGGGCCTTCGCAAATCGCCGGGGACGCACAGGGCGCACGCGGGAGGGCGGGGCCGGAAGGTTCCGGCCCCGCCCTCATTCCGCGCAGTGGACGGTCAGAAGCCGTACCCCATCCGCCGGGAGAGTTCGACGGCGGCCGCGACGGTGCGCTTGGCGAGCTCGGTCAGCCGGTCGTCGGTCAGCCGGTAGACCGGCCCGGACGCGCTGAGCGCCCCGATCACCTTGCCGTCGTGCGCGCGCACCGGCGCGGCGACCGCCGCGAGGCCCACCTCCAACTCCTCCACGGCGACGGCGAACCCCACCTCGACCACGGTCTCCAGATCCCGGCGCAGCGCCACCGTGCCCGTCACCGTGTGCTCCGTCAGACGCGGCAGGGTGCGGGCCATCAGGCCCTCGCGCAGCGTCGTCGGCAGATGGGCGAGGAGCACCTTCCCGCTGGACGTGGCGTGCAGCGGGGTGCGCCGGCCCAGCCAGTTCTGCGCGGTCACCGAGGCCGGGCCGCGGGCCTGCATGATGTTGACCGCGGCGTCGTCGTCCAGGACCGCGATGTTGACCGTCTCGCCCAGCTCGTCCGCGAGCTCGCGGCAGACCGGGCCACCCTCCTGGGAGATGTCCATGCGCACTGCGGCCGCCCCCGCGAGGCGCAGTACGCCGGCGCCGAGGAAGTACTTCCCCCGGTCCTTGGCCTGGCCGACGAGGCCGCGGTTCTCCAGCACGCCGAGGAGCCGGAAGGCCGTCGACTTGTGGACGCCCAACTCGTCGGCGATCTCGGTGACTCCGGCCTCCCCGAGCCGCGCGAGGATCTCCAGGACGCTCACCGCGCGGTCCACGGACTGGACGGATCCGGCCGCCCCCTTCGACGGCCTCTCCCGCGGCTCACCGCGTGACGCCCTGTCCTGATCAGCCTGTTTCCGCTCGCCCGTCATACCTGAACTCTCACCACCTGGCGGCCTGTTGAAGCCGCGTCTCAGGGAAGCCCTTGACGCGATGGGCGCCCCACCCGGATTCTGTTGCGCAGGGCGCTTTCTCGTGCGCCATGCGAAACGTCATGTTACCGAAGGGTCTTGGCCCCCCAAGGGTCCAGGACCGCATCGAACGACGTCAGAGACGACTGCAAAGACGACTCAGAGACGACGCAGAAACGACACCAGAGACGACCAGGGAAGACCCAGAGGGGGGCCCATGATCCCCGTATGCCGCCTTGAAGACCTCCCCGCGGGCGAGTCCGTCCGCCTCGACACCACGCCGCCCGTCGCGGTGTTCAACGCCGACGGCGAGCTCTTCGCCATCGACGACACGTGCAGCCACCAGGACGCCTCCCTGTCGGAGGGCTGGCTGGAGGGCTGTCAGGTCGAATGCCCACTGCACGCCGCCTCATTCGATCTTCGTACGGGCAAACCCACGTGCCTGCCCGCGCGCCGCCCCGTGCGCACTCATCAGGTGTACGTCGAGGACGGCGTCGTCCACGTACGTCTGACCGTCGGCGACGCGGGAGTCGCCGGCCCGGGCGGCACCAGCGCGGGCGGCACCGGCCCGGGAGTGGCGGTCGCTTCCGAGGAGGGTTCCGCGGCATGAGGACCGTCATCGTGGTGGGCGCCTCGCTCGCCGGCCTGTACGCCGCGCGGGAACTGCGTGCCCAGGGGTTCGACGACCGCCTGGTCGTCGTCGGGGACGAACCGCATCCGCCCTACGACCGGCCGCCCCTGTCCAAAGGCTTCCTCACCGGAGGCGTGGGCCAGGATCAACTCGGCCTCTGTGACGCGGAGGAGACGGCAGAGCTCGCCGCCGAGTGGATCCTCGGCACACGCGCCCGAGCCCTCGACGCACGGGCCCGCACGGTCGTCCTCGACGACGGCCGCACGGTGGCGGGCGACGGCGTCGTCATCGCCACCGGGGCGTCGGCACGGCGCCTTCCGGGGCCTCCGCTCGCGGGCGTTCACACGCTGCGCACCTTGGACGACGCCCGCGGGCTGTGGTTGGCGTTGAGCCGTGGGCCCCGTCGGGTGGTGGTGATCGGCGGTGGCTTCATCGGCGCCGAGACCGCCTCCTCGTGCGCAGCGCTCGGTCATGACGTCACCGTGGTCGAGGCCATGCCCGTGCCGCTCGTCGCCCAGCTCGGACCCGAGATGGCTTCGGTGTGCGCGCGGCTGCACGCACGCGGCGGGGCCAGGCTGCTGACGGGGGTGGGGGTGGCGGCGTTGCGGGGTGCGTCGGGTGGATCGGGTGCGTCGGGTTTGCCGGATGCGTCGGGTGCGGGTGCCGGTGCCGAGGGCCGCGCGGAGGCCGTTGCCACTGTGGAACTGTCCGACGGTCGGCTGCTGCCCGCCGACGTGGTCGTCGTCGGCATCGGAGCGGTGCCCAACACGGGCTGGCTGGCGGGTTCGCCCCTCGCCGTGGGCGACGGGGTCCTGTGCGACGACGGTTGCGTCACCGCGCTGCCCCAGGTCGTCGCCGTGGGCGACGTCGCCGCAGTGGGCGGCACGCGCGCCGAGCACTGGACGAGCGCCACGGAGCAACCCCGTACGGCGGTGAGGAACTTGCTTGCCGGTCGCACGGTCGAGACGGCGCGCCCCTTGCCGTACTTCTGGTCGGACCAGTACGGCTCCCGCATCCAGTTCGCCGGGCGGCGGGGTGACGGTGACACCGTGCGCGTCGTCGAGAGGGACAGGGAGAATGATGGCTTCCTCGCCGTCTACGAGCGCAAGGGCCGGGTCACGGCCGTCCTCGCGGTGGACCGAGCCCGCCCCTTCATGAAGGCGCGCAGGGGCCTGGCGGCCGAGTGGGCGTCGGAACGCACGGGATCTTCGGAACACACGGGATCTTCGGAACACGCGGGATCTGAGGCCGCCGTGGCATGAGGTCGTGGTGGTCCGCGGCTGTGGCGGCCTGAGGTCGAGGTGGTCTCAGCCGGCCCGAGCCGAAGCGCCCGAGACACCCGAGACGCCTGAGGCGCCCGAGACACCTGAGATGCCCGAGACGCCTGAGGTACCTGAGATGCCCGAGGTGCTGAGGTGCCCGAGTTCAGGAATGCGACAACTGCCCCGATCCACCGCGCCCCTGTATGCGCTCTTTCCCGCGCGCCGCGGCCCGCGCCTGACGACGCGCCCGGCGCCGCTCGCGCCGCAGCCGCCGAGCCGTGCTGCTCGGCATCGACACCACTCCGTGCCGCTGGTTCCACACCTGGCGGGTCACCCACACGTCGAGCACGCCCCAGGTGGCCACGACCGTGCTGGCCACGCTGCTCAGCACCATGGGGAAGGAGAGCCAGGAGCCCGCGAGGGCGGCGAGGACGGCGATCATCGCCTGCACGAGAGTGACCGCCACTATGATCACGGCCCGCACCGCGGACGTCCGCACCGGATCGGGCAGCCGCCTCCTCCGGGCGGGCTCCTCTACCCACAACGGCGGCCGCTGGGCCGGGTGGTCCCACTCCTGCGAACCGACCTCGTCCGCGGCTCTCCCCGTTTCGCACCTCAATTCGGCGGTAGCGCCCGTGAGTTCGGCGGCGCCGCTCCCGGACTTCGTGTGGCGCTCTGCCGTGCCCATCATCTCGTCACTCCCCCCGCTGATCGCGGCCGTTCCTGGGACACCCTCTGGACCAATGGACCAACTCACCACTGGCTGCCCGTTTTGCCGCGCTTTATGTCGCCTGCCCCCGTGGCATACCGGTGGCGTGCCGGTGACCTGCCCTCGATCCGCGGCTCTCCCCTCATGACGAACGGGAGATCCGAAAGATTCCCGCTCCGCTTCCGTGCAGCGAAGAGATCCGGCCAACTGGCGTACGTGGAGCGGTGGATGAGGCCCAGCAACAGGTGCCACATGCTGGGGCGCAATCTCCCGTAATGGAGGGACAACTAGGGACGTCCCTTTCGCGTCACGGCTGAAAAGCGTTCGGATGCGCCTTCGAGTTGCCCGTGAGTCAGTAGTAGGCTCGCGCCGTTTGTTGACGCACATGTGTGCCCCTGGCCCGTGCAACGGCTTCAGGGGGCCGATCTGGGGGAGGCCATGCGCTTTCGCGGGAAGTCCATCCGCCGGAAGATCGTGGCGCTGCTGATCGTGCCGCTGCTCTCCCTCACCGCGATCTGGGGCTTTGCCACGGTCGTCACCGGTCGCCAGGCACTGAGCCTCGTCGACACGGTGAACGTCGTCGACAAGCTCGCCTATCCGGTCGAGGACACGGCGCGCGTGATCCAGCAGGAGCGCCGCCAGACCCTCGTCTACCTCGCCGACCCCAGGGCGTCGGACGCACTCGCCGCGCTGCGCCGCAGCCGCACCGCTACCGACGGAATGGTCGACAAGATCCGGGCCAACGCCCAGGACCCCGACGTCCGTGACGGTGTCAACGGAGACTCGCGGAAGCGGCTCGACCAGCTCGTCGAAGCCTTCGACGGCCTCGACCCGCTGCGCCGGAGCGTCGAAGACGGCACGATCACCCGGGCCGGCGCCCTGAAGATGTACACCAAGCTGATCGACCCCTACTTCGACCTGCTCAGCACGCTCAACGGCTTCTCCGGTCTCGACGACACGAAGTACGACCAGCGAGGCCGGGCCCTGGTCGGCGCCACCCGAGGTCGTGAACTGCTGTCCCGCGAGGACGCGTTGATCGGTTCCGCGCTCGTCTCGGGCCGGATCACCGATGCCGAGATCCGGCAGGCCACCGAGTTGCGGGCCCAGCGAGCCCTCCTCTTCGAAGTGAACTTCGCGCTCCTCCCCGAGGATGACGTGGCCCGCTACGAGCGCTACTGGAACGGCGCCGACTACACCCGGCTGCGCAAGGCCGAGAAGGACATCATCGAGTCCGGCCCCGGCAGGCCGCACGCGGTCACGGCCGACCACTGGGACAAGGCGGCGGGCCCGGTCCTCAAGCAGCTCTCCGAAAGCAACATCGAGGCGACCGAACGCTTCCAGGACAGCGTGGAGCCGGCGGCCGTCGGCGTGATCGTGCGGGTCATCGCGGCCGGTGTGCTCGGTCTGCTGGCGCTGCTGGTCTCGCTCTTCCTGTCCGTGCGCATCGGCCGCAGCCTCATCCGTGACCTGCGCCGGCTGCGGCTGGAGGCCCACGAGGCGTCCGGAGTCCGGCTGCCGGGCGTGCTGCGTCGGCTGGCCGCGGGCGAGCAGGTCGACGTGGAGACCGAGGCGCCCCGACTGGAGTACGGCAAGGACGAGATCGGGCAGGTCGGGCAGGCCCTCAACACGCTGCAGCGCGCCGCTGTCGAAGCCACCGTCAAACAGGCCGACCTGCGCCGCGGCGTCTCCGAGGTCTTCGTCAACCTCGCGCGCCGGAGCCAGGTCCTGCTGCACAAGCAGCTGACCCTCCTGGACGCCATGGAGCGCAGGACCGAGGACACCGACGAGCTCGCCGACCTGTTCCGCCTCGACCACTTGACCACCCGCATGCGCCGGCACGCCGAGGGCCTCGTGATCCTCTCCGGCGCCGCCCCGTCGCGCCAGTGGCGCAAGCCGGTCCAGCTCATGGACGTCGTCCGCGCCGCCGTCGCCGAGGTCGAGGACTACGAACGCATCGAGGTCCGTCGCCTGCCCCGCATCGCGGTCACCGGACCCGCGGTCGCCGACCTCACACACCTCATGGCCGAACTCCTGGAGAACGCCACGGTGTTCTCGCCCCCGCACACCGCGGTACAGGTGCTCGGTGAGCACGTCGCCAACGGCTTCACGCTGGAGATCCACGACCGGGGCCTCGGCATGGCGGCCGACGCGCTCCTGGACGCCAATCTGCGGCTCGCGGAGACCCCCGAGTTCGAGCTGTCCGACACCGACCGGCTCGGCCTGTTCGTGGTCAGCCGCCTGGCACAGCGCCAGCGCGTCCGCGTCTCGCTGCAGCCCTCTCCGTACGGCGGCACGACCGCTGTCGTCTTCATTCCCGAGTCGCTGCTCACCGACGACGTGCCCGACACCGGTGGCGCGGGCTTCCGGCTCGACCGTGGGCCGACCAGGGAGGCCGTGGCAGGCGCCGACAAGGGAGCCGACCGCGCGGCCGCGCTCGCCCAGGTGCCCGTGCAGCTGCCGGGCCTGCCCGCTTCCGTCCTCGACGGCCCCGTCGAGTTGGAGGCGCCCGTCAGCCTGGCCGACCTCGATGCCTTCCCCGGCGCCCTCGGCGACGAGGAGAGCGAGCGCGGCGGCCTCTTCCGGCCGCGCCGCCGGGTGGCCGGTACGCCGGGCGAACAGCACCAGCAGGCCCGTGACGACCGTGAGGCGAGCCGCGCGGAGCCGACCCGCAGGGACGCCGCGCCCGCCGGGGCCGAGGACGGTCCCGGCGAGGACGCCCACTCCGGAGGACCCGTCCCGCTGCCGCGCCGAAGGACCCCGAAACTGGTCCGCTCGAACGGCCGCCCGGTGACGCACACCAGGCCCGACGGCAGGTACCAGGACAGCCGTTTCCCCGAAGGCGGGCCCCAGGACAGCCGTTTCCCCGAGGACAGTCCGCTGGACGGCCGTTTCCAGGAAGGCCGGCACCCGGACAGCAGGCCCCTGGCCCCGGCGGCCGAGGACGAGACCCCGAGGCGCCCGCAGCCGCAGCCCGCCTGGCCCGGCCTGGTGCCCCCGCACCACGACGTCACGGCCGTCGACGACATGCCGTCGGACCTCGCCCGGCGCGGCCGCCGCCCCGCCACTCCGGACCGTGCCATGCCAGGCCGTGTCAGTCCAGAGCGGGCCACTCCGGAGCGCGCAACACCGGACCGCGCCCCCTGGGACGGCACCGGGCTCCGACCGGCGGCGACGCCCGACACCACCACGACCGCTCCGGGCGGACTGCCCCGCCGGGTCCGGCAGGCCAACCTCGCCCCGCAGTTGAAGGACGGACCCGACCGCCGCCCCGAACGTGCCGAGACCCGGCCCGAGGAGCGCGACGCGGACGAGGTACGCAGCCGCATGGCCTCGCTCCAGCGGGGCTGGCAGCGCGGCCGCGACGAGAACGCCGTGGGCGACGACGCCACGAACGGCACAGCACCAGGAACCACATCCGAGGGGGACGGTCGATGACCGCACCGAATGCCGACGCACGCACCACCACGACCGGAGGGAGGGGGGAGCTGAACTGGCTCCTCGACGACCTGGTGCAGCGCGTCGCCAGCATCCGCAAGGCACTCGTGCTCTCCGGAGACGGCCTGCCGACCGGTGTGTCGAAGAACCTGACCCGGGAGGACAGCGAGCACCTCGCCGCCGTCGCCTCCGGGTTCCACAGCCTCGCCAAGGGGGTCGGCCGGCACTTCGAGGCGGGCAGGGTCCGCCAGACCGTGGTCGAGCTCGACGACGCCTTCCTCTTCGTCACGGCAGCGGGCGACGGCAGCTGCCTCGCCGTCCTCTCGGACGCGGATTCCGACGTAGGCCTGGTGGCGTACGAAATGACGCTGCTGGTCAAGCGGGTGGGTGTGCATCTGGGTACGGCGCCGCGCACGGATCTGCCCGCCGGGGGGTAGTGGGAGGTCATGAGCGACGACGGTCGAGCGACCCAGAGAATCACCGAGGCCCAGCGGAAGTTACCGGGGGCGCAGGAGGCGCCCCGCTGGTTCGACGACGACGCAGGTCCCGTGGTGCGTCCCTATGCCATGACACGCGGCCGCACCACGAGCACCGGGCAGCACCGGCTCGACCTGATCGCGGTCGTCGTCACCGAAGCCCGGGCGTCCGGCGTACACGAGGCCGACCAGACGCTGTCTCCGGAGCACGTGGACATCGTCGAGCTCTGTCGTGACACGCCCCAGTCGGTCGCCGAACTGGCGGCCGAACTCGACCTGCCCATCGGCGTGGTGCGCGTTCTCATCGGTGATCTCGTCGAGGACGAACTGGTGCACGTGACCCGTCCCGTTCCCCCTGCCGAGCTGCCGGACGAGAGTATTCTGCGCGACGTGATCAGCGGCCTCCGGGCGCTCTGAACAGCGCGGAAGCGGGAGTGGCAACGTGACTGGCTGGCAGTTCTGGGTCGACAGGGGCGGCACCTTCACCGACATCGTCGCGAGGCGCCCGGACGGCAGCCTCCGCACGCACAAGCTTCTCTCCGACAACGCAGCCGGCCCGGCCGGCCCAGACAGCCCGGCCGGCCCCACCGACCCCGTGCGCCACCGGGACGCGGCGGTCGCGGGCATCCGCGCCCTGCTCGACGACGCGGCGTCGGAAGGCGGTACGGACACCGCCTCCGTCGACGCCGTCCGCATGGGCACCACCGTCGCCACCAACGCCCTCCTGGAGCGCACGGGAGAGCCCACCGCCCTGGTCATCACCCGCGGCTTCCGGGACGCCCTGCGCATCGCCTATCAGAACCGCCCGCGGATCTTCGCCCGCGAGATCGTCCTCCCCGAACCCCTCTACGACCGCGTCATCGAGGTGGACGAGCGCGTCACCGCCGACGGCGACGTGCTGCGCCCACCCGACCTGGAGGGCCTCGCGGACCCGCTGCGCCACGCGTACGACGACGGCATCCGCTCCGTGGCGGTGGTCTGCGTGCACAGCCACCTGTACCCCGCCCACGAACAGGCCATCGGTGACCTCGCCGCCCGCACCGGCTTCCCTCAGATCTCGCTCTCCAGCGAGGTAAGCCCCCTCATGAAGCTCGTCCCGCGCGGCGACACCGCGGTCGTCGACGCGTATCTGTCGCCGGTCCTGCGCCGCTACGTCCGGCACGTCGCCGACGAACTCCACGGCGTACGGCTGATGTTCATGCAGTCGAACGGCGGGCTCACCGAGGCGGGGCAGTTCCGCGGCAAGGACGCGATCCTGTCCGGCCCCGCGGGCGGCATCGTCGGCATGGCCCGCATGTCGCGCCTCGCAGGCTTCGACCGCGTCATCGGCTTCGACATGGGCGGCACGTCGACGGACGTGTCGCACTACGCGGGCGAGTACGAGCGGGTCTTCACCACGCAGATCGCCGGGGTCCGGCTGCGCGCCCCGATGCTCGACATCCACACCGTCGCCGCGGGCGGCGGGTCCGTGCTCCACTTCGACGGCAGCCGCTACCGCGTCGGTCCCGACTCGGCGGGCGCCGACCCCGGCCCGGCGAGCTACCGACGCGGCGGGCCGCTCACGGTCACCGACGCCAACGTGGCCCTCGGCCGCATCCAGCCCGGCCACTTCCCCGCGGTGTTCGGCCCCGACGGCGACCAGCCCCTCGACGGTGACCTCGTCCGCGACCGATTCGCGGACCTGGCCGATGAGATCCGCGCGGCGACGGGCGACGACCGCACGCCCGAGCAGGTGGCGGAGGGCTATCTGCGGATCGCGGTGGCCAACATCGCGGGCGCTGTCAAGCGCATCTCGGTCCAGAAGGGCCACGACGTCACGCGCTACGCCCTGACCACGTTCGGCGGTGCGGGCGGCCAGCACGCGTGCATGGTCGCCAACTCGCTCGGCATCCGCACCGTCCTCGTACCACCGATGGCCGGCGTGCTCTCCGCCCTGGGCATCGGTCTCGCCGACACCACGGCGATGCGCGAACAGTCCGTGGAGACGCCCCTGGAGGCGTCATCGATGCCTCATGTCAGCAAAATCGCGGACGACTTGGAGAGCGCGGCCCGGGAAGAGCTCCTCGCCGAGGACGTGCCGACCGACCGCATCCGCGTCACCCGCCGCGCCCAGCTCCGCTACGACGGCACGGACACCACCCTGACCGTGGAGCTCACGGACCCGGACGGCATGACCCGGGACTTCGAGGACCGCCACCGCGCCACCTACTCCTTCACCCTGGACCGGCCCGTCGTCGTGGAGGCCCTCTCCGTGGAGGCCACCGGGATCACCGAGCCACCCGATCTCTCCACCCTCGCCGGCCCCATCACGCCCGGCACCCCCCGGCGGGTCAGCCTGCACACCGGCGGCACCCGACGCGACGTACCCCTGCACCGCCGCGAGGAACTCCCGCCCGGCGAGACCGTCACCGGACCGGCGATCATCACCGAAGCAGGCGCCACGACGGTCGTGGACGACGGCTGGCAGGCGGCGGCGACGGACGCGGGCCACCTGATCATGGAACGCGTCACGGCGCCGGAGAGTTCCACCGCGAGCACCGCGGCCGACCCCGTTCTCCTCGAAGTCTTCAACAATCTCTTCATGTCCATCGCCGAACAGATGGGCGCCCGCCTGGAGTCCACGTCCCAGTCGGTGAACATCAAAGAACGGCTCGACTTCTCCTGCGCGCTTTTCGACCCCGACGGCAACCTCGTCGCCAACGCTCCGCACATCCCCGTCCACCTGGGTTCGATGGGCACCAGCGTGAAGGAAGTGATCGCGCGACGCGGCACCGGCATGCGCCCCGGGGACACCTATGCCGTCAACGACCCGTACCACGGCGGCACGCACCTCCCCGACGTCACGGTCATCACGCCGGTGTTCGACGGACCGGGGGAGCACGCCACTTCGGAGGAGCACGGTACTTCGGCAGCGCGGATTCTCTTCTACGTGGCCTCGCGCGGCCACCACGCAGAGATCGGCGGCATCGCCCCCGGGTCCATGCCGGCCGGCAGCCGCACCATCGACGAGGAGGGCATCCTCTTCGACAACTGGCTTCTTGTGGAAGAGGGCCGTTTCCGTGAGGCCGAGACCCGCCGCCTGCTCACCGACGCCCCTTACCCCTCACGCAACCCGGACACCAACCTCGCCGACCTGCGCGCCCAGATCGCCGCCAATAAGAAGGGCGTCGACGAAGTCACCCGCATGATCGACGACTTCGGACTCGACGTGGTCCAGGCGTACATGAAGCACGTACAGGACAACGCCGAGGAATCCGTACGCCGTGTCATCGACGTCCTTGAAGAGGGCGAGTTCGCCTATCAAACCGACTCGGGCGCCACCCTCCAGGTCCGCGTCACCGTGGACCGCGCCGACCGCTCGGCGACCATCGACTTCAGCGGTACGTCGCCACAGCTCGCCACGAACTTCAACGCCCCCTTCGCGGTGGTCAACGCCGCCGTCCTGTACGTCTTCCGCACCCTCGTCGACGACGACATCCCGCTCAACGACGGCTGCCTGCGCCCTCTGCGCATCATCGTGCCGCCCGGCTCGCTGCTCGCGCCCCGGCCGCCCGCCGCCGTCGTCGCGGGCAACGTCGAGACCTCCCAGGCCCTCACGGGCGCGCTCTACGCAGCCCTGGGCGTGCAGGCCGAAGGCTCCGGCACGATGAACAACGTCACGTTCGGCAACGACCACCACCAGTACTACGAGACGGTGGCCTCCGGCTCCGGAGCGGGCGACGGCTTCCACGGCGCGCCCGTCGTGCAGACCCACATGACCAACTCGCGGCTCACCGACCCCGAGGTCCTGGAGTGGCGGCTGCCCGTCCTCCTGGAGGAGTTCGCCGTGCGCCGGGGCAGCGGCGGCAGCGGGAGATGGCGCGGCGGGGACGGAGCCGTGCGCCGCCTCCGCTTCTGCGAGCCGATGACGGTCTCCACCCTGTCGCAGCACCGCAGGGTCGCCCCGTACGGCATGGCGGGCGGCGCCGACGGCGCGCTCGGCGCCAACCGCGTGGAACGCGCGGACGGCACCGTCGTGGAGCTCGCGGGCAGCGACTCGGCCGACCTGGGCCCCGGCGACGTACTCGTGATCGAAACCCCCGGCGGCGGCGGATACGGACCGGCGCCGCGCGACACCACCGATGCAGGAGAAGTGAGCGATGATCTTCAGGCGTACTGAGCGCGGCAAGGCCCCCGTGGAGCCGGTCACGCTGAAGATCCTGGTGGCGGGCGGCTTCGGCGTCGGCAAGACGACCCTGGTCGGCGCGGTCAGCGAGATCAAGCCGCTGCGCACCGAGGAGACCCTCAGCGAGGCCGGCCGTCCCGTCGACGACACACGCGGCGTCACGGGCAAGCACACCACCACGGTGGCCATGGACTTCGGCCGCATCACGCTCCGCGAGGACCTGGTGCTCTACCTCTTCGGCACTCCGGGCCAGGACCGCTTCTGGTTCCTCTGGGACGAGCTGGCCACCGGGGCACTGGGCGCCGTGGTCCTCGCCGACACCCGCCGCCTGGAGGACTGCTTCGCCGCCGTCGACTACTTCGAACGGCGCTCCATACCGTTCGTCGTCGGCGTCAACTGCTTCGAAGGTGCCTCGCGCTATCCCGCAGACACCGTGCGCCAGGCGCTGGACCTCGACTCCGAAGTGCCGGTCGTGCTCTGCGACGCGCGTGACCGGGAGTCCGTCAAGGAGGTCCTCATCGACGTCGTCGAACACGCGAGGGCGGCGGTCGCGGCCGCCAGGGAGCCCGCGACCACCTGACCGGCCCGCGCACGGGCGCACATCCACGGCCCGTACCCCCGCCGACCGGGGTACGGGCCGCAGTCCCGCCGGGGCTCAGGTCCTCTCAGCCCTCTCCGTCCTCCAGCCAGCCGAAGCTCCGCTCCACCGCCTTGTGCCAGTTGTGGAACTCACGGTCCCGCGACGCGGCATCCATCCGCGGTGACCACTCCACGTCCTGCTGCCAGTGCGCCTTGAGCTCGTCGAGGTCGTTCCACACGCCGGTCGCGAGCCCGGCCGCGTACGCCGCGCCCAGACACGTGGTCTCCGAGACCTTCGGGCGGATCACCGGCACACCCAGAACGTCCGCCTGGTGCTGCATCAGCAGGTTGTTCTTGGTCATGCCGCCGTCCACCTTGAGGGTGGTGATCCGCACTCCGGAGTCCTGGTACATGGCGTCCACGACTTCGCGGGTCTGCCAGCTGGTCGCCTCCAGGACCGCGCGCGCGAGGTGCGCCTTGGTGACGTACCGGGTGAGGCCGGTGACGACGCCGCGGGCGTCGGAGCGCCAGTAGGGCGCGTACAGACCGGAGAACGCCGGCACGATGTACGCCCCGCCGTTGTCGTCCACGCTCGCCGCGAGCGGCTCGATCTCGTCGGCGTTGCGGATGATGCCGAGCTGGTCACGGAACCACTGCACCAGCGCCCCGGTGATCGCGATGGACCCCTCCAGGCAGTACACCGGCGCTTCGGAGCCGATCTTGTAGCCCATCGTCGTGAGCAGACCGTTCTTGGAGGGGACGGGCCGGTTACCGGTGTTGAGCAGCAGGAAGCTGCCCGTCCCGTACGTGTTCTTGGCCGTCCCCGTGTCGTAGCAGGCCTGCCCGAAGACGGCCGCCTGCTGGTCGCCAAGGGCGGAGGCGACGGGCACTCCGGAGAGCTGGCCCACGGCCGTTCCGTACACCTCGGCCGACGACCTGATCTCCGGCAGCACCGCTTCGGGGACGTTCATGGCCGACAGGATCGACCGGTCCCACTGGAGCGTCTCCAGGTTCATCAGCATGGTGCGGCCCGCGTTGGTGACGTCGGTGACGTGCTTGCCGCCGTCGGTGCCGCCCGTGAGGTTCCAGATCAACCAGGAGTCGATGGTGCCGAAGGCGATCTCGCCCCGCTCGGCGCGCGCCCTGAGCCCCGGCACGTTGTCGAGCAGCCAGGCGGCCTTGGGTCCGGAGAAGTAGCTCGCCAGGGGCAGCCCCGTCTGCTCGCGGAAGCGGTCCTGGCCGTCCGCGCCGCCCAGTTCGTTGCAGAGCGCCGAGGTGCGGGTGTCCTGCCAGACGATCGCGTTGTGCACGGGCTTGCCGGTGGCGCGGTCCCACAGGACCGTGGTCTCGCGCTGGTTGGTGATGCCGAGCGCGCTCAGCTGGTCGGCGCGGAGACCGGCTTTGGCGATCGCCCCCGCGACCACCGCCTGCACCTTGGACCAGATCTCGGTGGCGTCGTGCTCCACCCAGCCGGGCTTGGGAAAGATCTGGCGGTGCTCGCGCTGGTCCACGGCGACGATCGCGCCGTCCTGGTCGAAGATGATGCAACGGCTCGAAGTGGTGCCCTGGTCGATGGCGGCGACGAATTTCTCGGAGCTGTCCGGCATGGCTACCCCTTGATGGCCCTTGGTGGGAAGACTCAGAAGGCTGCGTTGTAGATGAGGCCCGCGAGAGCTCCGCCGATCAGCGGTCCGGCCACCGGAACCCAGGCGTAGCTCCAGTCGGACGTGCCCTTGTTGGGGATCGGCAGGAACGTGTGCACGATGCGCGGACCGAGGTCGCGCGCGGGGTTGATGGCGTACCCCGTGGGGCCGCCGAGGGAGAGGCCGATACCGACGACCAGGAAGGCCACGATCAGCGTCTGCGTGCCGGACTCGCCGAGCCCCTCGGTGAGCCCGAAGGCCAGGATGGGCAGCACCAGGGCGACGGTCGCGATGACCTCGGTGACGATGTTGGCGAGGGGGTTCCGGATCTCCGGGATGGTGGAGAAGATGCCGAGCGTCGGCGTCGGTTCGTGTGCGCTGGTCACCTTGTCCTTGACGCTCCGTGTGACGTTGGCGTTGAACTGCGCGAGGTAGACGAGATAGGCGAGGACGGCGCCGAGCATCGCGCCGACCATCTGCCCGAGGACGTAGATCCAGACCTTGTCCCACTTCTCGGTGTCGATCGCGATGCCGAGCGTGACGGCGGGGTTGAGATGACCGCCGGAGAGCGGGCCCGCGGTGTACGCGCCGGCGAGCACGCCGAAGCCCCATCCGAAGGCGATGACGACCCATCCGGAGGCCTTCGCCTTCGAATGGCTGAGCGTGACGGCGGCGCACACGCCGGCGCCGAGAAGAATCAGGATCGCGGTGCCGATGACCTCACCGACGAAGATGTCCCCGTTCGAGTACATGGCGGCTCCTAGGACCTCGCCCGGGGCGCTGGGCCCCGGTCCTCCGTGCAGGGTGCGTTCCCACGACTGCTGCCTGGATACGCCCGGCTGACGCAGCCGGGGGCTGAGGTCTCCCGAACCCCGCCCGGCGTCCGTGGCGAGCGTGCCGTCGCAGTCGAATCGCCCATGGGGGATGACCTGTTGACCAGGCCCTTCGTGCAGACCCTTCGCGCGCGCAGACGCATCCGAACGCGTGGAGCCGAAGTGCGGCGACGCCGACTGACACCCGGAAGTGTTCACCGATGGTGATGGAGCGTCAAGGTCGCGGACGGCAACGGATTACCGGCGTGTGGGGCTTCCTCCGCGGCGCCCGTGCCGGAGCGGCCCGTGGCCCCGAGGACGGGCTCAGCGCACCGCGACGACCGCAGACCCGTGACCGAACAGGCCCTGGTTCGCGGTGACCCCCACACGCGCACCATCGACCTGCCGGGCCCCGACGGTCCCCCTCAACTGCCAGGTGACTTCGCATACTTGGGCGATGGCCTGGGCGGGCACCGCTTCTCCGAAGGACGCGAGCCCTCCGCTGGTGTTCACGGGCACACGCCCGCCCGGTGCCGTCGCCCCGTCGCGCAGCAGCTTGGCGCCCTCGCCCGCGCCGCACAGCCCCAGGTCCTCGTACCACTGCAGTTCCAGGGCGGTCGACAGGTCGTAGACCTCGGCCAGCGATATGTCCTCGGGGCCTATGCCCGCTTCTTCGTACGCGGCCCGCGCGATGGACGCGCGGAACGTCCCGTCGGCGGGGTCCACGACAGCGGCCGAGTCCGTGGCGATGTCCGGCAGGTCGAGCACCGTCGTCGGATAGGTCGGCGTCACCGTGGACACCGCGCGGATGCGCACCGGGTCCGCCACTCCGTGCCGCCGCGCGAACTCCATGCTGGAGAGCACCAGGGCCGCGGCGCCGTCCGAGGTGGCGCAGATGTCGAGCAGCCGCAGCGGATCGGCCACGACGGCGGACGCGGCGACCTCCTCCGCGGTGACCGCTTTGCGGTAGCGCGCGTTCGCGTTGAGGGCGCCCACCGCCGCGTTCTTCACCTTGACCTGGGCGAAGTCCTCCAGGGTGTCGCCGTGCACCGCCATCCGACGGCGCGCGTACAGGCCGAAGTAGGCGGGGTTGGTCGCCCCGAGGACGCGGAAGCGCAGCCAGTCGGGATCGTCCGGCCGGTCCCCGCCCGCGGGCCGGAAGAACCCCTTGGGGGCCGCGTCGGCGCCCACCACCAGGACCACGTCGGCCATGCCCGCGAGGATCTGCGTACGCGCCGCGTGGATGGCCTGGGCGCCCGAGGCACAGGCCGCGTACACACTCGCCACGCGTGCGCCCTGCCAGCCGAGCGCCTTGGCGAACGTCGCCCCCGCCACGTAACCGGGGTAGCCGCCGCGCACCGTGTCCGCGCCGACGATGGAGCCCACGTCCCGCCAGTCGACCCCGGCGTCCGCGAGCGCGGCACGCGCCGCCGCCACCCCGTACTCGACGAATCCGCGCCCCCACTTGCCCCAGGGGTGCATGCCCGCGCCGAGCACCGCCACCTCTCCGGTCATGCGCCCACCCCCACAGGCCGCCAGTGCCAGGTCGTCCACGTCGTCTCGTCGTCCTCGTGCAGCACCCCGGGGACGATCTCGACCTCCATGCCGACCTCCAGATCGGCCACGGGCACCCCCGGAACCGACTGACCGAGCACCACCATCCGCTCCGCTTCCAGCTCCACAGCGATCAACGTGTAGGGCTCCCATGGAAGTTCCGGGTCGGAGACATACGGCGCGGGCGGCCGGTAGCGGCCGTCGGTGTACGACCAGACGCGCCCGCGCCGCGACAGCGGCACCTCGGCCAGCTCTCCGCCCCCGCAGCCCGGATTACGGCAGAACCCGTCCTCGCGAGGGAAGAAGACGCAGGCGCACGCCGAACAGCGCGTGCCCAGAAGGCGGAAGTCGTCACCTTCCCCGGTGAACCAGTTGGCCACTACGGGTGTGCGCGTACGCGACAAGGCCCCTCCAGCACTGGATCTGACGGAACGTCAGGAAAGTGTGCCATGGGGCATGCTCCGGCGCTACTTCCCCTGCAACGACCGCCGCGAGACGGGGAAGTCGAAGTAGGTGTCGGGGAACAGCTCAGGTTTGTGGGTGAAGTGCCACCACTCCTCCGGAAGGTTGACGAAACCCTCCTTGCCCAGCGCGCTCCGCAGGAGATCGCGGTTGACCCGCTGCTCGCCCTTGATCCGCGGGTCGTCCGTGTGTGACAGCGTGTCGAAGCAGTCGAACCCCGTCCCCATGTCCACCGAGTTGTCGGGGAAGCGCTCGTTCCGCGGACCGAAGCACGGCGTGAGGGGCTCCCCGGGGACGTACGGACGGGTCGGCAGAGCAGGCAGGCGCACCACGGTCAGATCCACGGTCGAGCCCCGGCTGTGCCCGGACTTCTCCGCGATGTAACCGTCCGCGAACAGACGCGACTTGTCGACACGGGGATAGAACTCCGCCTTCATGCGCTCATCGGCGAGATCCTCGGCCCAGCGCACGAAGTGGTCGACGGCTCGCTGCGGGCGGTAGCAGTCGTACACCTTCAGGGAGTAGCCCTTGCGAAGGAGCTTGCGCTG
The DNA here is from genome assembly GCF_040683555.1 of Streptomyces sp. NPDC093510. Taxonomy (NCBI): domain Bacteria; kingdom Bacillati; phylum Actinomycetota; class Actinomycetes; order Kitasatosporales; family Streptomycetaceae; genus Streptomyces; species Streptomyces sp. NPDC093510. The sequence goes on from NZ_JBFBEE010000019.1 coordinate 187,173, forward strand.
CGCCTTGTGGAGGGCCTTCGCCGCCGGCTCGGTGAGGATGCACATCGGCTTCTTGTAGCCCTTGATGGGCTCCCCGACGAAGTTGTGCGGGGTGAAGTAGCGCATCTCCTGGATGATCGTCGGGTCGACGTCGCGCAGCGCGACGAACTCCTCCGGAGCCTTCGGTGCGGGCTTCGCGTGCACGGGGGAGGGGGTCGCGGCCACGGCCAGCAGAGCGGTGGCACAGACGGCGAGGTTCCGCAGGGTGGGGACAAGTCGTGTCATGCCCCTGCGTCTATCAGGACCGCCGCCACCCGCGAAAGACCGACGCATCGGGGATCCGATACAGTCCGCGGCGTGTCAGCATCCCCACACCCCACCAACTCCGTTCCGGGCTCCCACTGTTCGAGCTGCGGAGCGTCCTACGAAGACCACCCCTCGGGCTGGCCCCGCACCTGCGCCACGTGCCGCACTGTGGCCTACCGCAATCCGCTGCCCGTGGCGGTCGCCCTCCAGCCCGTGTACGACACACAGGGCACCGGCCTGGTCGTCGTGACCCGAACCGTCGCCCCCGCGCTCGGCGGCATCGCGCTGCCCGGCGGGTTCATCGACGACAGGGAGGACTGGCGCGACGCGGTCGTGCGCGAGCTGAAGGAGGAGACCGGCATCGGCGCGGAGAGCCGCGACGTACGCCTGGCCGACGCCATGAGCGCCCCCGACGGATACCTCCTGCTCTTCGGCCTCCTCCCCGCACAGCCCGTCTCCGACCTGCCGGCGACCGCGCCGACCGACGAGACCGAAGGCTGGGACGTGCTGCGCCGCCCCGACGAACTCGCCTTCCCGCTGCACACGCTGGCGGCACACGCGTGGTTCGAGGGACGCTACTGACGCGCGTCACCTGCCGACCCGCAGCGGCCGCTCACTCCCAGCCGTAACCCGCTCTCAGCCGTCGAGCCCGCGCACCCGCACCGGACGCCCCGGTGCGGGCCCGCCCCCGTCCCGCTCGACGACCACTTCCCCCTCGCTCCACCGCGTCGTGAACCGCTCCAACTCCGCCTCCGCCCAGCCGTTACCCACGTCGGCGACCACGACACCGCCACCCGTGCGCCCCTCGGCGGGCGCCCACACCTCCAACTCCAGGCCACCGTCGCACCCCCGCACGGGCAACACCGTGCCCCCGCGCGCGAACACAGGAATGCGCGACAACGGAGCATCCACCAGAACCTTTACGGGCCCTTCGTAGGCCCTGCCGGTCGCCGTGTCGTACCAGCGCCCCGGCGGCAACCGCACCGTCCGCCGCACAGCACCGCTCTCCAGGACCGGCGCCACCAGCAAGGAGTCCCCCAGCAGGAACGCGTCCTCGCAGTCCCGCAGCGCCCTGTCCTCAGGATTGGCCCACCACAAGGGCCGCACATAAGGAGCACCCGTACGCCGCGCGAGATGGGCGAGCGTCACGAAGTACGGCAACAGCCGCCTGCGCTCGACCAGCACCTCGCGCGCGTGCTCCAGCACCTCGGCACCGAACTCCCACGGCTCCCGCCGACCCGCCCCGATCGCCGCGTGCGTACGGAACAACGGGAGATGGGCCCCCAACTGGAACCACCGCAGATACAGCTCCGGTGACGGACTCCCGCCGAACCCGCCCACATCAGGACCCGAGTACGGCACACCACACAGACCCAGCCCCAGCACCAGCGACAACGACGCCCGCAGCCCCGGCCAGTCCGAGGACACGTCGCCGGACCACGTCCCTCCGTAGCGCTGCATCCCCGCCCACCCGGAACGCGAGAACAAGAAGGGCCGCTCTCCGGGGTGCAGTGCGCACAGCGCCTCGTACCCGGCGCGGGCCATCCCCAGGCCGTACACGTTATGGGCCTCCCGATGGTCACCGCCACGCCCCTCCAGAGAGTGCCGCGCCGACCGGGGGAGCGTCGTCTCACCGAACGCGGCGAACGACACCGGCTCGTTCATGTCGTGCCAGAAACCCGCGAACCCCTGATCGAGACGCTCTTCGTAGAGCGTGCCCCACCACTCCCGCGCGCGTGGGTCGGTGAAATCCGGATACACCGCCTCTCCGGGCCACACCACACCGCGCACCGGTCGCCCCACTGCGTCCCGCACAAAGGCGTCGGCCGCCATGCCACTGTCGTACACCTCGACACCCGGCTCGGACTTCACCGCCGGATCGACGATCGAGACAAGCCGGATCCCGTCCCTGCGCAACTCATCGGCGAACTGCGGCAGTTTGGGGAAGCGCTCCTTGTCGACGGTGAAGACCTGATGCGCTTCGTAGTGGTCGATGTCCAGATGGACGGCGTCCAACGGCAGCCCCCGCTCCTGGTAGCCGGCGACGATCCGCCGCACCTCCTGCTCACTGCCGAAGCCCCACCGCGCGTGATGGTGCCCGAGCGCCCACGAGGGCGGCAGCGCAGGCGGACCGGTGAGGGTCGCCCAGGCATGCATCACGCGCGCGGGAGTGCCCACCATCACCCAGCTCCGCAGCGGCCCGCCACTCATCCGCACCTCGCACGAACCCGCCCGGTCGTGGCCGGACCCGTCGCCCTCCACACCCTCGTGCACCGAGACCTCGCCCTCCCACGTGTTGTCGTGGAAGACCAGGTGCGTGGCGGCATCGGCCACCACCATCTGCACCGGCATGGTGATGTACAGCGGATCGTCATCGGGCCCGAAGGAGCCGCCCGGATCGGTGTTCCACAGCCGGTACGTCCCGTTCCGCAGCCGTGCCCCGCAGGACCGGCCGCCCAGCCCGAAGAACCGCGAGTCCGCGGCCACCTCCGACCGCTGCACCCAGCGTGCGACGCCCCCCGCGGCCGGCTCCCACCACCGCGGCGGGAGATCGCGCCGCAGCATCACACCGCCCGGCGTGCGCAGCTCCACCGCCCCATGCCGAGAGACGACGACCGTGGTCCGCTCCGACACGACCCGCCAGCCACCCTCCTTGTCGGGCTCCAGCACGGCCCGCGGATCCGGCTCCGGACTCCCGCACGACAACGCGTACGACGGCTCGGGCGCCGCCCCGTCCCACCCCAGGAAGACAGCTCCACCGACGGTCACCCGCACCCGCAGCTCGGAGCGGGCGAACCGCACCACACCACCACCGGGCTCCGGCTCCATCCCCGTCACGGCCCCCGGCACCCGCGCGCGCTCCGCACCCCGGGGCGCCAGCCCCGTCGCGTCCGCCCGCCACCTGCGCCACGAGGAACGCACCGTGCGCAACCCCCGCGCCGTGCCGATCATGCCGACCGCCTTCACCGAACGCACCAGGTCACGACCGTTCATGCTGCTCACCCTGCCACCGAAGAAGCCGCGTGTGTGCCGCGTTCAACTGCCGTTCACCTGGGGCGACGGCACATGTCCGACGGCCCGACTGTGTGGGGCACACCCTGGTGCGGAAGTCGATCACGTGGCATCGTCCCTTGCAGCCGTGTTCACGCGCACACCCAGCACGTGCGCACCCCACACGCATACGACGCGTACAGTCCGGGAGCCGCCCCATGACGTCCTCAGCGAACCCTGCGCCGCTCTGGCAGCCCAGCCCGGAGAGGATCGCCGAAGCGCAGGTCACCCGATTCCAGGCCTGGGCGGCCGAGCACTACGGAGCCCCGGCCGACGGCGGCTACGAAGCACTGCACCGCTGGTCGGTGACCGAGCTCGAGACGTTCTGGAAAGCCGTCACCGACTGGTTCGACGTCCGCTTCACCACCCCCTACGCGCGCGTGCTGGGCGATCGCGCCATGCCGGGCGCCGAGTGGTTCCCCGGAGCGACCCTCAACTACGCAGAGCACGCACTGCGCGCCGCCGAGGACCCCACGCGCGCGGACACCCCCGCACTCCTCCACGTCGACGAGAGCCACGACCCGCAGCCCGTCACCTGGTCCGAGCTGCGCCGCCAGGTCGGCTCCCTCACGGCGGAACTGCGCAACCTGGGAGTACGCCCCGGAGACCGCGTCAGCGGCTACCTGCCGAACATCCCGCAAGCCGTCGTCGCCCTGCTGGCCACCGCCGCCGTCGGCGCCGTCTGGACCTCCTGCGCCCCCGACTTCGGCGCCCGCAGCGTCCTGGACCGCTTCCAACAGGTCGAACCGGTCGTCCTCTTCACCGTCGACGGCTACCGCTACGGCGGCAAGGAGCACGACCGCCGCGACACCGTCACCGAACTCCGCGCCGAACTCCCCGGCCTGCGCGCCGTCGTCCACATCCCGCTGCTCGGCACCGACGCTCCCGAAGGCGCCCTGGAATGGTCGGCCCTCACTTCAGGGGACACAGCCCCCACCTTCGAGCCGGTGCCCTTCGACCACCCCCTGTGGGTGCTCTACTCCTCCGGCACCACCGGCCTGCCCAAGGCGATCGTCCAGTCCCAGGGCGGCATCCTCGTCGAACACCTCAAGCAGCTCGGTCTGCACTGCGACCTCGGCCCCGACGACCGCTTCTTCTGGTACACGTCGACCGGCTGGATGATGTGGAACTTCCTCGTCTCCGGTCTCCTCACGGGCACCACGATCGTCCTGTACGACGGCAGCCCCGGCCACCCCGACACCGGCGCCCAGTGGCGCATCGCCGAGCGCACCGGAGCCACGCTCTACGGCACCTCGGCCGCGTACGTCATGGCCTGCCGCAAGGCGGACGTCCACCCCGCCCGCGACTTCGACCTCTCCCGCGTCAAGTGCGTCGCGACGACCGGCTCCCCGCTGCCCCCCGACGGATTCCGCTGGCTGCGCGACGAGTTCTCGGACACCCCCGGCGGGCTGTGGACGGCATCGGTCAGCGGCGGCACCGACGTCTGCTCCTGCTTCGCCGGCGCAGTCCCCACCCTCCCCGTCCACATCGGAGAGCTCCAGGCCCCCTGCCTGGGCACGGACCTGCAGTCCTGGGACCCCCAGGGCAAAGCACTGACGGACGAGGTCGGCGAGCTCGTCGTCACCAACCCCATGCCGTCCATGCCCATCCACTTCTGGAACGACCCGGACGGCACCCGGTACCACGACAGCTACTTCGACACCTACCCCGGAGTCTGGCGGCACGGCGACTGGATCACCCTCACCTCCCGCGGCTCGGTGGTCATCCACGGCCGCTCCGACTCCACACTCAACCGCCAGGGCGTCCGCATGGGCTCGGCCGACATCTACGAAGCCGTCGAACGGCTCCCGGAGATCCGCGAATCGCTCGTCATCGGCGTCGAACAGCCCGACGGCGGCTACTGGATGCCGCTCTTCGTCCACCTCGCCGAAGGCGCCACCCTCGACGACGCCCTGCGCGACCGCATCAAGCGGACGATCCGCGAGCAGCTCTCGCCGCGCCACGTACCCGACGAGGTCATCGAAGTCCCCGGCGTCCCGCACACCCTCACCGGCAAGCGCATCGAGGTCCCAGTCAAGCGCCTCCTCCAGGGCACACCTCTGGACAAGGCGGTCAATCCGGGCTCCGTCGACCGCCTCGAACTCCTCGACTTCTACGCGGACCTGGCCCGCAAGCGCACCTGACGAGGACACATTCCCCCAGCTCAGCGGCCATTGTCAGTGCCACTCGTTACTGTGAGTGAGCATTGATCGACCGTATGCAGGGGGAAATCATGGCGCACACACGACACGACACGATGCGACGCGCACTGCGCCGCGAAGTCGCCGGAACCATCGGCCTGCTGGCCGACGAGGAGGACTTCGCGGCCATGCGCCGCTACCGCACCTTCACCTTCGACGACCATGAGACGTACCTCGAGCAGGTCGAGAGCCTCCTCAAAACCCTCGCGTCCCAGGGCAACCACACCACCATCGCCCTCTTCGACCCCGAGGAGTTCGAGGAGTACTGCGCGGAGACCGGCCTCGACCCCGACACCCCGGCCAGCCGCACCCGCTTCACCGCCGAACTGGCATCAGGTGGCCCCACCGTCCCGTACGAGGGCCAGCCCCTCGCCGACCTGGTCCCCGACCTCGTCGACGAGGCGGTGCGCCAGGCCACCTGGGAGTACGCGACCGTCGTGCTCGCCCGCGCCGGCACCTGCGCCACCTGCGGCGAGGACATCGGACGAGCCGCTTTCGCCCGAGCCTCCGAGCTGATCACCCGGGCCCTCGACGCCTCCCGCCCGGGCACCCGCCATCTCGTGTGCAGCGTGCCCTCCCACCCCGAAACCCTCCTCGCCGCACTGCACGTCGACGTCCAAGCCGACGGCCGTGCCCTGCTCGACGACCAGGAGGCCCTGGAGTTCGCCACGGTCCTGGCCGTCGGCATCGCCACCCACCGCGCGGTCGGCATGGTGCTGCGCTCCAGCGCCGAGGGAACCCACGACCGCGTCCAGGGCTGGCGCATGAACGGCGGCCGACTCCACCCCCTCAACGCGGCAGAGGTCTTCGACGCCTACTGCACCGACGCCATCTCGGGGGAACTCGTCGCCCCGGAGTCAGGCGTCGACTACTGCGCCGCACCCGACATCGAAGCCGACGTTCCCGAAGGCGGACACACACACTGAAACGCCTGAGGGGCGCCCCACCGAACCGGTGGAGCGCCCCTCAGGATCGCGATCGGGCCGACCGCGGACAGGCTATTCGCCCGACAGCACAGCCTGCGCGGCCTTGCGCGCCTCTTCGGCACTGTCCGCGGCACGCGCCGCCGACGCGGCACGCTCGCACTGCGCCAGCGTGTACTTGCCGAGCGTCGCACGCACGTAGGGAATGGACGCCGCACCCATCGAGAGAGAGGTGACACCCAGACCGGTCAGCACACAGGCGAGCAGCGGGTCGGAAGCCGCCTCACCGCACACACCGCAGCTCTTGCCCTCGGCGCTCGCCGCCTCGGCGGACATCGCGACCAGGTCGAGCAGCGCAGGCTGCCACGGGTCCTGCAGCCGGGACACAGCGCCCACCTGCCGGTCGGCCGCGAAGGCGTACTGCGCGAGGTCGTTGGTGCCCAGCGACAGGAACTCGACCTCCTGAAGGATCGAGCGCGCCCGCAGCGCGGCGGACGGGATCTCGACCATCGCGCCGAACTTCGCCTGCAGCCCCGCCTCACGGCACGCGTCGGCGAAGGCCTTGGCGTCGGTGCGGTCGGCCACCATCGGTGCCATGACCTCGAGGTAGACGGGCAGCCCCTCGGCGGCCTTGGCGAGCGCGGTCAGCTGCGTCCGCAGCACCTCGGGGTGGTCGAGCAGCGACCGCAGCCCCCGCACACCGAGCGCCGGGTTCGGCTCGTCGGCCGGCGTCAGGAAGTCCAGCGGCTTGTCCGCGCCGGCATCCAGCACCCGCACGACGACGCGACCCTCGGGGAAGGCCTCCAGTACCTTGCGGTACGCCTCGACCTGCTTCTCCTCGGACGGCGCCTTCGTGCTGTCGTCCAGGAAGAGGAACTCGGTACGGAACAGACCGACACCCTCGGCACCCGCCTCCACGGCGGCCGGTACGTCGGCGGGACCGCCGACGTTGGCAAGGAGCGGCACCTTGTGGCCGTCGGACGTGGCACCCGGGCCGGTCGACGCGGCCAGCGCGGCCTTGCGCTCGGCAGCGGCAGCCTCGAGCTGGGCCCGCTTCTCCTCGCTCGGGTCCACGAAGATCTCACCGGTGCTGCCGTCCACGGCGACGACCGTGCCCTCGACAAGCTCACCGGCACCCGGCAGCGCGACGACGGCCGGCACTCCGAGAGCACGCGCGAGGATCGCGCTGTGACTCGTCGGACCGCCCTCCTCAGTGACGAAGCCGAGCACCAGAGCCGGGTCGAGAAGCGCGGTGTCCGCGGGCGCGAGGTCACGCGCGATCAGTACGTACGGCTGGTCACTGTCCGGCACACCCGGCATCGGGACGCCCAGCAGACGCGCGACGATGCGGTTCCGCACGTCGTCGAGGTCCGCCACACGCCCGGCCATGTACTCACCGGCACCGGCGAGCAGTTCGCGGTAGTGGGAGAACGCGTCGTAGACGGCGCGCTCGGCCGTGCTGCCGACGGTGATGCGCCGGTCGACGTCGGACATGAGCTCCGGGTCCTGGGCGATCATGGCCTGCGCCTCGAGCACCGCCTGGGCCTCGCCACCCGCCAGATTGCCGCGCGCATTCAGGTCGGCCGCCACAGCTTCCACGGCCTGGCGAGCGCGCCCCTGTTCGCGCTCAGCCTCCTCCGCGGGAATCTGCTTGGCCGGCGGCTCGAGCACAGCCGTACCCATGTGCCGAACCTCGCCGATCGCCACACCGTGGCTGACACCGACGCCTCGCAGCGTTGTCTCCATTTCACCCGTCTCCGGTAGTGCGGCGGGCCCAGCCGCCGCGGTGGTTGTCGTGCCTGCCGTCAGCGACGGCGTTGACGTCACTGCCAGCTGAAGAGCGCGTCGCCGGCCTTCACTTCGCCGGCCTCGACAAGGCCGGAGAGGGACTCGGCAGTTGCCTCGAGCGCCACGATCGGGCACACGGGGGACTTGCCCGCGGCCTCGACGGCGGCCGGGTCCCAGCGCACCACGGCCTGGCCGCGCTGTACGGTGTCGCCCTTGTCGACAAGAAGCTCGAAGCCCTCACCGTTCAGCTGGACAGTGTCGATGCCCAGGTGCGTCAGCACACCGTGACCCTGGTCGTCGACCACCACAAAAGCGTGCGGGTGGAGAGAGACGACGATGCCGTCCACGGGAGAGACGGCCTCGGACGGCTCACGCGCGGGATCGATAGCCGTGCCAGGCCCGACCATGGCGCCTGAGAACACGGGATCCGGTACAGCAGAGAGCCCAATGGCGCGTCCTGCAAGCGGGGACGAAACGCTGGTCATGGCAAGCCTCCCAGGGGGTGGAGATTCATAGCCGCCGTCGCTACCTGTCCTGGACGACGCACTGTTCAGAAGGGTAAGTCATAAGAAGTCCCGGTTCCGCATGAGTGGTCCCGGTTGGCGGACGTAGAAGCGGTGCACAAACGATTTGCGCCCGCCCGATGACCGATGTACAGTCGTACTCCTGCCTGAGGCCGTGGGACGCAAGCGTCCGGCCGCGGCGGCATCCTTCAGATCAGATCCTATCTCCGGGTCCGGTTCCGCATGTTCGCGGTGACCGTGGTCAGAGAGCCGAATGAGACCTGATAAAGTCGGAACCGCCGGAAAGGGAAACGCGAAAGCCGAAAGGCCGGAGCGGGAACCGGAAAGGCACCGAGGAAGTCGGACACGAAAGAGTCTGATAGAGTCGGAAA